>JAJRUE010000231.1 GCA_024277955.1 Alphaproteobacteria bacterium | reverse complement strand
CGAGGTTTCCATCGAATTGCCGTAGGACGAGGCCTCGATAAAGTCCACTTCCACCGGCAGATCCAGTTCGCGCACCAGATCGGCGATGAACACGAAAGAACCGCGCAGCAGCCCCACCACCACCAGCTTGTCGGTGCCGGCGAAGGTGGTCTCGATCTCGCGCGCCAGATCCTCGATCCGCGCCGCAATGGACTTGGCCGAGATCATCTGGTCGATTTCGTAAGGACGGTGCGGCATGACTTCCCCTTGCAAAGCGCGCGCCATTGCCCTACATGGGGGGCGCACGTCACCATATCTTCATGAATGCCATGCCCAAACACAGCGAAAAACGCAAGCTGCCTTACAGCGCGCAGCAAATGTACGACCTGGTGGCGGATGTCGAACGCTACCAGGAATTCCTGCCCTGGACGGCGGCGGCGCGCATCCGGTCGCGGCGCGATTGCGGTGACCACGAGGTGATGGCGGCCGATCTGGTGATCTCGTTCAAGGTGTTTCGCGAACGCTTTGGCAGCCGGGTGGTGCTGTGGCCCGACACCCACCGGATCGAGACCGAATACCTGGACGGGCCGTTTCGCTATCTGCAGTCGCACTGGCAGTTCACCGACCTGCCCGAGGGCGGCTGCGAGGTGGATTTTTCCGTGGACTTCGAGTTTCGCAACGCCATCCTGCAAAAGGTGATCGGCGTGGTGTTCAACGAGGCGATGCAGCGCATCGTGCGCGCTTTCGAAGACCGCGCCGCCGCACTTTACGGCCCCGGCGGCTGAAGCGGGTGGCGACGGGGCTGGATTTCATGCCTCCGGCGGGGATATTTCTGGACAGAAGAAATCCGGAAGAACAACAAAACACCTTCTTCTGTCCGGAAATATCCCCCAGCGGAGCGAAACGCCCCGCGCCAGCGGGGCAAACCTGAAATAATGCGCCCCGGCACGGGGCGCGCCGTTTGAAAGGACATGGCTGATGCTGGCAGAACGGCTCGTGGACTTTGCCCGGCAGGCAACCCCCGGCGGCGAGGCACGCGAAATGATGCGGCTTTCGCTTTTCGACTGGGCCGCCTGCGCCATTGCCGGCGCCGGCACCGAGGTCGCGGCGATCCTGCGCGCCCAGGCGCTTGAAGAGGCCGGGCGCGGCGAAGCCTCGCTGATCGGCGGCGGCAGGGCGCCGGCGCGCATGGCGGCGATGGTCAATGGCGCGATCAGCCATGCGCTGGATTATGACGACACCCATTTCGCCCATATCGGCCACACCTCGGTTGCGGTGGTGCCGGCGGCGCTGGCCCTGGCCGAACGGACCGGCGCCAGCGGCGCGGCGCTGCTTGACGCGGCGGCGATCGGGGCCGAGGCGGCGGTGCGCCTTGGCCTGTGGCTGGGGCGCGGCCATTACCAGGCCGGGTTTCACCAAACCGCCACCGCCGGCGCGTTCGGCGCGGTGCTGGCCGGGGCACGCCTGCTGGAACTGGACGCGGGGCAGGGCGGCCACGCGCTGGGGCTGGCGGCCAGCCGCGCGTCGGGGCTGAAAGCGGTTTTCGGCACCATGGGCAAGCCGCTCAACGCCGGGATCGCCGCCGCCAACGGGGTAGAGGCCGCGCTGTTGGCGGCGCGCGGCCTGAGCGCGCACATGGCGGCGCTGGACGGGGCGCAGGGCTTTGGCGCGACCCATCACGGGGCCGGCGATCTGACGGCGCTCGACGGGCTTGGCGCACGCTGGCTGATCGAAGCGAACAGCCACAAGTTCCACGCCTGTTGCCACGGGCTGCACGCGGCGCTGGAGGCGCTGGGCGAGGCGCTGGGGGATGCCCGGGGTGATGCCGCCGGGGCGGTCGAGACGGTCGAGGTCACCGCCCATCCGCGCTGGGAAACCGTGTGCAACGTCGCCGAGCCGGCGACCGGGCTGGAGGCCAAGTTTTCCTTTCGTCAGGTGGTGGCGCTGCGCCTTGCGGGCCACGACACGGCGGCGCTGGACAGTTTCAGCGACCGGCTGGCGCGCGATCCGGCCCTGGCCCGGATGCGCGCGCGGGTTCGGGTGGGATTCGACCCGGCGCTTGGCGAAACCGAGGCGCGGGTGGGGCTGCAACTGGCGGGCGGCGCGACGCGGCAGGCCGCGTACGATCTGGCGCGGCCGATGGCGGCACAAACGCGCCGGGCCAGGCTGCGCGCCAAGGCCGAGGCGTTGCTGGGGGCGGAACGGGCCGGGGCGCTCTGGCAGGCGGTCGGCAGCGCCGATATCGCACCGGACATCGCCACGTTCAGCCGGGTGCTGGCGGGGTAGGCGCCGGAAAACCGCTCAGGACACGTGGTCGTAGGCGCGTTCGCCGTGCAGCGACAGGTCCAGCCCGTTGGTTTCGGCTTCGGCATCGACCCGCAGCGGGGTCACCAGCGCCACCAGCTTGACCAGCACCGCGCTGAGGATCACCGTAAATACCCCCACGATCGCCAGCGTGCCCAGCTGCGCGCCCCAGGTCGCGTCATTGGCAAAGCCGAGCATTCCGAAAAACGGCAGGCTGAGCGAACCGAAGATGCCGCCCACCCCGTGCACCGCGAACACGTCCAGCGTGTCGTCGATCTTCAGCCGGTTGCGGATCACGTTCACCGCTTCCTGGCACAGCACCCCGGCGATGGCGCCGATGATCAGCGCCTCGATGGGGCCGACAAAGCCCGAGGCCGGGGTGATCGAGGCCAGCCCGGCGATGGTGCCGGTGACGATCCCCACCAGCGACGCCTTGCCGTATTTCACCTTTTCCCACAGCGCCCAGGTCAGCGACGCGGCGGCGGCGGAAATATGGGTGACGGTCAGCGCCATGGCCGCGCCCCCGTCGGCGGCCAGTTGTGATCCGCCGTTGAAGCCGAACCAGCCGACCCACAGCATCGCCGCGCCGATCATCACGTAGCCCGGGTTGTGCGGCGGCTTCGAGCGGTCGCGCCGCGGCCCCAGCATCACCGCGATCACCAGCGCCGCCAGGCCGGCGGTTTCGTGCACCACGATGCCGCCGGCAAAATCGCGCGCGCCGATGGCGCCGAAGATGCCGCCGTCCGACAGCATGCCGCCGCCCCAGATCCAGTGCGCCACTGGCGCATAGACCAGCAGCATCCACAGTGTCGAGAACACCAGCACAAAGCCAAAGCCGATCCGCTCCACATAGGCGCCGACGATCAGCGCCGGGGTGATGATCGCGAAGGTCATCTGAAAGGCAAAGAACAGCACTTCGGGCAGGGTGCCGCGCACCGTGTCGGCGGTGATCCCGGCCAGGAACATCTTGCCCAGCCCGCCCCAAAGCGGCGACGCCTCGCCAAAGGCAATCGAATAGCCGAAGACCAGCCAGGCGATGCTCATGAGCGCGGCGATGGCATAGACCTGCATGAAGACGCTCAGCACGTTGCGCGCCCGCACCAGCCCGCCGTAGAACAGCGCCAGACCGGGCAGCGACATGAACAGCACCAGGGCGGTTGCCACGATTATCCAGGCGGTGTCTGCGCCGACCATGATGAAGTCTCCTTGCGTGGGGTCCGGTTTTGGCGGCAGGAAAACCGAAACCGCCCAAAAGAAAAGCGTTTGTCCGGGGCGGGGCGCTGAAAAACGGGGCAGTTCCGCAACTGCCGAAAAAATGGGCAGCCAGGGCCGGGCGGTGATCACGAAGCGGGCAGTTTCGCGATGGCCGGGGCCGGGCGGCGCGGGCGGTTGATGGACGGTTGCGGCGAGCAGCGGTGGAGGGAGCGGTGTCCGACCTGCGCCGGGTCCAGGTCGGCCAGGAGGGTGATCGGGTTTTGACCCTGGGCGCCGAAATCTTTCAAAGATTTCGGTCCGTTTTCTTTCAAAGAAAACGGCGCCGTGCCCGTGGGCAAGGCTTGCCATTCCCCGGCGCAAGGCTAGGTCACATACCCATTGACCCTGTGCCACTGGCGCAATTGCTGCAAAAGCTCAGGGGTTCGGCGGGCGCCGGGCATGGTGGCTCCATTCCCTGCGCGCGCCGAGCCGCTGAGATGAAGCAGCAACCGCGTCCTTCGGATTTGACGGATTTTCTGCGTGACGGCGTTACAGAGCCTTGAAATAGCGCCGCTATTCCTTGTCACACAAAAAATCTGTCAAACCAGTGGCGCAGGGTCAATGGGTGTGCGACCCAGGGCTGCGATCAGCATTTCCAGCGCGTGACGCACCGCCGCGGCGCGCACCGCGTCGCGCCCGCGCGCGCCGAATTCCACGGTTTCGCTTTCGCAGCCATCGGCCCCGGCCAGGGCAAAACAGACCCGGCCTTCGGGCTTGTGCTGCGAGCCGCCCGGCCCGGCGATGCCGGTCACCGCCAGCGCCAGATCCGCGCCGGCGCGCGCGCGTGCGCCCTGCGCCATCTCGCGCGCCACCTGTTCGGAAACCGCCCCCCACTTCATCAGGGTTTTCGCGCTTACCCCCAGAAGATCCTGCTTGGCGTCGTTGGAATAGGTGACAAAGCCGTAGCCGAACACGTCCGAGGCGCCGGCGGCATCGGTGATCGCCCCGGCCAGCAGCCCGCCGGTGCAGCTTTCGGCGGTGGCGATGGTCGCGCCGCGGGCGCGGGCGCGCCCCTGCAGGGTCTGGCTGAGCGTCAGAAAATCCACAGGATCGCTTCCTTGATCGCGCCGCCCCAATGGGCGATGCCGCCGGCAACCCCTACCACTACCCCGGCCAGCAGCCCGGCGATCACGTCGTCCAGCATCACCCCCAAGGCGTCCCTGCGCCGGTCGGCCCAGCCCACCGGGCCGGGCTTCCAGATGTCGAACAGCCGGAACAGCACAAAGCCCAGCGCCCAGCCGGGGTAGGGGAAGACCCAAGCGTCCACGCCCGCGTGCCACAGCCCCGCCGACAGCGGCCAGAGCGCGATCCACATGCCGACCACCTCGTCGATGACGATTTCCGAAGGGTCGTGGTTTTCGCCCCCGCGCGTCGCCGCCGCCGTGGCCCACCAGCCCAGCGCGAACACCGCCACCGTCGCCGCCGCCAGCAGCGGAAAGCCGCCGGCGTAATGCAGCCCCCAGGCCATCGGGATTGCCGCGGCGGACCCCCAGCTGCCCGGCGCCGGGCGCAGCAGCCCGACATAGCCGACGGTGGCGATCAGCCGGCTCATGGGGCCACCAGGGTGACGGTGGCCAGCGCCGCGATGCCTTCGCCGCGCCCGGGAAAGCCAAGCCGTTCCGACGTCGTCGCCTTGACGCTGATCCGGTCGGGCGCGACGCCGATGATCTGCGCCAGGCGCGCGGCCATGGCGCCGGCATGGGGGGCGATCTTGGGGGCTTCGCAGATCAGGGTCACATCGGCGTTCGACAGCCGGTAGCCGCGCGCCGCCGCCCGCGCCACGGCATGTTCCAGAAAGATCCGGCTGTCGGCCCCCTTCCAGCGGTCGTCCGAGGGCGGGAAGTGCCGGCCGATGTCGCCATCGCCCAGCGCGCCGTAGATCGCGTCGCTCAGCGCGTGCATCCCCACATCCGCATCCGAATGCCCGCTGAGCGCGCGGTCATGCGCAAGGCGCACCCCGCACAGCATCACATGGTCGCCCGCCGCAAAGGCGTGCACGTCGAAACCGTTGCCGGTGCGTATGTCCATCGTCCTGTCTCCGGGGGCCGCCAGCAGCGCTTCGGCGCGGGCGAAATCCTGTTCGGTGGTGATCTTGAGATTGCGTTCCTCGCCCGGCACGATCGCCACGGCCAGCCCGGCGGCGCGGGCGATTTCCACATCGTCGGCGGCATTGGCGGCACCGGTGGCCGCGCCCGCATATGCGCGGTGGGCGGCGAGGATCTCGGCAAAGTGGAAGCCCTGCGGGGTTTGCGCCCGGAACAGCCCGTCGCGCGGCTGCACGCCGCTCACCCGGCCCGCGTCGCCGCGCCACAGCGCATCGGTGACCGCCAGCGCCGGGGCCGCGCCCGGCGCCTCGTCCAGCGCCGCCAGCACCCGGTCGATCAGATCGGCGCTGACCAGCGGGCGGGCGACATCGTGGATCAGAACCCGCGTGGTGTCGCTGCCCGAGAGCGCCTCGAGCCCGGCGCGCACCGAAGCGGTGCGGCTGTCGCCCCCGGCCACGACGCTGACGCGTGCGTGTGCCTCGTAGCCCGGCGCCAGGCCCATGTCGTCGGCGGCCAGCACCAGCACGATCCGGTCGATCGCCGGATGGATCAGAAAGGCCTCGAGCGTATGCGCCGCCACCGTGCGCCCGGCAAGCTCGCGCCACTGCTTGGGCAGCGGCCCGCCGACGCGGCGGCCTCGTCCGGCGGCAACGATGATCGCGGCTGTGCTCATTGGGTTTCCTCTTCGCTGCGCCTTATCTATGCGTCTGCGCCAGATGTGACAATGGGCCGTTTGACGCGCACAAAAAATAGGCAGATGATGAAATTCAGCGCGAAAACCGGGGCGTGGAATTGCCTTCCCGGCAGGGGTGTCCTAGCAATTTGCGCAAATGCACAAGGAACAGGCAGTGCCCGTCCGGATTGACGACCAGATATTCGACCCGCCGGTATTCCTGGCCCCGATGGCCGGGATCACCGACCTGCCGTTCCGCCGCCTGGTGCAGCGCTTTGGCGCGGGGCTCGTGGTCAGCGAAATGGTGGCCAGCCAGGAAATGGTGCAGGCCAAGCCGGGGGTGCGCGAACGCGCCGAACTGGCGCTGGGCTGCGCGCGCAGCGCCGTGCAGCTGGCCGGGCGCGACGCGCGCTGGATGGCCGAAGCGGCGCGCCTGGCCGAGGCCGGCGGCGCCCGGATCATCGACATCAACATGGGCTGCCCGGCGCGCAAGGTGGTGGGCGGGCTGTCGGGATCGGCGCTGATGCGCGATCTCGACCACGCGCTTTCGCTGATCGAGGCGGTGGTGGGCGCGGTTGACGTGCCGGTGACGCTCAAATGCCGGCTGGGCTGGGATGACGACAGCCGCAACGCCGCCGAGCTGGCGCGCCACGCCCAGGACGCGGGCGTGCGGATGATCACCGTGCACGGCCGCACCCGCTGCCAGTTCTACAAGGGGCGCGCCGACTGGCGGGCGATCGCCCCGGTCAAGGCGGCGGTGTCGATCCCGGTGATCGCCAACGGAGACATCACCGGCCCCGAGACCGCGCGGGCCGCGCTGGCGCTTTCGGGGGCCGACGGGGTGATGGTGGGGCGCGCGATCCAGGGCCGGCCCTGGCTGCTGGCGCAGATCGCCCACGCGTTGTTCGGCGCGCCCGCGCCGCAGGTGCCGCGCGGCCCGGCGCTGGCCGCGATGGTCGCCGGCCACTACCGAGATACGCTCGACTTTTACGGCCCGGCGCTGGGGCGCAAGGTGATCCGCAAGCACCTGGGCTGGTATATGGACCACGCCCGCACGCCGCCGGTCCTGCGCCGGACGGTGCTGACCGAAACCGACCCGCAAGCGGTGCTGGCGCTGCTGCCAAGGGCGCTCGCCCGCCCCGCCGATCCCGCCGGCGCCACCGATGCCGCCGACCCCGCGCAGGAGGCCGCATGACCGCCGCCTCCGCAAAACCCGCCGCAAACGCCGTGCCGGCGTCGGAGAACCTGTGGAACTCGCTGCCGGTGCCGGCCTTCGTCGCCGACGCGCAGGACATCATCCGCGCCATCAACCCGGCGGCCGAACAGTTCCTGAACCTGTCGGCACGCCGGTTGGTGGGCAGCCCGATCCTGGACCGGCTGGCGATCGACGCGCCGCTGGAAGGGGCGTTGGCGCGCGCCCGCGCCGACCACAGCGCGGTCTTCATCCAGAACGCCGACGTGTCGGGCGGCAACAGCGCGCCGGTGGCCTGCAACATCCAGATCGCCCCGATGATCGGCGCTCCGGGCGAGGTGCTGCTGATCCTCGAGCCGCGCCAGCTGTCGGACCGGCTGGGGCAGAACCACGCGGTCAAATCTTCGGCCCGCAGCGCCATCGGCATGGCCGAAATGCTGGCGCACGAGATCAAGAACCCGCTGGCCGGGATCACCGGCGCGGCCCAGCTTCTGGCGATGAACCTGGGCGCCGAAGACCGCGAGATGACCGACCTGATCGTCGCCGAAAGCCGGCGCATCGTCGCACTTCTGGATCAGGTGGAACAGTTCGGCAACCTGCGCCCGCCCAAGCGCAAGATCGTGAATATCCACGATATTCTGGACCGGGCCCGGCGTTCGGCGCAGCTGGGTTTTGCCGGGCACATGACGATCCTCGACGATTTCGACCCGTCGCTGCCGCCCACCTTCGTCGATCGCGACCAGATCATGCAGGTGGTACTGAACCTGCTGAAGAATGCCACCGAAGCCTGCGGCCCCCAGGGCGGCACCATCCGCATCCGCACCTTCTTCGACCTGGGGCTGCGGTTGCGCCGGCAGGACGGATCGGGCGGCGCGCTGCCGCTGCAGGTCGAGATCATCGACGATGGCCCCGGCCTGCCGCCCGAGATCGCCGCCGACATCTTCGAACCCTTCGTTTCGGGGCGCGAAAACGGCACCGGGCTGGGGTTGGCGCTGGTCAGCAAGATCATCTCGGACCACGACGGCTGGATTTCGGTCGATACCGTGCCCGGGCGCACGGTGTTCCGCATCTCGCTGCCGGTGGCCCCGCCCGAGGCTCAGCGCGCCGCCGCCGGCCAAGATGCGCATTCTGGAAAGGACAACTGATGGACGGCACGGTTCTGGTTGCTGACGACGACCGCACGATCCGCACGGTGCTGACCCAGGCGCTGACCCGCGCCGGGTGCAAGGTGCACGCCACCTCTTCGCTGGTGACGCTGCTGCGCTGGGTGGACGAAGGCAAGGGCGACCTGGTGATCTCGGACGTGATCATGCCCGACGGCAACGGGCTGGAAGCGCTGCCCCGGATCGCCGAAAAACGCCCCGGCCTGCCGGTGATCGTGATCTCGGCGCAAAACAACATCATGACCGCGATCCAGGCCGCCGAGGCCGAAGCCTATGACTATCTGCCCAAGCCGTTCGACCTGCCCGACCTGATGAAACGCGCCGCGCGCGCGCTGGAAACCAAGCGCCGCCAGCGCACCGGCGCGCCGCCGGCGCCCGCCAATGGCGACGACCTGCCGCTGGTGGGGCGCACGGCGGCGATGCAGGCGCTCTACCGGCTGGTGGCGCGGGTGATGAACACCGATCTGGCGGTGCTGATCACCGGCGAAAGCGGCACCGGCAAATCGCTGATCGCGCGCGCGGTGCACGACCTGTCGGACCGGCGCTCGATGCCGTTCGTGGTGGCGGGCGCGGGCGATCTCGAACCGATCGACGGGCCGTCGGCGCTGCTGGCGCGGGCGCGCGGCGGCACGCTTCTGTTCGACGAGATCGGCGACCTCAGCCCGGAAATCCAGGGCCGGGTGGTGCGCATGCTCGACGGGCTGGCCGATTACGCGCCGCGGATCATGGCCACCAACCAGACCGATCTGGCCGACAAGCTGGCTTCGGGCGAGTTCCGCAAGGATCTGTTCTACCGGCTGGGCGGGGTGACGATCGCGGTGCCGCCGCTGCGCGAACGGGTCGACGACATCCCGCTGCTGGCCGATCACTTTCTGGCCCGCGCCCATCGCGACGGCCTGCCGCACCGCAGCTTTTCGCCCGCCGCCTGCGAGGTGTTCCGCGCCTTCACCTGGCCCGGCAACGTGCGCCAGCTGGAAAACACCATCCGCCGCCTGGTGGTGACCGCCAGCGAAGAGGAAATCGGCCGCGCCGAGGCGGAAGCCGTGCTCAGCCAGCAGCCGGCCTTTGATCCGGGCGCCGCCGCGGCCGGGACGGAAAAGCTTTCGAGCTGTATCGAAAAGCACCTGCGCCGCTATTTCGACCTGCACGGGGGCGCGCTGCCGCCGCCGGGGCTGTATCCGCGGATCCTGCGCGAAATGGAGCTGCCGCTGATCGAAATCGCGCTGGACGCCACCGGCGGAAACCAGGCGAAATGTGCCGATCTGCTGGGGATCAACCGGAATACCCTGCGCAAAAAGATCACCGAACTGGATATCCGCGTGACACGGCGCCGCAAATTGATGTAAAAGCGCAACATAGAGTGGCAATTCGGTGTCAGGTCACCGGGCAGACCCAAGCCACCAAGGCGGTAATGCCGCGTCAAGCGGCCCTGATCGAGGATGAGACGTGCGGGCATCCGTCCGAGCGGCAACGTGGCAGCGCCTGCTGAGACTCAGGCGACAGCGACGCATACAAAACGCCGCCACCATCAGCCTTTTCGTGCTGGGGCCGTTGCTGGCGCTGGTAACCTTCCTGATCCTCGGGCCTCTGGAAGAGGGCGCGAATTCGCCGGCCCTGCGGCTGATCCTGCTGGCGGATCTGGTCTATGTGCTGGTGGTCGCGGCGCTTGTGCTGCAGCGGGTGGCGCAGATGATCGCGGCGCGGCGCGCCAAGTCCGCCGGCTCGCGGCTGCACATGCGCCTGGTCGGGGTGTTCACGCTGATGGCGCTGATCCCCACCGTGCTGGTGGCGGTGTTCGCGGCGCTGACGGTGAATGTCGGGCTTGAAGGCTGGTTTTCCGAACGTGTCCGCCAGGTGGTCGGCAATTCGCTGGCCGCGGCCCAGGCCTACGAGGCCGAGCACCGCAAGGATCTGATCACCGATGCCGACGCGCTGGCCGGGTTCCTGGACGAGGCGCACCGCGCCAACGTGTTTCTGTCCGATGGCGACATCCGCCAGCTGCTGAACCAGGGGCAGGCGCAGATCCAGCGCGGCCTCAAGGAAGCCTTTGTGATCGACGGCACCGGCGAAATCCGATCGCGCGGCGAACGGTCCTATCTGTTCGACTACGAACGCCCCACGCCGGAGCAGATCGCCAAGGCGACAGAAGGTGAAGTTGTCGTCATAAAGGACTGGGATATAAACGAATTCCGCGCTTTGCGGCGACTTGAATCCTTTCCCAACCGGCTGCTTTACGTCACCCGGACGGTGGATGGCAACATCCTGAAACTGCTGGACGAAACCCGCGACACGGTGCGGTTCTACAACCAGCTCGAAAGCGAACGCGGCAAGCTCTTGTTCGAGTTCGGGCTGCTGTATCTGGGTTTCGCGGTGATCCTGATCCTGGCGGCGATCTGGCTGGGGATGTGGTTCGCCGAACGTTTGTCGCGCCCGGTGGGGCGGCTGGCCGGCGCGGCGCAGCGCGTCGGCGGGGGCGATCTGAACGTGCAGGTGGTGGAAGAAGACGGCGACGACGAGATCGCCATGCTGGGCCGGCTGTTCAACCAGATGACCCGGCAGTTGCGGATGCAGCGCGAGACGCTTCTGGAAAACACCCGCCAGATCGAAGAACGCCGCCGGCTGTTCGATTCGGTGCTGTCGTCGGTGACCTCGGGCGTGGTCGGGCTGGACAGCACCGGGGCGCTGACCTTCATCAACCGGTCGGCCGAGCGGCTGCTGCATCTGCGCACCTCGCCGGCGCCGGGGGCCGATCTGGCGCTGATCGCGGCGGAATTCGCGCCGCTCTTTGCCCGCCTGCGCGAAGCCGGCAGCGAAGTCATGCAGGAAGAAATCCGGCTGGTGCGCGGCGGCAAGCAGGAAAACCTGCTGGTGCGCATCTCGACCATGCGCAACGCCGATGGCGCGCTGGAAGGCTATGTGGTGGCCTTTGACGATGTCACCGATCTGGTGGCGGCGCAGCGCATGGCGGCCTGGGGCGACGTCGCCCGGCGCATCGCACACGAGATCAAGAACCCGCTGACCCCGATCCAGCTTTCGGCCGAACGGCTCAAGCGCAAATTCGCGCGCAAGCTGGGGGAAGAGGGCGCCGATCTGGAACAGTATGCCGACGTTATCATACGCCAAACCAATGACTTGCGGCGCATAGTTGATGAATTTTCCCGCTTTGCCCGGATGCCCGAACCCGAAACCCGCGAAACCGATCTGACCAAGCTGGTGGCGGATGCGGTGCTGCTGCAGGAAAGCGGCCAGCCCGGCGTGCGGTTCAGCGTCAACCTGCCGGCCACGCCGATGCTGGCCGAGGTTGATGCGACGATGATCAGTCAGGCCTTGACAAACATGATCAAGAACGCCGGAGAAGCCATTGAAACAAGGCGGGAAAAGGGGATTGCACTACCGTTCGATCCGGAAATTCGCGTGGCGCTCATGCGCGATGGCAACGAAGCGCTGATCACGGTCTCGGACAACGGCATCGGCCTGCCGGTCGACCGCGCCCGGCTGTTCGAACCCTATGTGACCACGCGCACCGCCGGGACCGGGCTGGGGCTGCCGATCGTCAAGAAGATCATCGAAGAACACGGCGGGTCGCTGCAGCTGACCGACGCCGCGCCGTTTACGCCTGACAGCGACCATCGCGGCGCGCGGGCCGAAATTCGTCTGCCGCTGGTGCAAAGCCGCACCCGGCGGCGCAGCAGAACAATACACGAAGCAGTCAAATGAGGACGGGCCGTCATGGGTGACATACTGATCGTCGACGACGAACGCGACATTCGCGAACTGATCTCGGACATTCTCAAGGACGAAGGCTACACCACCCGCCTTGCCGCGAATTCCGACGAATGCATGGACCAGGTCAACAGCGACCCGCCGTCGCTGATGATCCTGGATATCTGGCTGAAAGACAGCAACATGGACGGGATCGACATTCTCAAGACCGTCAAGCAGGACCGCCCCGAGATCCCGATCGTGATCATTTCCGGCCACGGCAACATCGAAATCGCAGTGGCGGCGATCAAGCAGGGGGCCTATGACTTCATCGAAAAGCCCTTCAACATCGACCAGCTGCTGGTGGTGATCCGGCGCGCGATGGAAACCTCGAAGCTGCGCCGGGAAAACGTTGAGCTGCGGCGCAAGGACGTGACTTCGACCGAGATGATAGGATCAAGTTCGACCTTCAAGGCTTTGAAAACCAATCTGGAAAAGGTTACCAAGTCGAACGGTCGGGTGATGCTGACCGGCCCCGCCGGCTGCGGCAAGGAACTGGCCGCGCGCTATATCCATGCCCATTCGGACCGCGCCGAGGGCCCGTTCGTCTGCGTCAATTCCGCATCGATCGAGCCCGACCGCATGGAAGAAGTCCTGTTCGGGCGCGAAACCGCCACGCGCGGCATCGAACAGGGGCTGCTGGAACAGGCCAACGGCGGCATCCTCTATTTCGACGAGGTGGCCGACATGCCGCCGGGCACGCAATCGAAGATCCTGCGCGTTCTGGTGGATCAGCAGTTCCAGCGGGTCGGCGGCAGCGAAAAGGTGCGCGTCGACATCCGGGTGATTTCCAGCACCAACCGCGACCTGCAAGAGGAAATCGCGCTGGGGCGGTTCCGCGAAGAGCTGTTCCACCGGCTGAACGTGGTGCCGATCGCGGTGCCGTCGCTGGAAGAGCGGCGCGAAGACATCCCCGATCTTGCCCGCCATTTCATCGCCGAGCTGAACCGCACCCAGGGCCTGCCGCTGCGCGAACTGTCGGACGAAGCGATCGCGCTGTTGCAGACGATGCACTGGCCCGGCAACGTGCGCCAATTCAAGAACGTGATCGAACGGGTGCTGATCCTGGGCGACAGCAGCGGCCCGATCACCGCCGGCGAACTGCCCGGCACCGATGACAGCCCCGACGAAGACGGGCGCGTGGTGCTGTCGGGCAGCCTGGCGACCCTGCCGCTGCGCGAGGCCCGCGAGTTGTTCGAACGCGAATACCTGCTGACCCAGATCAACCGCTTCGGCGGCAACATCAGCCGCACCGCCGCCTTTGTCGGGATGGAACGTTCGGCGCTGCATCGCAAGCTCAAGTCGCTCGGGGTGGTGACCGCCAACAAGTCCGGCGGGCGCGTCGCCTATGTGCGCGAGACCGCCGACTGAGCGGCGCGCCCGGGGGTCTTGTCGGGGGCATTGACCTGGCGGGGAGGGGAGCGGCCCGGCCCTGGCCCGGGCCTTCGGCAGCCGATTGACGCCCCGGCGGGCATCTGCCATGCAAACGGCGGCGCAACTGAGGGTTTGAGACGATGAAGGTTATCATCTGCGGCGCGGGTCAGGTCGGCTGGCAGATCGCGCGGCACCTGGCGGGCGAAAAGAACGACGTGACCGTGGTCGACAACAACGCCGATCTGGTGGCGCGTGCCACCGAGGCGCTGGACGTGCAGGGGATCGCCGGGTTCGCCAGCTACCCGGATGTGCTGGACCGGGCCGGGGCGCGCGATGCCGACATGATCATCGCCGCCACCTATTCGGACGAGGTCAACATGGTCACCTGCCAGGTGGCGCATTCGGTATTCTCGGTGCCGCGCAAGATCGCCCGGCTGCGGTCTCAGTCCTACCTGACGGCGATCTATTCCGATCTGTACCGGCGCGATCACATGCCCATCGACGTGGTCATCAGCCCCGAACGCGAGGTCGCCGAAGCGGCGCTGCGCCGGCTGTCGGCGCCGGCGGCCTTTGACAACCAGTCCTTCATGGAAGGGCGCGCCCAGCTGGTCGGCATCGTGCTGGCCGAAGACTGCCCGGTGATCAACACGCCGCTGCGCCAGCTGACCGACCTGTTTTCCACCCTGCGCGCGATCGTGGTGGGCGTGCGCCGCGAGGGCCGCCTGTTCGCCCCCGAGGCCGCCGACCAGCTGTTCGCCGGCGACGAGATCTACCTGTTCTGCGACGCCGAAGACCTGAACCGGGCGCTGGAAATCTTCGGCAAGACCAACCGCAAGCAGGAACGCGTGGTGATCATCGGCGGCGGCAATGTCGGGCTGGCGGTGGCGCGCGCATTGGAAGAGCGCGCCGACCGGGTCCGCGCCAAGGTCATCGAAAAGAACCGCGCCGTGGCCGAAAAGGCCGCCGACGGGCTGGAACGCACCATCGTTCTGAACGGCGACGGGCTGAACAGCGAACTGCTGTCGGAAGCGGGCATCGAGCGGGCCGACGCGATCCTGGCGGTGACCGACGACGACAAGACCAACATCCTGGCCTCGGTGCGCGCCAAGGCCGCCGGCGCCGGCATGGCGATCTGCCTGATCAACGACCCGACGCTGGCGCCGCTGATGAGCACGCTTCACATCGACGCCTATATCAACCCGCGCGCCACCACCGTCAGTTCGATCCTGCGCCACATCCGCCACGGCAAGGTGCGCGAGGTCTATTCGATCGGCGACGCCGAAGCCGAGGTGATCGAGGCCCAGGTGCTGTCCACCTCGCCGATCGCGGGCCAGCTGATCCGCGACATCGACTTTCCGGAGGGCGTGCTGGTCGGGGTGCTGATGAAGGGCGGCAAGATCGAGCGCCCCACCGGCGGCACCCGGATCGACGAAGGCGACATCATCACCATTTTCGCAATGGCCGATGACGTGCCCGAAGTCGAACGGCTGTTGCAGGTCTCGATCGACTTTTTCTGATGCTGAACCGCCTGCTTTCCCTGCCGTTCATCGTGATCCTGATGGGTCTGGGGGCGCTGGCGATGTATATCCCGGCGGCGCATGCGCTGGCGGTGCGCGACTTTGAGGTGATGCGGGCGTTTTTCGAAAGCGCCAACCTGATCCTGATCCTGACCGCGATGATCGCGATCGCCACCGCCAACCGGGTGGTGCGCCACCAGGGCCGGGCCTATCTGCTGGCGCTGATCGCCGCCTTTGTCGGGCTGCCGGTGCTGCTGGCGGTGCCGTTTGCGATCTCGGTGCCCGACACCAGCTTTCTGAACGCCTACCTGGAAATGGTGTCGGACCTGACCACCACCGGGGCGACGCTGTTTGCCGACCCGGACCGGCTGCCGCCTTCGGTGCATCTGTGGCGCGCGCTGGTGGGCTGGATGGGCGGGCTGCTGGTGCTGGTGGCGGCGGCGGCGGTGCTGGCGCCGATGAACCTGGGCGGCTTCGAAGTGGTGTCTTCGGCGGGCGCCGGGCGCGGCGTGTCGCTGGCCGACCAGGGGGCCTGGACGCTGGACGGCCCGCAGCGGCTGCGCCGTTTCGTGGCTCGCATCGCGCCGATCTACCTGGGGCTGACGGTGGCGCTCTGGGCGGTGCTGCTGGGGCTGGGCGACACCCCGCTGGTGGCGCTGAGCCACGCGATGGCGGTGCTGTCCACCAGCGGCATTTCCCCGGTCGGAGGGCCGGCCGGCAGCGCCTCGGGCTATGCCGGCGAGGCGGCGATCTTCGTGATGCTGATCTTCGCGATCTCGCGTCAGGCGATGGCGCAGGAGCGCGGCCGCCCGGCGATCCTGAACCTGGGCCGCGACCCGGAATTCCGCATGGGGCTGTTCTTTGTGGTGCTGGTGCCGTCGCTGCTGTTCCTGCGGCACTGGATCGGCTCGCTGGAAGTTTCCGCCGACCAGGGGTTCCAGGCCGGGGCGAGCCAGGCGCTGCAGGCGCTGTGGGGCGGGGTGTTCACGGTGATGTCGTTTCTGACCACCACCGGTTTCGAAAGCGCCGCCTGGGGCGAGGCGCGCCACTGGTCGGGCCTGCCCACGCCGGGGATCATCCTGATGGGGCTGGCGCTGACCGGGGGCGGCGTCGCCACCACCGCGGGCGGCATCAAGCTGCTGCGGGTCTATGCGCTTTACAAGCACGGCGCGCGCGAGCTTGAACGCCTGGTGCACCCGTCGTCGGTGGGCGGCGCCGGGTCGGTGGCGCGGCGGTTGCGCCGCCAGGGGGCGCAGGCGGCCTGGGTGTTCTTCATGCTGTTTTGCGTCTCGATCGCCATCACGGTGATGCTTTTCGCGATGAACGGCGTCAGCTTTGAAGACGCGGTGGCGCTTACCGTCGCGGCGCTTTCGAATACCGGCCCGGTGCTGAGCGTCGCCGTGGACCGGCCGATCGACCTGCAGGCGCTCAGCGGGTTCTCCAAGGGCATTCTGGCCGCCGCCATGGTGCTCGGGCGGCTGGAAACGCTGGCCCTGGTGGGGCTGATGAACCCCGGTTTCTGGCGCGGCTGAACCGGCAAAGATTTGGGCTGGAAACTCGGCCCCAGTGCCGCCATACTCGAATTCGTTAACAACGGCCTGCCGAAGAGGGGCAGAACGCAATGAAACCGCGCAATGATAAAAGGCTTTGACAATGGCTGGGGACAAACAGAATCTGCAGGACGCCTTTCTCAATCACGTCCGCAAGACCAAGGTGCCGGTGACCATATTCCTGATCAACGGCGTCAAGCTGCAGGGGGTGATCACCTGGTTCGACAACTTATGCGTGCTGCTGCGCCGGGACGGCCAGTCGCAGCTGGTCTACAAACACGCAATTTCGACGATCATGCCGTCGCAGCCGATCAGCCTCTATGACGGTGAAGAGGCGAATTGAGCGACGCGCGCACCCGCGCCTGGGTTCTGCATCCGCATATCCGCAGCGACGGGCCTGACGGCAACGGCAGGCCGGCCGAAACCGCCCTCGGGGAAGGGCTGGCGCTGGCCGATGCGCTGGCCGATCTCGAGGTGGTCGGCGGCGAGGTCGTGCGCCTGGCGCGCCCGCGGCCCGGCTACCTGTTCGGCTCGGGCAAGACCGAGGAACTGGCGGCGCGCTTTCGGGACCGCGAAATCGGCCTGGTGCTGGTGGACGGGGCGCTGACCCCGGTGCAGCAGCGCAACCTCGAAAAGGCCTGGGGGCTGAAGATCCTCGACCGAACCGGGCTGATCCTGGAAATCTTCGCCGACCGCGCCCGCACCCGCGAAGGCGTGCTGCAGGTGGAACTGGCGGCGCTTTCCTACCAGCGCACCCGCCTGGTGCGCGCCTGGACCCACCTCGAACGCCAGCGCGGCGGCCTCGGCTTCGTCGGCGGCCCCGGCGAAACCCAGATCGAGGCCGACCGGCGCGCCATCGACGAGGCCATCACCCGCATCCGCCGGCAACTGTCCAGGGTGGCAAGAACCCGGTCGCTGCACCGCGCGTCGCGCGCCCGCGTGCCCTTCCCGGTGGTGGCGCTGGTGGGCTATACCAACGCCGGAAAATCGACCCTGTTCAACCGGCTCACCGGGGCGAAGGTGATGGCCGAGGACATGCTGTTCGCCACCCTCGACCCGACCATGCGGGCGATCGACCTGGCCGGGGGCACGCGCGTCATCCTGTCCGATACCGTCGGCTTCATATCCGATCTGCCGACCCAGCTGGTCGCCGCCTTCCGCGCCACCCTGGAAGAAGTCCGCTCGGCCGATCTGGTGGTGCATGTGCGCGACATCAGCCACCCCGACAGCGACGCCCAGGCGGCGGATGTGGAAACCATCCTTGCCGATCTCGGGGTCGATGCGGACACCCCGCGCCTGGAGTTGTGGAACAAGATCGACCTGCTGGCGCCCGATGCGCGCGAAAGCACCCTCCAGCAGGCGGCCCGCCGCGACCCGGTGCTGCCGATCTCGGCCCTCACCGGCGCCGGCATCGACGACCTGCTGGCGGCGATCAGCACCACGCTCGACGGCAAGCGCCACAGCCGCGAACTCCGCCTGTCTTTCGCCGAAGGGCGCAAACGCGCCTGGCTGTATGAACAGGGCGTGATCGACAGCGAAGAGCGCACCGAAGACGGCTACCGGCTGCAGGTCACCTGGACCGCGCGCCAGGAAAAACGCTTCCGCGACCTGTAGGGCCCGACGCTGCCCACCCGCCCCATCGCCCGGGCCTTCTTCTGTCCAAAAATATCCCCCGAGCGGAGCGGACCGCCCCCGCGCATGCGGGGGCGCAAAAATGATCTTGCGCCCGCCAGGGCGCTCCGCCTGCAGACCGCCGGCAGCCGCTCAGCGCGCCGGAACCAGCCGGGTGATCCCCGCGGCGGCAGCCCGCGCCAGATCGATATCCAATGACATCGGGATATATTCGCCGCGCCGCCAGCGTTCGCTCATGTCGTCGTAATAGCGCGACAGCGGATGCCCCGACTGGCCGGTGGAAATCACGAACAGCGAACTGTCCACATCGGCAAAGTCGTAGACCCCGCGATAGCCCGCGCCATGCACGTTCAGGAACGGGTCCGGCTCCTGCGCGCCGGTGCGCCCGCGCATCAGGGTATTGTCGCCGCCGCTGGTGGACTGGCGAATGTTGACGATGTATTTCAGAAACGCCAGCTTGCCCAGAACCGGGTGATCCTGCGTCGCCACATGGGCGTCGCCCCAGCGCAGCGCCTCGAGCTCGCCGCCGTATTTTTCCTCCAGCCACAGCAGCGCATCGTCCAGCGCCAGGCGGGTGATCTCGGAACATTGCTCGAAGCGTTCCGACTGCACCACGTCGCACCACAGCGAGGCCCCGTCGATATCGCGAAACACGCGCTCGATGAACAGCGGCTCCACATGGCTGAACGCGCGTGCCAGCGGCCCCAGTTCGTCGCGGATGAGCCGGTCCTGCAGCGCCCGCATCCAGGCGGCGTAGATCAGCGGCTCGGGCATGTGTTCGTTCATCTCGCCGTTCCAGTCGGCCAGCAGCTTGAGGGCGCGCTGACGCTTGCGCTCGGGCGTGCCCTCGGGCGCCGCCTGGCCGGTGAACCACAGGTCGCGCGCCACCAGCGGCAGCAGCGAACGCGCGGTAAAGCTGACCGTGTCCAGCTGCGCCTCGACGAAACTGTCGCGGGTGTGCACTTCGCGGCTCTGCATCAGCTTGCGCCAGCGCTGGATACGCTGGCTGTCGCCCCAGTTGAACGACAGGTTGAACGGGTAGGGGCGGTCGACGATCTTGTTGTTGGTGTTGCCCAGAATGCCGCCGACCGGCGACAGGAATTCGGGGTTGGCTTCGTAGTTGAGCACGCCAAGCCAGCGGTTGTCGGCGACCCAGCCGGGGCTCGGCAGCCGCCCCTGGCCCTGTTGGCGGGTGTTGCGGCGCGGCAGCTTGCCGATGGTCTTGAGCGCGATGGTCTTCTTGTCGGCCAGCATCAGGTTCTGCGACGGCGCCACGAAATACCGGCCCGCGGCGATCGCCTCTTCGACCGTCTTGGCGCGCATGATCTTCTGGCCGAAGATCATCGAGGTGTCGTTCGCTTCCAGCGCGCTCCAGGCCAGCGCCGCCACGTGGCCGGGCGGGGTGACCGCCGACAGGTTGAACTCGGACCCCGGCAGGATCGGCCCGTTTTCGGACCATTTCAGCGTGATGGTGCGCGGCTCGGCCCCCTTGATGCGGATCACCGCCTGGCGGGTGCGCAGCGGCTTGTAACCCTCGGGCGTCAGCACTTCGTCGGGGTTGTCGGGGTTCAGCTTTTCGATGAACACGTCCTGGTCGTCGGCATAGGAAGAGGTCAGCCCCCAGCCCAGATCGTCGCTGCGCCCCACCAGCACCGTGGGAATGCCCGGCACCGTGCCGCCGATCACCCCGCCGGCCTGCAGTTCGAGACGCGCCAGATACCAGATCGAGGGCGCGGTGAACCCCAGGTGCGGATCGTTCGCCAGCAGGGTCGAGCCGGTGGCCGAGCGCGACGGCGCCGCCGCCCAGGCGTTCGAGGCCCCGGCCAGCGGCCAGCGGTTCACCGGCGACAGCGGCCCCGAGGGCATCGGCGCGGTTTCGGCGTAGCGCGGCAGGTCGGGAAACAGCGAAGAATACTCCGGCAGTTCGGCAATGCCGGTTCCGGGCACTTCGGGCATGATGTCGCGCACCCGCTCGGGTGGCAGCAGCAGGGAGGCGCGCGCCAGCAGCACCTCGTAATCCAGCTGCCCGGCCATCTGCAGGGCCATCAGCTTGCCGATGGCGATCGAATCGGCCGGTTGCCAGGGGGCGATCGCATTGGAAAATATGAAGAACTCCGGCGCCCCGCGCCCCAGCGCGCCCTTGTTGACCTGCGCCAGCCAGGCGTTTACCCCGGCGGCATAGGCGTTCAGCGCCTCCATCGTCTGCGCGTCCATCGACGCCACCGAGGATTGCGCCAACCCGTAAAGGTCCAGCCGGCGCAGCAATTCGTCGATGCCGACGGTGCGTTCGCCGAACACTTCGGACAGGCGGCCCTGCACCGTGCGCCGCAGCATCATCATCTGCCACAGCCGGTCCTGCGCATGCACCAGCCCGAGGCCAAAGAACACGTCGGCGTCGTTCTGGGCCAGGATATGCGGCACGTTGGCGTTGTCGCGCACGATCTCGACCGGCCCCGCCAGCCCGGCCATCTCATAGGTGGCGTTGTAGTCGGGCAGCGAGCGCGACGCCATCCAGTAGACCACCGCGAGCCCCGCCACGATGAACAACAACAACCCCGAAACGATCCGGAAGAGCCAGCGAAACAATTTTGCCATGGGTGCCTGCGGTTGACCTGCTGTCGAGAGCCATTAGTAAGGGGCTATAGATCAACCGGGCGGCGGAGGGAAGTCATGGCGCAACTGGCATTTCTGGGATTGGGGGTCATGGGGTATCCGATGGCCGGACATCTGGCCAAGGCGGGCCACGCGGTCACGGTCTACAACCGCACCGGCGCCAAGGCCGACGCCTGGGTGACGGAATTCGGCGGCAAGCGGGCCCCAACCCCGCG
The DNA here is from genome assembly GCA_024277955.1 of Alphaproteobacteria bacterium. GTDB lineage: Bacteria > Pseudomonadota > Alphaproteobacteria > Rhodobacterales > Rhodobacteraceae > JAJRUE01. The sequence continues at coordinate 10,576 of JAJRUE010000231.1, read as the reverse complement.
CCAGGCGGCCGAAGGCGCCGATTTCGTGATGTCCTGCGTCGGCAATGACGACGATCTGCGCGCGGTCTGCCTGGGCGATGACGGCGCATTCGCCGGCATGGCGGCGGGCAGCGTTTTCGTCGACCACACCACGGTTTCGGCGGCGGTCACGCGCGAACTTTACGCGCTGGCCGACGAAAAACAGATTTCGTTTGTGGACGCGCCGGTGTCGGGCGGCCAGGCAGGGGCCGAAAACGGCCAGCTGGTGGTGATGTGCGGCGGCGACGAAGGCGCCTTTGCGCGCGCCGAGCCGATCATCCAGGTCTACGCCAAGGCGGTGCGCCGGCTGGGCGAAAGCGGCGCCGGGCAACTGACCAAGATGGTCAACCAGATCGCCATCGCCGGGCTGGTGCAGGGCCTGTCCGAAGCGCTGCATTTCGCCGAAAAGGCCGGGCTTGACGGGCGCGCGGTGGTCGAGGTCATCGGCGGCGGCGCGGCCGGATCCTGGCAGATGGTGAACCGCTACGAAACCATGCTGGACGACGAGTTCGAACATGGCTTCGCGGTGGACTGGATGCGCAAGGATCTGGGCATCTGCCTGTCGGCGGCCAATGAAACCGGCGCCAGCCTGCCGGTCACGGCGCTGGTGGACCAGTTCTACAAGGACGTGCAGAACATGGGCGGCGGGCGCTGGGACACTTCCAGCCTGATCCGCCGGCTGCGGGCGCTCGACAAACCCGGCGGCTAAATCGCAGCGCGTATCAATGAAATCCGAAAGGACGGCAGGTTTGCGCCCGGCCCCGAGGGGGGGCGGTGCCGTATCTCGCGCGCGTTGAATGACCTGGAAACGCTGCAACGCATTGAAACGTCGGAACAATTCTCGCCCGCCCTGGGGCGGGGTCGGGCGCGAACCGGATCGCGGGGCGATCCGGGGGGATATGACTGAATGATGCGAACTTCGGATTCAGGCGGCCAGGCGCCACGGCGCTTGCAAGCGCCTTGCAAGGTTTTTGCAAAAACCTTGCCCCGCCGGGCTTCGCCGGCGGTTGGGGGGGCAATCCTGCGCGGCAAAGACGTAGTGGATCAGCGTCAGGTCGATGGCGTAACAGGTCCAGTGCACCGCGTAGGACAGCAGGAAACCGTTGCGCAGCTTCAGGATGAACCAGGGCGCCAGCGCCCCGAAGATCGTCGCGGCCACGGTATAGCGCGCCACATAGACCGGATTGTCGTAAGACAGCGCCAGCGACAGATGGAAGCCGCCGAACATCACCGCCACCAGCCCCGAGATCGACCAGATCGACAGCCGCAGCCCGCGCAGCGCCAGGATCAGCGCCGCGATCAGCAATTGCTGGAACAGGATCTCGATCGATTTCGGCAGGAAATACCAGGAATTGGCGTAGAAGAACTCGACCGGGCTCTGCGCCCGGACCCATTCGGTTTCCGGCAGCCGCGGGATCACCAACAGCGCATGGACCGCAAAGATCACCAGCATCGCCGCGATGATCGCCAGGCGCAGGCCCGACAGTTCCAGCCGGCTCCAGGCCGGGTAGCGCGACCGGAACACCAGATAGACCAGCCCCGACCTGGCCCCGTAATACAGCGCAAAGCCCAGTGGCGCGTCGTTGTAGCCGATCCGCGCCCCAGCGCCGGTTCGAGCCAGTAATACCCCACCGAAGACAGGATCCAGGCCCCCGCGATCACCGCCACCGTCCAGCCCAGCCGCGTCAGCCGGCGGGACTGGCGTTGGCCAAGCCGGGCGCTGAGGCGCGCGGGCAAGGGTCATGGGATGTCGAACCCCGGCGGCGCCAGTTCGAAGCCTTCGAAACGGAAGCCCGGCGACACGGTGCAGCTGACCAGCGTGAACGCGCCGGAGCTGCGCGCCGCCTGCCAGTGGTGTTCGGGCACGATCAGATGGGGCGACTGGCCGGCCAGCACCTCGGGGCCCAGCATCAGGTCGCGGCGCGGGCCGGTGTCGTCGGCGGCCATCGACAGCACCAGCGGCGCGCCGGCGTGGAAGTGCCAGATCTCGGTGGCGTCGACCCGGTGCCAGTGGCTGCGCTCGCCCGCCTGCAGCAGGAAGTAGATGCAGGTGCCGCTCGGGCGCGCGCCATCGGCGGCGGGGGCAGCCCAGGTCTGGCGGTAATGGCCGCCCTCGGGGTGGGGGGCCAGCCCGAGGCGGGCGATGATCTTTTCGGCGGTGCTCATCTTTCGTTCAACCTTGCGTCCGGGGGCGTGTCGGGCCGGCTGCGGTGTCCGGCGTGATTGGCGCTCAGCAGCGCGTAAAGCCAGTATAGCGAAGCCACCGGCACCGTCAGCCCGGCGACGAAAACATTTGTTTCCCATTCCAGCTCGGCGGCGCGGATCAGCGCGTAGACGGCGATGGCCAACGCCGGGATCAGCGGCGTCAGCGCATAGCGCCGGGGCGGGATCGCAAGCGCCAGGAACCGGCCAAGCCAGGGCGACGGAGGGCTGCTCAGCCCGGCTCTGAGGGACGCCAGCGACAGCAGCACCAGAAACGGCAGGATCAGCGAGGCCGGGAAATAGGGGCGGAAAACGCCCAGAACCCAGGCCAGCATCGCCAGCCCCAGCAGCGCCGCAAACGCGCGCCGCGCCGGGGGCTGCGCGCCGGGGCGGAGGCGGTCAAACAGCGCGTGCCCGGCCACGAACAGCCCCCAGCCCAGCAGGAACTGCCCGGCGAACGCGCCCACCGGCTGCCAGGCATAGACCACCGCGCCGGCGCCTTCGGTTGCGTTCCAGCTGTAGGCGTTCCAGACCCCCAGCCCCGCGCCGATGGCGAGGTTCAGCGCCACCGCGGCGCGCAGGCTGGCGCGCGCCATGATCCGGCGATACAGGTAGAACCCCAGCGAGACCGTCAGCAGCGCGTGCCAGGCAAGGCTGGTCCAGGCCAGGCTGAACGGCAACTTGGCATAGAGCACCGGCACCGGGACGCCCTCGATGAAAAACCCGAACATCGCTGCGGCGACGAAAAAGCTGGCAAAGGCGCGGGCCTGAAACAGCCGCAGCGTCAGCAGGAAAAGCAGGCCGAACAGCCCGTAGATCAGCACCAGCCCGCCCAGCCCCAGCGCCCCCGACAGGCCGGGGCCGGGCGAAAGCCGGTAGAACCAGAATTCGGAAAAGGCGGCGAGGATCGCGCCGATGGCGGCGATGGTGGCGGCGGAGGTGGCGGCGCTGGCGGCCAGGCGGCGGGTCCGGCGGCGGGCCGGGGGCGTGGCCGGGGTTTTGGGCGGCGTCTCGGCCGGGGTTTGGACCGGGGTCTCGGGCAGGGTCGCGGGTGGGCGAGGGGGAGGGCTTGCGGGCCCGCCGCCGGTTCCGGGTGGCGCCGCGGGCGGTTTCACCGAAGGATGGAACGACCGGCAAACTCAGCCGCTTCGCCCAGCGTTTCCTCGATCCGGATCAGCTGGTTGTATTTCGCCAGCCGGTCCGAGCGCGACAGCGACCCGGTCTTGATCTGGCCGCAGTTGGTGGCCACGGCGAGATCGGCGATGGTGGTGTCTTCGGTTTCGCCCGACCGGTGGCTCATCACGTTGGTAAAGCCGGCCCGGTGCGCCATGTCCACCGCGCGCAGGGTTTCGGAAAGCGTGCCGATCTGGTTGACCTTGACCAGCATCGAGTTGGCCGCGCCCTCGGCGATGCCGCGCGCCAGCCGTTCGGGGTTGGTGACGAACAGGTCGTCGCCCACCAGCTGCACCTTGTCGCCAAGCGCTTCGGTCAGTTCCTGCCAGCCGGTCCAGTCGTCTTCGGCCATGCCGTCCTCGATCGACACGATCGGGTAGTCCGACAGCAGCGCTTCGAGGTAGACGATGTTTTCCTCGCTGGTCAGGGTCTTGCCCTCGCCGGCCATTTGGTATTTGCCGTCGCGGTAGTATTCGGTGGCGGCGCAATCGAGCGCCAGGCAGATGTCGTCGCCCGCCCGGTAGCCGGCCTTTTCGATGGATTTCAGGATGAAATCGAGCGCTTCGCGGGTGCTCGACAGCGCCGGGGCAAAGCCGCCCTCGTCGCCGATGCCGGTGTTGAAGCCGGCCCCCGACAGTTCCTTTTTCAGGGTGTGGAAGACTTCCGAACCCCAGCGCACCGCCTCGCGGATATTGGGCGCGCCCACGGGCATGATCATGAATTCCTGGATGTCGATGGGGTTGTCGGCATGTTCGCCGCCGTTGATGATGTTCATCATCGGCACTGGCAGCACATGCGCCGACGAGCCGCCGACATAGCGGTAAAGCGGCAGCGCCGAGAAATCCGCCGCCGCCTTGGCGGTCGCCAGCGAAATCCCCAGGATCGCGTTGGCCCCCAGGCGGGACTTGTTGGGGGTGCCGTCGATCTCGATCATCGCGGCGTCGATGGCTTCCTGTTCGGTGGCGTCAAAGCCGACCAGCGCTTCGGCCAGTTCTCCGTTTACCGCTTCCACCGCGCCCAGCACGCCCTTGCCCAGATAGCGCCCCTTGTCGCCGTCGCGGCGTTCGTGGGCTTCGTGCGCGCCGGTGGAGGCGCCCGAAGGCACCGCGGCCCGGCCCATGGTGCCGTCCTCGAGGATCACGTCCACCTCGACCGTGGGGTTGCCCCGGCTGTCCAGGATTTCTCGGGCGAGGATGTCGATGATGGTGCTCATGGCGATGGTTTCCGCTTGGATGGTTGCAGCTGCGCTGTGTCTGCCGCTGTCTTTAACGCCCGCGCGGCGGTTGTTAAAGGGTTTTTGCCGCAGCGCGGCGCATGCGTTCGCGCGCGAATGTGTAGAGCCCCGAGGCGATGATCACCACCGAGCCGGCGATGGTCCAGACATCGGGGCGTTCGGCGAAAACCGCCATGCCGATGGCGATGGCGAACAGGATGCGCGCATAGCGGAACGGGGTGATCACCGACACGTCGCCCATGCGCATCGCCAGCGTCAGCGCGTAATAGCCGGCCCCGTCCAGCGCCAGCGCCGCCAGAAGCGCGCCCCACTGGCCGGGGCTGGGGGCCTGGGTGACGGGGTCGAAGGCCAGCAGCACCAGCGAAGACGGAACAAGCGTCAGAAAGCCGTAGACCGACAGGCGCAGCGGGCTGATGCCGCCGGGCGCGGCGCGGGTGGCGAGGTCGCGCATCGACAGGCCGACGACCGCCAGCACCGCGAAAAGCGAGGCCGGCTCGAAGCCGTCCAGGCCGGGGCGGATCACCATCAGCACGCCGGCGAAACCGACGACGATCGCGCTCCAGCGGCGCCAGCCCACCGGCTCGGCCATGAACAGCGCCGCGCCAAGGGTGATCGCCAGGGGCATCGCCTGGATGATGGCCGAGGCGCTGGCCAGCGGGGTCAGCGCGATTGCGGTGACAAAGCCGAAGGTGCCCAGCATCTCGCCCAGGTTGCGCAGCATGATCAGCGGCGAAAACAGGTCGCGCCCGATGGGGCGTTCGCCGCTGACGAGCGCCAGCGCGGAAAAGCCCAGCGTGCCGCCGACGCCCAGCACCAGCAGCACCAGCCCCACCGGGACCGATGTGGTCACGCCCTTGATGAACATGTCGGCCAGCGCAAAGCCGGCCATCGACGCCACCATCAGGAGGATACCGCGCAAGTTTTCCATGTGCCGGGGCCTGTCGGAAGAAGAATGAAAAAACCGTCCGGTGCAACAGCGCGCCTGCGGCGGGATTTGTCAAGCCGGCGCAGCCGGCCAAGGCTTTTGCAAAAGCCTTGCAAGCGTTTTGCAAAACGCTTGCGCCGGTCTGCGGGCCTCAGCCCTTGCGCTTGATCGGCACCCCGTAGAGTTCCAGCCGGTGACCGCGCAGCTCGTAGCCCAGCTTGCGGGCGATCTTTTCCTGCAGCGCCTCGATTTCCTCATCGACGAACTCGATCACCTCGCCGCTGTTCACGTCGATCAGGTGGTCGTGGTGGTCGCGGTCCGAGGTTTCGTAGCGCGCCCGACCGTCGCCGAATTCGTGCTTTTCCAGCAGCCCCCAGTCCTCGAACAGCTTGACCGTCCGGTAGACCGTCGCCAGCGAAATCTTCGCGTCGATCCGGCTGGCGCGCCTGTAAAGCTCTTCCACATCCGGGTGATCGTCGGCCTGTTCCAGCACCGCCGCAACGACGCGGCGCTGTTCGGTCAGGCGCAGCCCCTTGGCTTCGCAGCGGGAAATTATCGTGCTGTTCATGGCGCGGTCTTCGGTCCTTTCGGATTATTTAGCCCAAAGGGACGCCAAGGAAAACGGCAAATTGCTTGCGGAACACAAATATTGCTGTATGCAGGTAATATGGAGTTCGAGACCATACCGCTATACTGGGTCAACCGGCTGAGCGCGCTGGCGCGCCGTGACCTTGGGCAACGCTTCCGCGCCGGTGGCCACGATGTCAGCGCCGAAGAATGGGCGATCCTGATGCTGCTGTGGCGCGAGGATGCGCAAAGCCCCGGCGCCATGTCCAAACGCACGGTGCGCGACCCCACGACGATGACCCGGCTGGTGGATGCGATGGTGCGCAAGGGGCTGGTGGAGCGGCGCGCCGATGCCGCCGACCGGCGCCGGTCGCTGGTCTGCCTGACGCCGCGGGGCCGCGCCGCGCAGGGCGATCTGGTGGCCCTGGCGACGCCGTTGATCGAAACCGCGCTGCGCGGGATTTCGCCCGAAGACGCGGAACTGACGGTGCGGGTTCTGTCGCGGATGGTGGCGAATCTTGCGGGGCAGGGCGGCGAAACCTGAAACGACGTTCAAGCGACGACCAACGCAATGGGGGCGAACCGATGGCAAGCTACAACTACGACAAGTTTTCCGAAGACCAGTACGACCTGGTGAACTTCGACGGCCCGGCGCCTGGCACCCGGGCACCGGATTTCCAGGTCAGCGATCTGGCCGGGGGCACGCGCCGCCTTCTGGATTTCCCCGGGCGGTTCCTGGTGCTGGAATTCGGCTCGATCACCTGCCCGCTGTTTCAGAGCCGCCGGCGCGGCATGTCCGAACTGGTCGCGCGCTACCCCGAGGTCTCTTTCGTCGTGCTATATGTGCGCGAAGCCCACCCCGGCGGCAACATCCCGGCGCATGGCACGCTTGCGGACAAGCGGCGCTGGGCGCGCGAATTGCAGGCCTCGCTTGGCGAAACGCGCGAGATCCTGATCGACGACATGGACGGCACCGTGCACCAGGCCTACGGCGGGTTCCCGAACCCGGTTTTCATCATCAACCGCCAGGGCTGCATCGTCTATCGCAGCGTCTGGAGCAACCCTTCGGCCACCGCGGCCGCGCTGGCGCGGCTGATGGCCGGCAAGCCCGCCCCGCGCGAAGGCCTGTTCCGCCCGGCCCGCCCGCCGGTGCTGCTGGACACGCTGAAACGCGCGGGCAAGGGGGCGGCGCGGGACTTTTTCCTGTCCCTGCCCAAGATGGTCTGGAAGAACCTGGTGCGCACCAACCTGCGTATCCTGCTGGGCAAACCCGGCCGGGTCGGCCCGGACAGTTCGTGCTGAGGTCGGGGCCGGGGGGGGCGACCGGGTGACCCTGCATGCTGCTGGAGATGTGCAAAGAAGGCGCGTTGCAGGCTGGCTGGCGAGACGGCTTGGCGTGACGGCGCGCACTGGGCGCGTCGCCTGACCCGAACGTCTGCCCGGCGGGTTCAGGGAGGGCTTGCGAAGAAGAACGCGGGGCCGGGCCTGCCCCGAGGTGCCAGGGAGCCGCCCGGGTTTTCTCAGCGCCTTGGTGGCGAGGTTCGGGCTGCCGGGCTGCCGGGTGGTCCGAGCGCGGGCGCGCGGCTACATCAGGTCGGGTTCGCGGCCCAACCGCCGCGCCAGCGGCGCTACCGTCAACCCCTGCACGATGATCGAAAACACCACCACCAGATAGGTCGCGGTCAGAATCAGCGGCTTCCAGTCGCCCTCGGGCAGCGACAGCGCCAGCGCCACGGAAATCCCGCCCTTGAGCCCGCCCCAGGTCATGATCGGGATCACGCCGGGGGAAAACTCCTTGAACGGGCGCAGGATCAGCACCGGCACCGCCACCGCCGTCAGCCGCGCCCCCAGCGCCAGCCCGATCGCCGCCGCCCCGGCGCCGAGCGCGTCGAGCGAAAACGCCAGCGCAAAGACCTCGACCCCGATCATCAGGAACAGCACCGCGTTCAGGATCTCGTCCACCATCTGCCAGAAGGCGGCGACGTATTTGCGGGTTTCCTCGCTCATCCCGTGCCTGGTGCCGACATCGCCGATGAACAGCCCGGCGCAGACCGCCATGATCGGCGCCGACACCCCCAGCGCGACGGCCAGTTCATAGCCGCCGAAGGCCAGCCCGAGGGTGATCAGCACCTCCAGCGAATAATCGTCGATCAGCCGCATCACGCGGAAGGTCAGCCAGCCCGCGGCGATCCCCAAGATAGCGCCGCCCAGCGCTTCGCGCAGAAACAGCGTGGCGGCGCCCGAAAGCCCGCTGGCATGGGCTTCGTCGCCGGGAAAGGCCAGCCCGACCAGCACCAGAAAGACCACGTAACCCACGCCATCGTTGAACAGCGATTCGCCCGCGATCTTGGTTTCCAGCGTCTTGCGCAGGTTGGCTTCGCGCAGCACGCCAAGCACCGCCACCGGGTCGGTGGGCGAAATCAGCGCGCCAAAGACCAGCGCCACCAGCAGCGGCATCCCCGTCAGCCAGGAAAACCCGACCCCCACCACCGCCGTCGACAGCCCGACGCCGATGGTCGCCATCAGCAATACCGGCAGCCACTGGGCGCGCAGATCCTCAAGCTTGACATGCAGCGCCCCGGCAAACAGCAGCAGCCCCAGCATGCCTTCCAGCAGGGCGCGCGAAAAGGCGATGCCCTCGACCTGGGCGCGCACCGTGGCCGCCACCCCAAGCCCCGGCGCCAGCCGGTCCAGCCCCATCACCGCCAGCGACGCCCCCAGCGCCACGATCAGGATGCCGATCGCCGCCGGCAGCCGCAGGAAAAGGTAGTTCACCGCCCCAAAGGCGCCTGCCAGCACGATCAGCAACGCCGTTACCTGAAGTATGTTCATGACTTGCCTGTCCGCTCTTGTCGTTTTCCGCCCCGGCGGTATGCGTGCCCGGATTGCCCGCGTGCGCACGCCGCGCCGATGGTCCGGTTGGTCCCGATGGCCCGGATGGTCCGCTGTTACGGCTCTTCTATCACGTCGCGGCCGGTGGCGGAACCGGCGCGGTGGCGGTCCTGGCGCGCTGGCGTGGGGGTGCCGGGCAGGGTGATGTCGGCCCAGACCGGCAGGTGGTCCGAGGCGATCCGGCTGAGCGGGGTATCGGCCACGCCGGCATCGGCGAACCCGGCGCCGCCGGCCAGCGCGAACCGGTCGAGCGCCGCCACCGGGCGCGCCGCGTGATAGCTGTAGCCCGGCGCCAGCAGCCGGAAGCCGCGCAGCGCCTCGAGCCCGCGGTTGGGCGACCATTCGTTGAAATCCCCCAGCACCACCTGCGCGCCCTCAAGCCCCGCCAGCAGCGCCGCGATCCGTTCAAGCTGGCGTCGCCGGTCGCGGCGCAGCAGCCCCAGGTGGGCGCCCAGCACGTAAAGCCCGCTCACCGGCGCCAGCAGCGCCCCGCGCGGCTCGGTCCCCGGCAGGTCCAGCCGTTGCACCGGCCCGGCGTCCAGCCCCTTGCGCACCAGGATCGCGTTGCCGTGCCAGCCCAGCGAAGGCCCCTCCAGCCCGGTGTCCAGCGCGCGAAAGTCGGTGTTTTCCTCGATCGCGCGCCGGTCCAGCACCGCCGGGCGCGCGCCCAGGCGGCGGTCGGCCTCTTGCAGGGCGATGACATCGGCGTCCAGCGCGTTGATCACGTCCAGGATCCGCTCAGGCCGGCGGCGCCGGTCAAGACCGATGCCCTTGCGCATGTTGTAGCTTGCCAGCCGTATCCTGTCGGGGCCCTGCATCCCTTGTATATAGCCGCGCCGGCGCGGAATTGAAGTTTCCCCCCCGGTGGACTAGCTGTTGCACATGGCGCGACGCGACTACGGAAAAATCGTTTATGCGATCTGGGCAACGCTGGTGATCGCGATCCTGGCCTCGGTGGTGCTGGGGCGCTGGTCGATGGTGTTTGTGGCGCTGGGCACGCTGCTGGTGTCGATTTCGCCCGAAGTTATCACCCGCCGGATGCATATCGCGTTGCCCTGGCCGTTTTTCACCGGCATCGTGGTGTTCATCTTCGCATCGCTGTTTCTGGGCGAAGCGCTGGATTTCTACAACCGCTACTGGTGGTGGGACGTGGTGCTGCACACGACCTCGGCGATCGGGTTCGGGATGATGGGGTTCGTCTTTGTCTTTGCTCTGTTCGAGGGCGACCGCTACGCCGCCCCGCCCTGGGCGCTGGGGCTTTTTGGCATGTGCATCGCCATCACGCTGGGGGTGCTGTGGGAAATCTTCGAATATTTCATGGACCAGACCTTTGGGCTGAACATGCAGAAATCCGGCCTGCCCGACACCATGTGGGATCTGATCGTCGACACCATCGGATCGGCGGTCGGCGGGTTTTCCGGCTCGGCCTTTCTGAAGGGGCGCGAAAAGGGCGGGCTGGGCGGCCTGGTGATGGAGTTCATCCGGCTGAACCGGCGGTATTTCAAGAAGTTCCGGCGCCAGAAATAGCCGCCTTTTCCGTGGGTTGCCGCGGATGTCGTGGGGGT
>JAJRUE010000230.1 GCA_024277955.1 Alphaproteobacteria bacterium | reverse complement strand
CTGGCCGGGCACAGTTTCGAACATGAAATCGCGCTGGCCCAGGCTTTGGGGATATTCGGTTCGATCGACATGAACCGGAACGACTACCAGTCAGGCTGGGACACTGACCAGTTTCCAAACAACGTCCCCGAAGTCGCATTGGCCTATTACCATATCCTGAAGGGCGGCGGATTTGACACCGGCGGCACCAATTTCGACGCCAAGCTGCGCCGGCAGTCGCTTGATCCGCAAGACCTTCTGATGGCGCATGCCGGAGCGATGGACGTCTGCGCGCGCGGTCTGAAGGCCGCTGCGGCAATGCTGGAGGATGGCGCGCTGGAAGCGCCGCTGGCCGAACGTTACGCGGGCTGGGACAGAGGTCTCGGAGCCGAAATCATGGCCGGCGATCTGGGCCTCGACGGACTTGCCGAGCGGGTCGCAGAGCGGGGGATCAACCCCGCGCCGGTCTCTGGCCGGCAGGAGATGCTGGAGAACATTGTCAACCGCTACGTCTGACATGGAGATCGCCGAGCACCTGCTGGAAGACAACCGCCAGCAGGTGCGGATCCTCAGCCTTGGTGCCATCACCGCCGATTGGCGGGTGTCGAGGGGCGCGCGGGTGGTGCCGGTGATCCTGGGCCACGGTGATGCGCGTTCCTACCTGGCCGACCGCACCTACATGGGCGCGATCGTCGGGCGGGTTTCCGGGCGCATCGGACAGGCGCGGTTCTCTCTGGCTGGGCGGGAATACCGGCTGAGCCGCAACGATGGCCGGCACCATCTGCATGGCGGCAAGACGGGCCTGTCCCGGCGCAACTGGACGATGCAGTCCGATGGAGCGCAGGCGGTACGCCTGACCTGTCGTCTGGAGGATGGCGAGGATGGTTATCCAGGTGCGCTGGATGTGCGGCTCGACATCCGGTTGGACGACGGGAGACTGATCTACGAGATGCAGGCGACCCCCGACAGGCCAGGTCCGGTCAGCCTTGCCCAGCACAACTACTACAATCTCGCCGGCGGCGGGTTGATCTGGGGGCACCGACTGCGGGTGGTGGCGGACAGTTTCACCGAAACCGACGAGGAACATATTCCTACCGGCAGGCTTGCGCCGCTTCCGCAAGAGCTCGATTTCAGATGTGGAAAATCGCTGGAATCGGACATCCACCGTGCGCTCGATCTGAACATGACGCTTCCCGGAAACCACGATCGCAACTGGCCGATTGCGGTTCTGAGCGCCCCCGGCGAGGTTGCCTTGCGGATTTGGAGCGATCAGCCGGGCTTGCAGGTCTACACCGGGGCCCGGTTGCCTGTGCCCGGCGCGGGTATCTGCCTTGAGGCGCAGAACTGGCCCGATGCGGTCAACCACGCGGGTTTTCCCAGCCCGATCGCCACGCCGGAACGGCCGTATCGGCAGCGTCTTGTGCTGGAGATCGCACCGGAGGGAGAAGGCCTGTGAATATGCGGCTTCCGGTATTAGCGTTGCTTGTGCTGGCGCGCACGGCCCTGGCGCAGGATGCAGCGCTGCCCTCGGCAGATGCCGTTTTCGCAAAGGCCAGCGATACCCAGATCCGGCTTGGCAGGTTGCTGTTTTACGACCCCATTCTCAGCGGCAGCCGCAAGGTTGCCTGCGCCACCTGCCACAATCCGCGCTTTGGCACCTCGGACGGGGTTTCTCTGGCAATCGGCGATGGCGGTATCGGGCTCGGTCCCGCGCGCCGAGCCGACCCAGCCAACCTTCCGGAACGCCGTGTCGCACGCAATGCGCCGGCGCTGTTCAATCTGGGGGCGACGCAGTTCACCAGCCTTTTCCATGACGGCCGACTTGAGGCCGACCCGGATCGCCCGGATGGCATCCGGACCCCGATGGGCGCGGCAATGACGCGCGGCTTCGACAGCGTTCTTGCCGCGCAGGCGATGTTTCCCGTGCTTGCCGGCGATGAAATGGCCGGGCATCGGGATGAGAACGACGTGTCGCTGGCCACCAGTCGCGGGCTGATCACCGGCCCCGGAGGCGCTTGGGGAATTCTGGCGGCGCGGGTAGCGGCGATACCTGAGTATCGAAAGGATTTTGACGCCGTGATCGGCTCTCGGCAGCCGATCAGGTTCACGGATATTGCCAACGCCATCGCGGCCTTTACTGCCTTTGAATGGCGGGCTGACGACAGCCCTTTCGATCGCTTTCTGCGCGGCGGAGGCGATCTGCCCCCCGGCGCCCGCCGCGGCATGGCCCTGTTCTACGGCCGGGCAGGTTGCAGCGCCTGCCACGCTGGTCAGTTCCAGACCGATCAGAAGTTTCACGCCATTGCCATGCCGCAAATCGGCCCGGGCAAGGCGGCCGAATTCGAAGCCCACCACCGCGACATCGGGCGCATGCGCGTCACCGGGCGGCGCGAGGATGCCTACCGTTTCCGCACCCCGAGCCTGCGAAACGTGACTGCCACCGCACCCTACGGCCATGATGGCGCATATGCGACGCTGGACGCGGTTGTGCGCCACCACCTGGACCCGGTGAGATCGCTCATGGCCTATGATCCGGCCCAGGCGATCCTGCCGGCCCTGCCGGGCGCCACAGACGACTGGGTGCTGCGCCGGCCCGATGAAATGCAGGCCATTGCGCAGGCCAATGAACTGGCTCCGGTCAAACTGGGCGAAGACGAGATTGCGGATATCCTGGCGTTTCTGGATGCACTCACCGACGAAACCAGCCTTGCCGGTCGCCTCGGGGTTCCCGACGCCGTGCCGAGCGGGTTGCCGGTGCCGCGATAGGGGGTTGCAATGCACCCTGCGGCCCTCAACGATTACCGGTAACGCAAAAGGAGAGTTGCGATGAACCTCTATCACCTGTTGCAGCAGCGCGCCGAAGCGGGAAATCCGGTGCGCGCCGGGCTGATCGGCGCGGGCAAGTTCGGCTCCATGTTCCTCAGCCAGTTGCCGCACACGCCGGGGATGGAAATGCCGGTGATCTGCGATCTCGACGTTCCGGCGGCGCGCGCGGCCTGTGAAACCGTCGGCTGGGACGCCGCCCGTATCGAGGCCACGCGTTTCACCGATGACGCCGGCTCCCTGATCGAGGATTCTGCCGTCGAGGTGGTGATCGAGGCCACTGGCCATCCCGCTGCCGGGCTGCGACACGCGCAGAGGGCGCTTTCGGCGGGCAAGCATATCGTCATGGTCAATGTCGAGGCCGACGTGCTGGCGGGCGCGCTTCTGGCAGAGCGTTTCCGCGCCGCCGGGCTGGTCTACTCGATGGCCTATGGCGACCAGCCGGCGCTGACCGCCGAGATGGTGGATTGGGCGCGGGCCGCGGGTTTCGGCGTGGTCGCCGCCGGCAAGGGCACCAAATACCTGCCGGAATACCATGAGGTCACGCCGGATGACGTCTGGCAGCACTACGGGCTGACCGCGGCCGAGGCCGCAGCGGCGGGGATGAACAGCCAGATGTTCAATTCATTCCTTGATGGCACCAAGTCGGCCATCGAAATGGCGGCGATTGCCAACGCTTGCGGTCTGCAGGCCCCGACCGATGGCCTGGCATTCCCGCCCTGTTCGCGCGACGATCTGCAAAACGTGCTTATCCCGCGTGCCTTCGGCGGCACGCTTGAACGGACCGAGCAGGTGGAAGTGGTTTCGTCGCTCCATCGCGATGGGCGCGAGGTCGCGAACGACCTGCGCTGGGGCGTCTATGTGGTGCTCGAGGCCCCGAACGATTATGCCGCCGCCTGTTTTCGCCAGTACGGTTTGCCGACAGATGCCAGCGGTCGTTATTCGGCCATGTTCAAACCCTACCATCTGATCGGGATGGAACTGGGGATTTCGGTTCTCAGCGCCGCCCTGCGTAATGAACCGACGGGCCAGGCTCGCGACTTCAACGCCGATGCTGTGGCTTGTGCCAAGCGCGATCTGAAGCCGGGCGAGATGCTGGATGGCGAAGGCGGCTACACCGTATGGGGGCGGCTGATGCCAGCGCGGGAAAGCCTGCGGATCGGTGCCTTGCCCATCGGGCTGGCCGGTGGCATTCGCCTGCGCCGGGCAGTTGCCCGCGGTGCGGTGCTGAACTGGCAGGACGTGGAAATCGATGCCGCGGACCCTGCGGTGCGCCTGCGTCGCGACATGGAAACGCGTTTCGCCGCGTCAGGGTGAGGCGACGCTCAGCCCGTCGTCAGAGCGTAACAGGCGAACGATCCGGTTGGCACTGACTTTCACCCAGTTGCTTGCCGCGCCGTCCGGCCAGATGACGCGCAACTCTGCGGTTTCGTTTCTTCCCAGGCCGAAGTGCTGAAAGGTGGCGCTGCCGCTGGCGTGCCCGCCGCCAACGGTGACTTCACGCACCCTTGTTCCCGTCGGGCCCCGCAATTCGATCCAGGCTCCGACGGCGCGCCGGTTCGGCGCAGGTTGGGCAAGATCGACCAACAGCCAGTTGCCGGTGCCCGCGGTGGCATTCTGCCAGACCCGAAGCGGCGCCTCGCGGTTTACCACCACGATATCGGGCCGTCCGTCGAGGTTCAGGTCTTCAAATGCCGCGCCGCGTCCGCGCTCCATGTCGGCGAGTCCCGCCACATCGCCCATTTCCACAAAACGCCCATCGGGTTGCTGCACCAGCAGATTGTTTGGGTCGCGCATTGCCAGTCCGGGCATCTCCTGCACGTTTCCCTTGGCGATGAACACATCGTCCAGCCCGTCATTCTGCACATCGCCAAAGGCGATCTGCCACCCGGTCGAGGGCCGCCCGTCATCGCCTGAATAGGGACGCTGCGCCGTGGTGCCACGCCCGTAGGTGGCGTCGTCAAAGGAAGGCCCGCCAGCGCCAGGGTCGAAAAACTGGAGTTTCTGGTCGCCCATCGAGGACAGGAACACATCGGCATAGCCGTCGCCAGTGATGTCGCGGCTGGCAATGCCCATGCCCCAAAGCTTGTAGCTTTTCCAGCCGTCGGCTTCGGTGAACGGACGTGGTTCGGGTTCCATCGCCCAAAGCTGTTCGCTGCCGCCGTCCACGTAGTAGTGGCGATCGTTGCTCAGGCGCAGATCGGCACGCCCTTGTCGGCCCCAGTCGGAAAACAGCGCCGAGAGCGCACAGTATCCGGGCGAAAGGGGCTTTGGCGGGCCATAGCGTGGCCCTTCGGGGCGGTAGAGCATGTTGACGTCGCAGGCTCTGAACGGGCCTTCGGGG
>JAJRUE010000229.1 GCA_024277955.1 Alphaproteobacteria bacterium | reverse complement strand
GCGCAGCTCGTCCAGCGCCTCGGGGGCCATGCGCAGGGTCGGGCGGGCCGGGTTGCGCATGTCCACCGCCAACACGTCGCGCGCCAGCAGGTCGCGCGCGTCGTTCAGCGCCATCACCTGTTCGAGCGCCCGCACCGGGTCGGTTTCGGGCAGCATGATGCGCTGGTTGCGGTCCAGCACCAGATCCCAGCGCCGTTCGCCCATGCGCACCAGCCCGCGGATACGCGGCGCCACCGGGGCGGCGGCGGCCAGCAGTTGCAGCGCTTCCGGCACCGCCTTTTCGGCGCCCTCGCCCGCCAGCAGCGGCAGGTCGGCGCGTTGCAGGCGCGACTTGATCACCGCCACCCGATAGCCTTCGGCGTCCAGCAACTCGACGTTGCGCCCGACCCTCCAGACCGCCGCGGGGACGCGCTCGCGCACCTTCACTTCCAGCACCCCGCCCTTGCGGATGCGCAGGTCCACCTGCTGCACCGCGTCCAGTTCGCCGATGCGCGCCTTCATGCCTTCCAGGTCGAGGTCGAACGAGCTGACCGGAAAATCCACCGGCACGATTTCGCGGATGTCGTCGGCGATCCCGGGCGAGGCCCCGTCGATCGCCATCAGGTTGACCATGAATTCCGGGCGTTCCTCGATCGAGCGGCGGATTTCGGCGAACTTGTCGCGCAGGGCTTCGCGGTTGGCATCCTGGGCGAACCAGCCGCCCACCAGCGCCGCCAGCAGCGCGAGCGGCAGGCCGACCTTGACCGCCCGGCGCACCAGCGGCGTCAGCCACAGCCGGTGCAGACGGTAGGCGGCGCGCGACGGCGCCGGATCGCGGCGCGGCCTGGCGGCGCGGCGGCCAGCGGTTTTGGAGGCAGCGGCGGCGGCAGCGGTCTTGGCGGCGGCCTTGGCGGCGGCGCGGCGGCCGGGTTTGCGCGGGGCTCTCAACGGGGATCTCAGCGGTCGCACGAGGCATCCTCCACGATCCAGGCGCAAAGCTCGGGAAAGGAAATCCCGCAATGCGCCGCCTGTTCCGGCGACAGCGAGGTCGGGGTCATCCCCGGCTGGGTGTTGGTTTCCAGCAGGATCAGCCCGTCGGCGCCGCGCGCCTCGTCCCAGCGGAAATCGGTGCGGCTCAGCCCGCGGCAGCCCAGCGCCGCATGGGCGCGCCGGGCGTAGTCCAGGCAGGTTTCGGCAATTTCGTCGGGCAGGTCCGCCGGGATCACGTGGCGCGACCCGCCCTGTTCATACTTGGCGTGGTAGTCGTACCACCCCTCAGTAAGAATATCGGTGACGGCCAGGGCGCGGGTGCCCATCACCGTCGTGGTCAGTTCGCGGCCGGGCACAAAGGCCTCGACCATCATCGTCTGCGGCATGTCGGAGGCCAGCGCCGGCGGGCCGTTGGCCGCCTCTTCAACGATGCAGACCCCCACGGACGAACCTTCGTTGTTGGGCTTCACCACATAGGGCGGCGGCATCAGGTGGTCCGCCTCGATCGCCTCGCGGTCGGCCAGCAGGCTGTCGGCCACCGGCAGCCCGGCGGCGGCGAACACCTGTTTCGAGCGCGCCTTGTCCATCGCCAGCGCCGAGGCCAGCACCCCGGAGTGGGTATAGGGAATGTTCATCCATTCCAGCAGCCCCTGCACGCAGCCGTCTTCGCCCCAGCGGCCATGCAGGGCGTTGAAGGCGACATCGGGCGAAAGCTCGCTCAGGCGTGCGCAAAGGTCCGGACCGGCGTCCAGTTCGATCGCGTCATATCCTGCCTCCCGCAGCGCGGCGGCGCATTCGCGCCCCGACGAGAGCGACACTTCGCGTTCCACCGAAGCACCGCCCATCAATACCGCCACTTTCGGGGGTCGTCTGCTCGACTTACCCACCTTGGTGCCTTTGTTTCGGGGCCGGTTTTGGTGGCCCTCGTTTGTCTTGTCGTTAAGCGCCCGGTTCGTCTTTTGGCCTGCCTGCCGGCTCACCGATGCGCATGATTTCCCATTCTAGCGATATCCGGCTGTTTTGGAATACCTTTTTTCGCACTTCTTAGCCCAGGGATTCGAGCTCGGCGGCGGTGGCGTTGCCGGTGTTCAGCAGGAAATTCGGGTGCTTTTCGCTCATCTGGGCGCCGCCAAGCCGGGCACCGCGCAGGCCGGCGTCGTCGATCAGCTTCCATGCCTTGAGATCGTGGCGGTCATCGGCGCGCCCGGTCGAGGAAAACCCCGCCGGGTTGCGAAAGGTCGACCCGGCGCTGCGTTCGCGGGTCGGCTGGGTGGCGTCGCGCCGGGCGATCTGGTCGGCCATGCGCGCCTCCAGGGTCTGCGGCTCGGCGGTTTCGGCGCGAAAGGTGGCCCCGGTGATCACCCAGTCGTCGGGCAGGTCGCTCTGGCGGTAGCGGAAATTCAGGTCTCCGGGGCTCAGGGTGACGGTTTCGCCGCGCCGGGTGATGGCGCGGGCTTCGACCAGGTGGTCGGCGATATAGCTGCCATAGCAGCCGGCGTTCATCCGCACCGCCCCGCCGATGGCGCCGGGGATGGTGCGCAGGAACGTCAGGTCCAGCCCGGCGCTCGCGGCTTTGCGCGCCACATGCGCATCCAGCGCCGCGGCGCCGGCGGTGACGGTGCCTGAGCCTGTGCCTGAGCCGGAATCGATTGCAATGGCGTTAAAGCCGCGCCCCAGCCGGATCACCACCGCGCGCAGCCCGCCGTCGCGCACGATCAGGTTCGACCCCACGCCGATCGGGAACACCGGCACGGCGGGATCCAGCCGGGCCAGGAACTCGGCAAGATCAGCGCGGTCGGCGGGCTGGAACAGCCAGTCGGCGGGACCGCCGACGCGCAGCCAGGTCAGCTCGGACAGTGGCCGGTTCGGGCTGAGCGTGCCGCGCACGGGCGGGAGATCGGGGGCAAGGTCATCGGTCATGGGCGGGGTTTAGGGCATTTGGGCGGGGATGTGAATCGGATTAGTCCCCCTTGCCCGGCCCCGCAGGGCAGCGCCCCACAGCGAAACCGCCCAAGGCAACACCGTTGCACGTATCCATCCGAGGGCATGCGGCCGCCCGGGTGGGCGCGAATGCGCCCGCCGTGGGGCGGGCGGGCGCATGCCCGGGCCGCAAGCGCCCCGGGCTGGCCAGATCCATCAAGCGCGCAGTTTCCTAAAACAAAGTGTTGGCCAACTCGACCAGGTTCTCGGCGAATGCCCGGATTTCGGGTGTCCTTGAAACGATCCACAAAATGAGGATATCCCCGGCGCGTTTGCCAATGGATTTGACGGCCTCTTTCGCCATGATATCCGCCAGATTTACAGGGTATTTCAAGGCACCAAGAAGCCCCCGCCCCAGCCGCTTCAGGAGGCCCGGGTCCGGTGCGGGTTTTTCGAGTTCCGCTTCGGCCTCGCCAAGGGTGACCCACACGATGTCGACCTTTTCGACAAGCTCGGCTGCTTGTTCAATCAATTCCGGCGGGTTGTTGTGACCTCGCATGCCCTCGGGTGAGGTTACGGCCTTAACCGCCGCCAACTCGTCCCGCAGGCGGCGAACCTCATTCAAGAGCCGGTGCTTCTCGACAATCCCGGCGATCAACCCGTTCACATGCTCCGGCCCCTTTTCCCAGTCCTCGGGGTCGATCAGGGCAAGCGCCTCGTTGATCAGCGGGGTTGGCGCAAGGCTCGCAACTCCACTGATCAAACCGGCTCGCAAAACTGGCAGCGCCGTCAAATCACGTCCGCGTGCATACGTGCTTGCGTTGACCCACCGCCAATAGATCGGCAGCACCCGCATCGCCGCGCGATGGGCGATCGTCCCCGCGATCCGGTGCTTCTCGTCTTCGTCGAACGGCAAGGCCTCCAGCCATTCCTGCAGGCTGTCCCGGTCGCTGATCTCGGAAATCTCTACCATGGACGCAGCTTGCCCTTTCAGCGCGCCCCGGCAAGGCGATCACGGGCGGCCGGATTTCGCCCCCATGCGGCGGTCGCGTGCGCGACGCATCCGGCGGCTCAGGTAGATCAGCGGCCAGCGCAGGATCGAAGCCCCCGCCACCAGCG
>JAJRUE010000228.1 GCA_024277955.1 Alphaproteobacteria bacterium | reverse complement strand
GCGCGGCGGGGTCGGGGCGCTGCGCCCGGCCGGGTTGATGCGCGCAAGGATCGCCGGCAGGCGCGCGGCCACCGCGTCGCGGCGCATGCCCGAGCGCAGCGCCGGGTCGTAATAGGCGCGCAGCACGACCATGTCGAAGCCGGTCAGAACGGTGTGGAAATTGTCGTCGTTAAAGACCGAATCGGTCAGCCGGTAGAGATCGTTCACCGGGCCCAGCGCCTGGGCGATCTCTACGTGCAGGCAGTCGCGGATTTCCTGGGGGGCGGCGTCTCCGGGGATGAAGATCGCCAGTTTCTCGCGCGAGGTCATCGCCGCCCAGCCCGGCCGGGCGGTGGGCCGCAGGTAATCGCGCCAGCTGTCGATGTTGGGGGCGACGAAACAGGCGGCGCGCGGCACCGCCCGGCGCATGATGCGCTGGGGCACGAATTCGACGGTGATGTTGGCGGGGGCGGCGGGGCCGGTCCGGGTGATGTCGATCCCGGCTTCGGCGCGCAGCCGCGCCAGCAGGCCGTCCAGGTCGCGTTCGGTGACCGCGCCCGGGGTCATGCCGGTCAGCCGGATCGTGACCGGGGTTTCGAACCGGGTCAGCACCGGCAGCTGGCGGCCGTTTTCCAGCGCAAAGGACAGGTCCAGGAAATCCGCGGCGATCGAGCTGTTCGAGCGCCCCGGCGCCGGTGCTGCGCGCCCGGCGGGGGTCTTCATCGCCGGCAGGGGCAGCTCTTCGACGATCCCGCCAGAGCGCCGCGATACCGGGCCGTCGGCAGGCAGCGGCGCGCAGGCGGCCACCAGCAGCAGCGCGGTTGCGCGCACCGCCCGGGCGGGGCCGCGCCGTTGCCGCCCGCCGCCCGTCAAGGCGCCCGCGGGCGCCTTGACCAAGGATTTTGCAAAATCCTTGCACCGTCGCGTTTGCTGGTCCGGTGCCATCGAGATCTAGCGCTGCGCCCGGGCCATGAAGGCCAGACGTTCGAACAGATGCACGTCCTGTTCGTTCTTCAGCAACGCGCCATGCAGGCGCGGCAACAGCGATGCGCCGTCGCGCCTGAGATCGTCGGCGGTCAGGTCTTCGGCCAGCAGCAGGCGCAGCCAGTCCAGCACCTCGCTGGTCGAGGGCTTTTTCTTCAGCCCCTGCTGGTCGCGGATCTCGTAGAACTGGGTCAGCGCGGTGGTCAGCAGCGCCTCCTTGATGCCGGGGTGATGCAACTCGACGATCTTCCGCATCGTCTTCATGTCCGGGAACCGGATGTAGTGGAAGAAGCAGCGCCGCAAAAAGGCGTCGGGCAGCTCCTTTTCGTTGTTCGAGGTGATGATCACGATCGGGCGCACGCGGGCGCGGATGGTTTCGCCGGTTTCGTAGACGTGGAACTCCATCCGGTCGAGTTCCTGCAGCAGGTCGTTGGGAAATTCGATGTCGGCCTTGTCGATCTCGTCGATCAGCAGCACCACCTTTTCATCCGCCTCGAAGGCCTCCCACAGCTTGCCCTTGCGGATGTAGTTTCGCACGTCGTTCACCCGCTCATCGCCCAGCTGGCTGTCGCGCAGCCGGCTGACGGCGTCGTATTCGTAAAGCCCCTGCTGCGCCTTGGTGGTGGACTTGATATGCCACTCGATCATCCTTAGCCCCAGCGCACTGGCCACCTGGCGGGCCAGTTCGGTCTTGCCGGTGCCCGGTTCGCCCTTGACCAGCAGCGGCCGTTCAAGCGTTACCGCCGCGTTTACGGCGACCGTCAGATCTTCGGTCGCGACATAGGTTTCGGTGCCGGTGAATTTCATGGGCTTTTCAACTTTTTGCAGCGGATTGTTCACGCCTTGTTACCTGTCGCGTCACAATCCATCAAGGGACGGCGATCTGCTAGTGACAATGTCTTTTGCTTGGGCTACATGGGCGCCCAAGGGGGCATTCGGAAAGATTTGTCCGACAAAGAAAGGGAAGCGAGAATGAAAGCTGAAGTTTTACTGCCAGATGACTATCGCCCGGCTGAAGACGAACCATTCATGAACGAACGCCAGGTCGAATATTTCAGGCGCAAGCTGCTTGCCTGGAAGGCCGACATTCTCGACGACAGCAAGCACACCATCGAAGGTCTGCAGGACGGCACCCGCAACATTCCCGACATCACCGACCGCGCTTCCGAAGAAACCGACCGGGCGCTGGAACTGCGCACCCGCGACCGCCAGCGCAAGCTGGTCGCCAAGATCGACGCCGCCCTGCGCCGGATCGAGGAAGGCGAATACGGCTATTGCGAGGTGACGGGCGAGCCGATTTCGCTGCAACGCCTGGACGCGCGCCCCATCGCCACCATGAGCCTCGAGGCCCAGGAACGTCACGAGCGCCGCGAAAAGGTGCATCGCGACACCTAGGCCGGTGCCGGCGGGCGTACCAGAGGCCGTGCCGGGACGCGTCCCGGTGATCGGGCCGGAGACCGCGCCGGCGGGCATGGCGACGGCCAGGCCGGGAACCGAGAGAACGCGCAGGCAAGACGACACCAGCACCGGGGCCGACAGGCACCGGTGTTTGCATTTCGGGGGCAGGGGATGATTTCAGGCAGGGACGTGCTGGTGATCGGGGCCGGGATCGGCGGGCTGGCGGCGGCGATCGCGCTGGCGCGCCGTGGCGCGCGGGTGCGCGTGGTCGAACAAAGCCCCGAGATTTCCGAAGTCGGGGCCGGCTTGCAGATCACCCCCAACGGCGTGGCGGTGCTCGACGCGCTGGGGCTTGGCGAGGCGCTGCGCGCCGCCGCGGTGGTGTCGCGCGCGGTCGAGCTGCGCGACTATCGCGCCGGGCGCCTGGTGGTGCGGCTGGACCTGGCCCGCCATGCCCGCAACGCTTCCTACCTGCTGCTGCACCGCGCCGACCTGGTCGAGCTTCTGGCCCGCGCCGCGCGCGATGCCGGGGTCGGTTTGCTGCTGGACCACGCGGTGGCGGCGGTTTCCGACGGCGAGACCGGCGCCTCGGTCACCCTGGCGGACGGGCGCGAGATCGCCGCCGATCTGGTGGTGGGCGCCGACGGGCTGCATTCGCGGCTGCGCCCGGTACTGAACGGCGAAGCGGCGCCGTTTTTCACCGGCCAGGTGGCCTGGCGGGCGCTGGTGCCGGGGGCGGCCGGGCCGGCAGAGCGGGTGCGGGTCTTCATGGGGCCGGGGCGGCATCTGGTGGCCTATCCGCTGCGCGGCGGGACGCTGACCAATATCGTCGCGGTCGAAGAGCGCGAGGCATGGGCCGCCGAGGGCTGGAACCATCCGGGCGACGTGGACGAGTTGCGCCGCGCCTTCGCGATATTCTGCCCCGAGGTGGCCGGGCTGTTGCGGCAGGTGGAAACGGTGAACCTCTGGGGGTTGTTCCGGCACCCGGTGGCGGCGCGCTGGCACGGGCGGGCGAGCGCGATCCTGGGGGACGCGGCGCATCCGACGCTGCCGTTTCTGGCGCAGGGCGCGAACATGGCGCTGGAAGACGCCTGGGTGCTGGCCGATGCGCTGGCCGGTGCGGGGTTGGCACAGGGGTTGGCGGCCTATCAGGCGCGCCGCCGCGACCGGGTGGTGCGGGTGATCGAGGCGGCCAATGCCAATGCGCGCAACTACCATCTGCGCAACCCGCTGCTGCGCGGCGCGGCGCATGCGGGGTTGCGCCTGGCCGGGGCGCTTGCGCCGGGGCAGGTGTTGGAGCGGTTTTCCTGGGTGCATGACCACGACGTGACCCGCGAAATCTGAACCGGGTGGCGGGCGCGGCCAAGGGTTTTGCAAAACCCTTGGCAAGACCTTTTCAAAGGTCTTGCGAGGGGGCTGTCTGCCCCCTCTGGGCCCGGGCCGGGCCCATTCACCCCCGAAGGTATTTGCGGCAAGAGGAAGGGGGGGAGCGTCTGTCTTTTTCTGTCCGGAAATATCCCCGCCGGAGGCAGGAAGTTTCAGCCTTGGCTGGCTTCGAGCGCGGCGATGATCGGCGAGAAATCCGCGGCCTTGAGCGAGGCGCCGCCTACAAGCGCGCCGTCGACGTTCGCGACCGCAAAGATCTCGGCCGCGTTGGCCGGCTTGACCGAGCCGCCGTAGAGCAGGCGGATCGCATTGCCGGTGGTTTCGCCGAAGCGGGCGACCAGGTCCTTGCGCAGGAAATCGTGGACTTCGCCGATCTGTTCCAGCGTCGGGATCTTGCCGGTGCCGATCGCCCAGACCGGTTCGTAGGCGACGACCAGGTTGTCGCCGGTGACCGCTTCGGGCACCGAGCCGGCCAGCTGATCGCCGATGACGCCGAGGGTTTCGCCGGCCTCGCGCTGGTCGAGGGTTTCGCCGATGCACACCACCGCGCACAGGCCCGCCGACAGGGCGGCCTGCGCCTTGGCCAGCACCTGGGCGCTGGTTTCTCCGTGGTCGGCGCGCCGTTCCGAGTGGCCCAGGATCACGTGGCTGGCGCCGGCGTCCACCAGCATCGCCGCCGAGATGTCGCCGGTATGGGCGCCCGATGCCCTGGCGTGGCAATCCTGGCCGCCGGTGGCGATGGCGCTGCCGCGCGCTGCCGCCGACATTCGGTCAAGCAGGGTCGCGGGCGGGCACAACAGGATGTCGCAGCCCGGCGCCGGGTGGGCCTGGGCAAGCTGGGTGACCTCGGCCAGGTCGGCGGCGAGGCCGTTCATCTTCCAGTTGCCGGCGGCGAGTTTTCTGCGTGTGGTCATGTCGGGCTCCCTGTCTGTGGTTTGGGCGGTTCTAGCGGGCAATGGCGCGCGCTCCAATGGCGTGTTTGGTCGCGGTTTACAGGTTTTCCAGCGCCCGGCGCGCCCAGGCGCAGGCGGTATCGGCATCGTCCAGCCCGTCTTCGGGCATGGTCCCAGTAGCCCATGGTGCGCCCGGTGCCGGCGCCGAACTGGCGCGCCCCGGCCTGTTCGAGGGTTCTGGCGAAGTCGGGTCCGGCCTTGAGAAAAAGCGTGCCCTGGCTGTCGAGGATGGCAAAGATCTGGCCATCCAGATACAGGCACAGCCCGCCCATCATCTTGCGCGTGGTGATCGGGCCGAGGCTTTCGAACAGTTCCAGCGCCCAGGCGACGGCGCCGTCCGAAAGGCTCATGGGAGGATCATTCCTGTTCGGCGAACTTGATCGATTCGCCGCAGCCGCAGGCTTCGACCACGTTGGGGTTGCGAAAGCTAAAGCCGCTTTCGAGCAGCGCCACCTCGTAGTCGATTTCGGTGCCGAACAGGAACATCTGCGCCATCGGCGCGATCATCACCCGGGCGCCGTCCTGTTCGACCACCTCGTCGGCGGGGTCGATTTCATCGACGTAGTCCATGGTGTATTCCATGCCGGCGCAGCCGCCCTTCTTCACGCCGATGCGCAGCCCCTTGGAGCCGTCCTTTTCCATCAGGCGCACGATCTGGGCCGCCGCCGCCGGGGTCAGCGTGACCGCCTGTTTGCCGGGAATGCCGAACATCACATGAACCCCAGTTCGAGCCGGGCTTCGTCGGACATCATCTCCATCCCCCAGGGCGGTTCCCAGACGAGGTCCACGTCCACCTGCTTGACGCCGGGGATCGCGTTCACCGCGTCGGCCACCCAGCCGGGCATCTCGCCGGCCACCGGGCAGCCCGGCGCGGTCAGGGTCATGGCGATGCGCACTTCGTTTTCGTCATTGATTTCGATGGTATAGCCCAGCCCGAGATCGTAGATGTTCACCGGGATTTCCGGATCATACACCGACCGGCAGGCGACCACGACATCCACGTAAAGCGGATGGTGGGTGCTGGACGGCTTGATGAGGGGCGTGCCCTCGATAGGGTTCTGTTCGATGGTCATGGGACGCTCATTTGATTTCTTAGTCTTTATATAAGGAATATGGGCGCAAGGTCCAGAGCCTCCGGCTGCGGCGAAATATCTGGCCCCCGATTTCGCGGGGGCCGCGCGGCGGGGCGGGGGGCGGCCGCGCGTCCGGTCAGCTGGCGTCGAGCGGCAGGGCGGTGGAATATTTCTTCTGGCGCAGCACGAAATGGGTGGTCGAGCTGCGCACGATACCCAGGCCCAGGATCTCTTGCATCAGGAAGCGTTCGAGCGCCTCGGGGTCCGCCGCCACCACCTTGAGCAGGTAGTCGTCGGCTCCGGTGATCGAGCAGCATTCGACGATCTGCGGGTGGCCGGCGACGAAGGCGTCAAAGGCGCGGATGCTGTCTTCGCAGTGGTCCACCAGCGACACATGCACATAGGCGCGGGTGTTCAGCCCCAGCGCGCGGCTGTCGAGCAGGGCGACGTGGCCGGCGATGATCCCGGCGTCTTCCAGCTTGCGCACCCGGCGCCAGCAGGGCGAGGGCGACATGCCGACCTGTTGGGCCAGGTCGTGGGTCGAAATCTTGGCGTCGCGCTGAAGCACCGCAAGAATGCGTCGGTCGAGATCGTCGAGGGTGGGCAAGAAATGTCTCCTTGGTTGAATTCGGTGGTAAAATTTCGCACGAAACCGCGAAAATGGCAATCAGTTGGAAAAGAATTGGCCGAAACCGGGTGATACAGTTCCCGCCAACAGGAGGTGCCGCCGCATGACGACCAGGACCCACGCCAACAGCCGCTACCAGGCGAAACAGCCCGACCGCGACGGCAATATCGCCTATTCGCCTGACGAAAACGCGGTTTGGCGCGATCTGCTGGCGCGCCAGTTGCCCAATGTGCGCCGATACTGCGCGAGGCCCTATCTGGACGGTTTGGCGCGGCTCGGCTTTCCGGCCGACCGGGTGCCCCAGTGCCGCGAGGTTTCGCAGGTTCTGGGCCGGCATACCGGCTGGCGGGTCGAACCGGTGCCGGCGCTGATCCCCTTTGGCCGGTTTTTCGCGATGCTGGCCGAGCGGGCCTTTCCGGCGGCTTCGTTCATCCGCCGGCGCGAAGACTTCGACTACATCAAGGAACCCGACATCTTCCACGAACTCTTCGGCCATGCGCCGCTGCTCACGGACGCGCGCTTTGCCGCGTTTTCCCAGGCGATCGGCGAAACCGGCCTGCGGGCCGAACGGCGCGACTATGCCTGGCTGATCCGGCTCTACTGGTTCACCATCGAATTCGGCCTGACGCTGGAGGGCGGTCAATACAAGGCGCTCGGCTCGGGGCTGGCCTCGAGCGTCAGCGAACTGTCCTGGAGCGTCGCCGGCGACGGACCGCAGCGCCGCCCCTTCGATGTGCTCGACATCCTGCGCACGCCGTATCGGATCGACATCCACCAGCCGATTTACTTCGTGATCGAAAACATCGATGATCTCTTTGCCGCCGCCGGGCGCGACCTTTTGGCAGATGTTCAGGAGGCCCGTTCGCGCGGATTGTTCGAGCCGGCCTATCCGCCGGCCCGCGAAGCGTCCTGAGAAGCGTCCGAGGAGAGAATCATGAGCACCTGCGATCTGAGCGACAAGTCCTGCGTGCCCTGCGAAGGCGGCGTGCCCCCGATCGAGGGCGACGACGCGCGCGCCATGATGAAGGAACTGCACGCCGACTGGCAGTTGAACGAAGCCGCGACCGAGATCAGGAGACGCCTGGAATTCAAGGGCTTCGCCAAGGCGGTCTACCACGCCAACCTCGCTGCCTGGCTGGCCGACCAGGAAGGCCACCACCCGGAAATCCTGTTCGGCTGGGGCTATTGCGAGATCACGTTCACCACCCACGCCATCGGCGGGCTGAGCGAAAACGATTTCATCTGCGCCGCCAAGTTCGACAGGCTGATCGCCACCGGCTGATCTTCTTCTGTCCGAAAATATCCCCGCCGGAGGCCTCGCGACGCGCGGCACGCGCGGCGCGATTGCATCGGCTGCGGCCTTGGCCTATCAGCCCCGCATGAGCGCATTTTCCTTCGATCTTCTGGCCACCGACGGCAAGGCCCGCACCGGGGTGATCCACACGCCGCGCGGCGCCATCCGCACGCCGGCCTTCATGCCCGTGGGCACCGCCGCGACCGTCAAGGCGATGCTGCCCGAAAGCGTGGCCGAAACCGGCGCCGACATCCTGCTGGGCAACACCTATCATCTGATGCTGCGCCCCACCGCCGAGCGCATCGCGCGGCTTGGCGGGCTGCACCGCTTCATGAACTGGCAAAGGCCGATCCTGACCGACAGCGGCGGTTTCCAGGTGATGAGCCTGGCCGCCCTGCGCAAGCTCAGCGAAGACGGGGTGCGCTTCAAGTCCCATATCGACGGGTCGGACCACATGCTGAGCCCCGAACGCTCGATGGAAATCCAGCGCCTGCTGGGCAGCGATATCGTCATGGCCTTTGACGAATGTCCCGCCTTGCCGGCGGAAAAGGCGGAAATCGCGCGCTCCATGCGCCTGTCGATGCGCTGGGCGGCACGTTCGCGCGCGGCGTTCGGCGACCGGCCGGGGCATGCGCTGTTCGGGATCCAGCAGGGCGGGTTGGAACATGAATTGCGCGCCGAAAGCGCCGAGAAACTAATGGAAATCGGCTTTGATGGCTATGCGATTGGCGGGCTGGCCGTGGGCGAGGGGCAGTAAAAGATGTTCGAGACCCTCGACTATGCCCCCGACATGCTGCCCGCCGATCGGCCGCGCTATCTGATGGGGGTCGGCAAGCCCGACGACATCGTCGGGGCGGTCAGGCGCGGCATCGACATGATGGATTGCGTGCTGCCGTCGCGGTCCGGGCGCACCGGCCAGGCCTTTACCCGGCGCGGCGTGGTCAACATCAAGAACGCCCGCCACCAGGACGATCCGCGCCCGCTGGACGAGGCGTGCACATGCCCCGCCTGCCGGAACTATTCGCGCGCCTATCTGCACCATGTGTTCAAGGCGCGCGAAATCATCCAGTCGATGCTGCTGACCTGGCACAACCTGCAATATTACCAGGATCTGATGGCCGAAATGCGCGCCGCCATCGCGGCGGGGGCCTTTGACGCCTTCGAAGCCCGGTTCCACGCCATGCGCGCCCAAGGCGATATCGAGCCGGTCTAGGTCACCCGAACCCACAGTTTGCGACATTGGATTTCGGCCCCGCGGGATCGCTTTCGATCCAGCTCGCGCCCGCCGCCCCCAGGCGGGCGCGAATTGGTGGTATCGTTTCAAAAGGAGCAAGGTTGCATGCGCGAAAACCCCGCTCTTGGGCGCATTCCTGGAAATTCCGCGGAAATTGACGAAATGACGCCTTGTTTGCGTCCCGATACGGCGGCACAATGATGTGCAAAAGACGTGTCCGTGTTGAAAAATGCCGGCGTAGACACCAGATATAGGCCCGATACAGGAGAAGGCCACAATCGCCGCGGTCGCGGGATGGATGCCTTCTTGCCAACCGAGGAAAACGAATGACCGAGCAAACCACTCAATCCTACCCCGTGTTGCCGCTTCGCGACATCGTGGTCTTTCCGCACATGATCGTGCCGCTGTTCGTGGGGCGGGAAAAATCCGTCAAGGCGCTTGAAGAGGTGATGCAGGACGACAAGCAGATTCTGCTGTCGAGCCAGATCGACCCCAGCGTCGACGAACCGCAGGCCGAGGGCATCTACCGTGTCGGCGTGCTCGCCAATGTGCTGCAGCTGCTGAAACTGCCCGATGGAACCGTCAAGGTTCTGGTCGAGGGCCGGTCGCGGGTGCGCATCGTGGAATTCCTGGAAAACGACGCCTTTTTCGAGGCTTACGCCGCGCCCTTGACCGAGGTCGAAGGCAATGAGGCGACGGTCGAAGCCCTGGTTCGCACCGCCGGTCAGGAATTCGAACGCTATGCCAAGATCAAGAAGAACATCCCCGAAGAAGCCCTTGCGGCGGTCGCGGAAACCCGCGAGCCGGCCAAGCTGGCCGATCTGATCGCAGGGCATCTGGGGGTCGAGGTGAACCAGAAGCAGGAGCTGCTGGAAACCTTGTCGATCGAAGAGCGCCTGGAAAAGGTCTATGGCATGATGCAGGGCGAAATGTCCGTGCTCAAGGTTGAAAAAAAGATCAAGACCCGGGTGAAAAGCCAGATGGAGCGCACCCAGCGCGAATACTATCTGAATGAGCAGATGAAGGCCATTCAGAAGGAACTTGGCGACGGCGACGAGGGCGCCAACGAAATCGCCGAGCTGGAAGAGCGCATCAAGAACACCAAGCTTTCGAAAGAGGCCCGCGAAAAGGTCGAGGGAGAGCTGCGCAAGCTGAAATCCATGTCGCCGATGTCGGCGGAAGCCACGGTGGTGCGCAACTACCTGGACTGGATCCTGGCGATCCCCTGGGGCGTGAAGACCCGGGTCAAGAAAGACCTGAACCGGGCCCAGCGCATCCTGGACGAAGATCACTACGGGCTGGAAAAGGTCAAGGAACGGATCGTCGAATACCTTGCCGTGCAGCAGCGCTCGAAAAAGCTGAAAGGGCCGATCCTGTGCCTTGTCGGGCCGCCGGGCGTGGGGAAAACCTCGCTTGGTCAATCGGTGGCGCGCGCCACCGGGCGCGAGTTCATCCGCATCAGCCTTGGCGGCGTGCGCGACGAGAGCGAGATCAGGGGCCACCGGCGCACCTATATCGGCTCGATGCCGGGCAAGATCATCCAGGCGCTGAAAAAGGCCAAGACGACCAACCCGCTGATCCTGCTGGACGAGATCGACAAGATGGGCCAGGATTTCCGGGGCGACCCGGCAAGCGCCATGCTGGAAGTGCTTGATCCGGAACAGAATTCCACCTTTGTGGATCACTATCTCGAGGTGGAATACGACCTGTCGAACGTGATGTTCCTGACCACGGCGAACACCTACAACATGCCGGGCCCGCTGCTGGACCGGATGGAGATCCTGCCGCTGGCCGGCTACACCGAGGACGAAAAGCGCGAGATCGCGATCCAGCACCTGATCCCGAAACAGATCAAGAATCACGGTCTGAAAAAGGACGAATTCCGGATCGTCCCCGAGGCGCTGACCGACATCATCCGCTATTACACCCGCGAAGCCGGGGTGCGGAACCTTGAGCGCGAGATCGCCAAGCTGGCCCGCAAGGCGGTCACCAAGCTGGTGCGCAAGGAGGTTGAACAGGTCGTCATAACCCCCGAGAATCTCGAGGATTATCTGGGTGTGCGCAAGTTCCGCTACGGGCTGGCCGAGGAAGAAGACCAGATCGGTGTCGTGACCGGCCTGGCCTGGACCAGCGTCGGCGGCGACCTGCTGTCGATCGAGGCGCTGCGCCTGCCGGGCAAGGGCCGCATGAAGACCACCGGCAAGCTGGGCGACGTGATGAAGGAAAGCATCGATGCGGCGTCAAGCTACGTGCGCTCGATCGCGCCGTCGATCGGGGTCGAGCCGCCGCGGTTCGAACGGATGGACATCCACGTGCACGTGCCCGAAGGCGCGACCCCCAAGGACGGGCCGAGCGCCGGCGTGGCGATGGTCACCTCGATCGTGTCGGTGCTGACCCAGATCCCGGTGCGCAAGGATCTTGCCATGACCGGCGAGGTGACGCTGCGCGGCAACGTGCTGGCGATCGGCGGACTCAAGGAAAAGCTGCTGGCGGCGTTGCGAGGCGGCATCAAGACGGTGTTGATCCCCAAGGACAACGAAAAGGATCTGGCCGAGATCCCGGACAACGTGAAGGACGGGTTGGAAATCATCCCCGTTGGCCACGTTCGCGAGGTGCTTGATCTGGCGCTGGTGCGCAAGCCCGAGCCGGTCGAGTGGGATGAAGAGGCCGAGGACGCCGCGCGCGCCAAAGCGGCGCTGAAAGCCGCCGAAGGGTCGGGCGCGACGGCGCACTGACCGGGCGCTGACTGGCGGTGCGTGGCGTTGAGCCGTGCGCCGGGCTTGGGCGCGCGCGCCAGGAATGAAGCTGAAGAAAGGCTGTGTCGTGGGACATGGCCTTTCTTTTTTGGGGCCGGCGGTCTGGGGGGTGCCGGGCGGGTTCGCAGGATTCGGTGGATAATCCCGCGAATTGGGGCTAACTATTTTTGCAACGGAAACAAAACAGGCGAGGTGGACCATGGCGCGAAAGACAACGCAGCCGACACGGAAGGCGGCTTCGAAGACGGCTTCTGCGGGCGCGGTCCGGCGATCGGCCCCGGGGACGGTCAAGCGTTCCACCAAGGGCGAGGCCAGCGCGAAGCCGCCGGCCGAAACGGCGGTGAAAGCGGCGACGAAAGCGGCGACGAAAGCGGTGACGGAAACGGCGGCTGCAACGCCGGCAAACAAGGCGGTGGCCGCGGCTCCGGTGCTTCGGCGCAAGGAACTGGTGGCGCGAATCGTTGCGTCCAGCGGGATGAAGCCGAACGCGGTGAAGACCGCGCTGGATGCGGTTCTCGAGGAAATCGGCAAGGCGGTCGCCGCCGGTGAAGCGCTGAATATCCCGCCTCTGGGCAAGCTGACGGTCAACCGGTCCAAGGTAGTGGGCGACCGGCAGGTGATGATTTGCAAGCTGCGGCGCAAGATCGGTGAAAAATCTGCGCCGGCCCCGCTTGATAACCCCGCCCAGTAACGCTAGATAGCCCGGCGACGGGTGATTAGCTCAGTGGTAGAGCGCTTCGTTCACATCGAAGATGTCAGGAGTTCGAATCTCTTATCACCCACCAGAATTTTCGGCGTGCCCAGGCGGGCACGCCGCTTTCGTTTCGAGGCCCCGGCCATGACCCGCTATCGCGAACTGTTCATCCTTCGC
>JAJRUE010000227.1 GCA_024277955.1 Alphaproteobacteria bacterium | reverse complement strand
GGATCAGCTGGGTGCGCGATCCGGTTTCATCGGTGCCGTAGAAGGTCACGATGTCGGGGTCGAAAAACCCGATGCCCTGAATGCGCAAAGCCCCCGAAGCCGCGCCCGCGAAGCCGACCGCGATCTCGTGTTCGTCGTCCATCTGTTCCTCGAAGTTCTGAATATAGAGGATCAGCCGTTCATAGGCCCATTCGGCCGGGCTCTTGGCGTCGATCGGATTGCGCGCGATGCCTTCGGGCAGGGGCTTTTGTTCCGGGGTGGCCGGGGTGTCGGGGTCGGCGTGGACCGCGCGCCGGCCCTGCTGCAGGGCCGAAGCTTCGTGCGCTTCGGCGGTGGTGCGGATCGCGCTGGCGCCGGTTTCAGCCGCGCCTTCGG
Source organism: Alphaproteobacteria bacterium (assembly GCA_024277955.1). Classification (GTDB taxonomy): domain Bacteria; phylum Pseudomonadota; class Alphaproteobacteria; order Rhodobacterales; family Rhodobacteraceae; genus JAJRUE01. The sequence goes on along the minus strand of JAJRUE010000227.1, from coordinate 18,149 downwards.
GGCCGGTTTGCCCTGTCATCTGTCACCCCTTTCGTTGCCACAGCCAGGCGCGGTCGTCGCGCCGGCTGCGCGTGACCTTGCCCAGCCTGAACAGGTGGTTGACATGGGCCACCGCTTCGACCAGCGCCAGCCCGTATTCTGCATCGCCAATGCGGCGCTTGAAAAGGGGCGCAAAGCATTCGGCGGCGGTGTGCGGCTGCCCGAGGTGGTCCAGCAGCCGGTCCAGCGCGCCGTGGTGGTTGTCGATCAGCTGGCGCATCCGCACCGGCAGCCCGGTAAAGGGCAGCTTGTGGCCCGGCAGGACCAGCTGACTGTCGCGCGCGTGATGCGAAAGCCGTTCGCAGCTTTCCAGCCATTCGGCCAGGGGATCGGCGTCGGGTTCGGTGGCATAGACCCCGATGTTGGGCGAAATGGTGGAAAGCATCTGGTCGCCGCCCAGCACCAGCGTGCCGTCTTCCGCCCAAAGCGTCGCGTGTTCCGGCGCGTGGCCGTTGCCCATACGCACCCGCCAGGCCCGCCCGCCAAGGGTGATCGCATCGCCTTCCTTGATCCGCCGAAACCCGAGCGGCAGCGGCGCCACCACATCGGCGAAATTGAACGGCCGTTCGCTGCGGCGCTTTTCCAGAACCTCGGGCGCCATCCCGGCGGCGCGCCAGAATTCAAGGGTTTCGGGCGTCGGTTCCGCGTGCACGTCCAGCGTCAGCATCCGGGCAAACAGCCAGGCGGTTCGGGTGGTGATCAGTTCGCAGTCATGTTCGGCCTGGAACCAGCCCGCCAGCCCGATGTGATCCGGGTGGTGGTGGGTCACCAGCACCCGGCGCACCGGCTTGCCCGCCAGCGGTCCGCCCAGAAGATCCCGCCAGATGCCGCGGCTCTTGCGGCTGTCCAGGCCGGTGTCGACCAGCGTCCAGCCGTCGCCATCGTCCAGCGCATAGACGTTCACATGATCCAGCGCCATCGGCAGCGGCAGGCGCATCCACAGGACGCCTTCGGCCAGTTCGCGCGCTTCGCCGGGGCCGGGCGGCGTGTCTACCGGGTGGGTCAGCGTCGCCGAAAACCGCTTCATTGGACGGCCAGATCGTCGGTGGTCAGGGTATACAGCCCCTCGGCCCCGGCGCGCGCATGGGTCAGCAAGGCCGCATGTTCGGGCAGGATGCGCCGGATGTAGAACGCGGCCAGCCGGGTGCGGCCGCCGCCTTCGCCATCGGCCATCGCCGCCCTGAGATGGAAATACCCCCCCAGAACCCGCGCGAACGCCCGCAGATACGGCACCGCCCCGGCGAAACGATCGTTCAGCTCATCGCGCCCGACCAGCCATTCGGTGGTCTCGCGCAGCGATTCGGCGCTGTCCCAGACCGCGGTGGCCAGGTCCGGCAGCCGCCCGCGCGCGGCCTCGGCGTGCGACTGGACCTCGTCCAGCAGGCGGCAGGCGGCTTCGCCCCCGTCCATCATCTTGCGCGCCACCAGATCCATCGCCTGAATGCCGTTGGTGCCTTCGTAGATCGCCGTCACCCGCACATCGCGCGAAAACTGCGCCGCGCCGGTTTCCTCGATATAGCCCATGCCGCCGTGCACCTGCACGCCCAGTTGCGCCACCTCGCAGCCCACGTCGGTGCCAAAGGCCTTGGCGATCGGCGTCAGCAGCGCCGCGCGCGCCCGCCAGCCGTCGTCGCCGGTGGCGCGCGCCATATCGATCGCCACCGCGCAAGACAGCGCGATCGCCCGGGCGGCAAAGATATCGGCCTTCATCGCCGCCAGCATCCGGCGCACGTCGGCGTGTTCGACAATGGCGCCGGTGCCGCCCTGAACCGGGGTGCGCCCCTGCTTGCGCTCCAGCGCGTAGCCCAGCGCCAGCTGATAGGCACCCTCGGCCTGGCCGATCCCCTGCACGCCCACCCCGAGGCGCGCGTTGTTCATCATCGTGAACATCGCCCGCATCCCGGCATGGGGCGCCCCCACCAGCCAGCCGGTGGCGCCGTCATACTGCATCACCGCGGTGGGTGAGCCATGCAGCCCCATCTTGTGTTCCAGGCTGACCACCTTGAGGCTGTTGCGCCCCCCCGGATTGCCATCGGCGTCGGGGATGAACTTGGGCACCATGAACAGGCTGATCCCCTTGGTCCCCGGCGCCCCGTCGGGCAGGCGCGCAAGAACCAGGTGGCAGGTGTTGGCGGTGAAATCATTGTCGGCCCAGCTGATGAAGATCTTTTGCCCGGTGATCGCATAGGTGCCGTCGCCGTTGGGTTCGGCCCTGGACCGCAGCGCGCCCACGTCGGACCCGGCCTGCGGCTCGGTCAGGTTCATGGTGCCGTTCCATTCGCCGCTGATCAGCCGCGGCAGATACAGCGCCTTGATGTCATCGCTGGCGTGGTGTTCCAGCGCCTCGATCTGGCCCTGGCTCATCAACGGGTTCAACTGCAACGACAGGCAGGCCGAAGACATGATGTCGTTGACCGCGGTCGCCACCGCCTGAGGCAGGCCCATGCCGCCGATTTCCGGGCTGGCCGACATGCCGATCCAGCCGCCCTCGGCGATCGCGCGGTAGGCCTCGCCAAAACCGGCGGGCGTGCGCACCGCGCCGTTTTCCAGCACCGCGCCTTCGATGTCGCCGACGCGCTGCAGCGGGGCCAGCACCTCTTCGCCCAGCTTGCCGGCCTCGGACAGGATCGCCTGCACAAGGTCGGGCGTCGCTTCGGCGAACAGTTCGGTTTCCTGGACCTGCGCCAGCCCGACCACGTGGTCGAACAGAAACGCGAAATCGGCAAGCGGCGCGCGATAGCTCATCGCATCCTCCCGTTGATGACGGCTTGGCAACCGGCCAGCCGCCGTTTAAGCAAAATTCCTAACCCGGACGGTATCGCATGGTCCGGCCACATCAACCGGAACGCGGCGTCACATGACCCAAACCGACGGCACAGCGCAAGATACCCAGCGGCTGGGGGCAGACAAGGGCTCGGTCGCCACCGCGGCGCAGCTGCTGCGCGACGGGCGGCTGGTCGCCTTTCCCACGGAAACCGTCTACGGCCTCGGGGCGGACGCGCACAACGACAGCGCCGTCGCGGCGATCTTTCAGGCCAAGAACCGCCCCGCGTTCAACCCGCTGATCGTGCATGTGCCAAACCTCGACGCCGCCCGCGCGATCGCCAGCTTCCCCGCCCCGGCGACGCGGCTTGCCGAAGCCTTCTGGCCCGGCCCGCTGACCCTGGTTGTGCCGCTGCGCCCCAGTTCGGGCCTATCGCCGCTGGTGACCGCGGGCCTCGATACGGTGGCGATCCGCATTCCCGAACACCCGCTGGCCCGCGCGCTGCTGACGGCTTTCGGCGGGCCGGTCGCCGCCCCTTCGGCCAATCCATCGGGCAAGATCAGCCCGACCCGGCCCGAACATGTGCTGTCAGGCCTCGCCGGGCGCATCGCCGCGGTGCTGGACGCAGGCCCCTGCCCCGTGGGCCTCGAAAGCACAATCGTCGGGTTTGCGCCGCGCCCGACGCTGCTGCGCCCCGGCGGGCTACCGGGCGAAATCATCGCCCGATGCCTGGGCGCGCCCCTTGCCAGCACGGCCCCCGACCCCGCCACCCCCAGCGCGCCGGGCCAACTGGCCTCGCACTACGCCCCGAGTGCGCGCGTGCGCCTGAACGCAACCGACCGGCGCAAGGGCGAAGCCTTTTTGGGGTTCGGCCCGATCCCCGGCGACCTCAACCTGTCGCCGTCCGCGGACCTGGCCGAAGCGGCGGCCAACCTGTTTGACGCCCTGTGCACCCTCGACGACACCGGCGCCAAAGCCATCGCGGTCGCTCCGATCCCCGATACCGGCCTGGGCGCAGCCATCAACGACCGCCTGCGCCGCGCCGCAGCCCCAAGACCGTAACCCCTTCTTCTGTCTGAAAATATCCCCGCCGGAGGCACCCCCGCGCCAGCGGGGAAACAAACCGGCGCCCGCAAGGGCGCTCTGCCTGGAAACGCCTCAGGCCCGCCCGGCGGATGCCGACAGGGACATCGGGTCGACCCCCAGCGTTTTCAGCGCCCCGGCCCATTTCGCCGCGCTGTCGGCCGCGAAAACCAGTTCCGGGGTCGCATCCGCCACCAACCAGCCGTTTTCCAGAATCTCGGCCTCAAGCTGGCCGGCGGCCCACCCGGCATAGCCCAGCATCAACAACGCCGAACTTGGCCCTTGCCCTTCGGCCAGCGCCACCAGGATGTCCTGGGTCGCGGTCATGCCGAAACGGTCGTCGATGTCCAAGGTCGCTTCGCTGACCGAATAATCCGCCGAGTGCAGAACAAAGCCGCGCCCGTGTTCCACAGGCCCGCCGAAATGCACGCGAATGTCGCGCCCCGCCGGCCCCTTCGAGATGTTCAGCTGCTCAAGCAGGTCGTCCAGCCTGAGATCGGGCGCCGGTTTGTTGACGATCAGCCCCAGCGTGCCATCGGCGGTATGGGCGCATACGAAAACCACGCTATGCGCAAAACGCGGATCGCCCATCCTCGGCATGGCGATCAGCAGCTTGCCGGTCAGATCCATGGATTCTGAGTCGTTCATCATGGCCTCAACATGGGCCCGCCGGACGCGCTGTGCAAGATCATGCGCGGGCCCGGCGGCAACGTCTCTGAAATGTGATTTCCCATTGCGCCGTGCGCGCCTATGTTGCCGCCCATGTTGACCAAACTCCTGCGGGCCGTTGCGGCCACCGCCCTCATCGCCGCCAGCCTGGCCCTTGCCGCCCCGTTGCGCGCCCAGACGCTGGTGTCGCTGGACGATATCGCCAAGGTAACGGTGCTGCCCGGCTGGCGCACCGCCCGGGGCACCCACATGGCCGCGATCCGCATCGAGCTGGCCGAAGGCTGGAAGACCTACTGGCGGTTCCCCGGCGAAGCCGGCATCCCCCCCAGCTTCGACTGGACCGGGTCGAAAAACCTGGCGAACGTGCGGCTGCACTGGCCGGTGCCCAAGGTGTTCTACACCAACGGGCTACGCTCGATCGGCTACAAGGGCGTCACCGTGATCCCGATCGAACTGACCCCCGCGTCGCCCGCCGGCGGCCCGATCCGGCTGCGCGGCAAGTTGCAGATCGGCGTCTGCGAAGACATCTGCATCCCGATGACCACATCGCTCGACAGCAACCTGACGCCACCGGGGCGCAGCGACGCGGCGATTCGGGCAAGCCTGGCCAGGCGGCCCAAAACCGCCGCCCAGGCCGGGGTGCGTTCGGCCACCTGTTCGGTCGAACCGATCGCCGACGGGCTGCGCATCACCGCCCGCGTCACCCTGCCAAAACAAGGCAAGGACGAAGTCGCCGTGCTCGAACTGCCCGACCCGACGATCTGGATCGCCGAACCGAAAACCACCCGAAAGGGGCGGGTGCTGACGGCGGTCACCGACATGGTTCCCGCTTCGGGCAAACCGTTCCTGCTGACCCGTTCGGACGTGCGCATCACCGTGCTGGCCGGCGGCAAGGCGGTCGAGATCAACGGCTGCACCGCCGGCTGAGCCGGGGCCGCAAAACCGCCCGCGCCGCCCCGACCAACCCCGGCCAAACCGCTTCGCCCGGGCCGGCCCCGGCTACTTCCGGCGCTGCTTGTGTTCTTCCAGGCGCGGCATGATTTCCACGAAATTGCAGGGCATGTGCCGGTAATCCAGCTGCGCGGACAGAATTTCATCCCAGGCGTCCTTGCAGGCCCCGGGACTGCCGGGCAGCGCGAACAGATAGGTGCCCTGCGCCACACCGCCGGTGGCCCGGCTTTGCACCGCCGACGTGCCGATCTTGTTCAGCGACACCATGGTGAACACGGTGGCAAAGGCCTCGATTTCCTTTTCGTAGACATCGCGGTGCGCTTCAACGCTGACATCGCGCCCGGTCAGCCCGGTGCCGCCGGTGGAAATCACCACGTCCACCGCCGGATCGGCGCACCAGGCGCGCAGTTGCTCGGCGATCTGCGCGCGCTCATCGCGGATGATCTTGCGATCGGCCAGCAGATGCCCCGCCGCCGCGATCCGATCCACCAGCACCTGGCCCGACCGGTCCTCTTCCAGCTTGCGGGTATCCGATACCGTCAGCACCGCAATGCGCACCGGGATGAATTCCCGGCTGTTGTCAATTCCCGCCATCCTCGTCTCCCAGTTCGAACCAGTTCACCCGCGGCCCCAGATTGGCCACCTGGCAGTCGCCCAGCCGCGCCCGCTTGCCCCAGCTGTCGTGCACATGGCCGCAAAGCACCAGCCCCGGGCGCATCCGCAGCGCCGCCGCCCGCACCGCGCGCGACCCGATGGCGCCGTGCATCCCCAGCAACCCTTCCGGGGCGAGCATGTCCACTGTGCCCCATGGCGGCGAATGGCTGATCAGGATATCGGCGCGCGAAAACGGCGCAAGCATCGCCGCCGCACCGTCTTCCTCAAGATCGAACGACCCCCAGGGCAGCGGCGGAAGCGGCGGCACCGCGCCGCCGATCCCGACGATTTCCAGCCCCGAAACGCTTGCCCGTTCGCCATGCAGAACCACCGCCCCGGTGCAGGCCCGCAAGGCATCGGCGGTCTCGTTGTTGCCCGGCACATAGATCGCCTTTGCGGCCAGGGGTTCGAGCGCCTCCAGCGTTTCTTCCAGCCCCATGTGGCGCTGGGCGAAATCCCCGGCGCCGATCACCAGATCCGCCTGCGCGCCGGCCTGCACCAGCGCCGCGCAGACCGTCAGATCGCAATGCACGTCGGAAAAGGCCAGTATCTTCATGCCCGCATCACGCCCCCTCGCGCAGCCGCGCCTGCAGCATCAGCAGATCGGCCCATGCCTCGCGCTTGGCCGCCGGGTTGCGCAGCAGATAGGCCGGATGAAACATCGGCAGCACCGGACGCCCCAGCGCGCTGGTCCAGTTGCCGCGCAGCCGGGTGATCCCCTTGCGCCCCAGCAGCGCCTGGCAGGAAATATTGCCCATCAGAACCAGAACCTCGGGGCCGACCAGGTCCACATGCCGTTTCACGAACGGCAGCATCACGGCGATTTCCTCGGGCAGGGGGTCGCGGTTTTGCGGTGGCCGCCAGGGCAGGATGTTGGTGATATAGACCGAAGCCCGGCTGTCGGCCTGATCGCGCGCCATGCCGATGGCGGCGAACATCCGGTCCAGCAACTGCCCGGCCCGGCCGACAAAGGGCTTGCCCTGAATATCCTCGTCGCGCCCCGGCGCTTCGCCGATCACCATCACCCGCGCCGCCGGGTTGCCGTCAGCGAAAACCGTGTTGCGCGCGCCCCGCTTCAGTTCGCAATGCTCGAACGCCTCCAGCGCCGAACGCAACTGCTGCAAATCCTGCGCCTGCGCCGCCGCCTGGCGCGCAACCGCCACCGCATCGACCGCCACAGCTTCGACAGCCGCAGCTTTGACAGCCGCGCCCGGGCGTGGCGCCGCCTGCACGGGGGCCGGCGCCACCGCCACAGTCAGCCTGCGCGGCGCCTCTTGCGGCAGTTCGAACCGGTTCACCGGCGCATCCCCGATCGCTTCGTCAGCGCCCAGTTCCACCTGCCACGCCAAAAGCGCCCGGGCGGTTTCATGATCCAATGGCGATTCCATGACCCGCAGGCTAATCTCCCTCAGGGCGGCAAGAAACCGTATTCCTCTTCTTCTTTTGAAAAATATCCCCGCCGGAGGCATCCCCACCCCGCCACAAGCGCCACGGCCCCTGTCTGGGCTTGTCTGGCCCTGTCTGGCCTTGTCTGGCAAACCACCGCCGCCTATAACCCGAAAAACCGGAACAGCGGGAACACGATGGCCTTCCGACACCAGCATCTTCTTGGCATCAGCACCCTTCATCCGGAAGAAATCCGCGCTATCCTCGACCTGGCCGACAGCTACGCCGACCAGAACCGCGCCGGCGGGCCGCGCGAAAAGGTGCTGGCCGGGCTGACCCAGGTCAACATGTTCTTCGAAAACTCCACCCGCACCCAGGCCAGTTTCGAACTGGCCGGCAAGCGGCTGGGCGCCAACGTGATGAATATGGCGATGCAGGCCAGCTCGATCAAAAAGGGCGAAACCCTGATCGACACCGCGCTGACGCTGAACGCCATGCACCCGGACCTGCTGGTGGTGCGCCACCCCCATTCGGGCGCGGTCAACCTGTTGGCGGAAAAGGTGAATTGCGCGGTTCTCAACGCTGGCGACGGGCGCCACGAACACCCGACACAGGCGCTGTTGGACGCGTTGACCATCCGGCGCGAAAAGGGCCGGCTGCACCGGCTGTCGGTGGCGATCTGCGGCGATATCGCCCACAGCCGGGTGGCGCGTTCAAACATCTTCCTGCTGGGCAAGATGGAAAACCGCGTGCGCCTGATCGGCCCGCCCACCCTGATCCCCGCCGGCGCCGCCGACTGGGGGGTCGAGGTGTTTGACGACATGGCCGAAGGGCTGCGCGACGTGGACGTGGTGATGATGCTGCGCCTGCAAAAGGAACGGATGGACGGGGCCTTCATCCCCTCGACGCGCGAATATTACCACCGCTTCGGGCTGGACGCCGAAAAACTGGCCCACGCCAGGCCCGACGCCATCGTGATGCACCCGGGGCCGATGAACCGGGGCGTCGAAATCGACGGCACGCTGGCCGACGACATCAACCGGTCGGTGATCCAGGAACAGGTGGAAATGGGCGTCGCCGTGCGCATGGCCGCGATGGAGCTTCTGGCCCGCAACCGCGCCGACTGCCCGCGCGAGGTCTGGGCATGAAGCGCTACGACGGCTGGGACGGCATCCTGGAAGAGGGCGAAGAAATCCTGTGGCAGAGCCGCCCCGACAGTCATTTTCGCATCAAGATCGGCCAGATCCCGGCGATCCTGTTCGGCAGCGCCTTTTCCGGTTTCGCGTTGTTCTGGATGCTCATGGCCGCCAGCGGCGGCGGGTATTTCTGGATGTTCGGCCTGATCCATTTTTCCGTCGGCATCGGTATCGGCGTGGGGCCTATCGTCACCGACAACATCCGGCGCAAGAACACCTGGTATACGCTGACCGACCGGCGCGCCTTCATCGCCGGCGACATGCCCTTTGTCGGGCGGCGGCTGCTGTCCTATCCGATCACCGCCACGACCTTGCTGGACCTGCGCGACTACGACCCCGGTAGCATCTTCTTTGCCGAAGAATTCAAGCGCACGAAAAACGGGTCGCGCCGCATCGCCGTCGGCTTTGAAGCGATCCCCGACGCACCCGAGGTGCTCAAGCTGATGCGCAAGATCCAGAAAGGCGCAGCATGAACACGCTGATCATCAATGCCCGGCTGATCGACCCGGAAAACGACCGGGTGATCCAGGGCGCGCTGCTGATCGAAAACGGCGCGATCGCAGGCGTTTTCGAAGGCTCCGCCCCGGATGGCGTCACCGCCGACACCCGGCGCGACGCCGGCGGCAAGTTCCTGGCCCCCGGCATTGTCGATATCGGCGTAAAGGTCAACGAACCGGGCGAGCGTCACAAGGAAAGCTTCCGCTCGGCCGGCCAGGCGGCGGCGGCGGGCGGGGTGACCACCATGGTCACCCGCCCCGACACGCTGCCCGCCATCGACAACCCCGAAACGCTGGAATTCGTCACCCGGCGCGCCAATGAAGCCGCGCCGGTGCGGGTGCGCCCGATGTCGGCGCTGACCCGCGGCCGGGCGGGGCGCGAAATGGTGGAAATCGGCTTCATGCTGGACGCCGGCGCCGCCGCCTTCACCGATTGCGACAACGTGATCGCCGACACCAAGGTCGCCAGCCGCTGCTATACCTATGCGCGCAGCCTGGGCGCGCTGGTGATCGGTCATCCGCAAGATCCCGGCCTGTCCAGGGGCGCCTGCGCGACCAGCGGCAAGTTCGCGTCCCTTTTGGGCCTGCCGGCGGTGTCGCCGATGGCCGAACGCATGGGGCTGGACCGCGACCTGGCGCTGGCAGAGATGACCGGCGTGCGCTACCACGCCGACCAGATCACCACCGCGCGCGCCCTGCCCCGGCTGGAACGCGCCAAGGCCGCCGGGCTGGACGTGAGCGCCGGCATCGGCATCCACCACCTGACGCTCAACGAATTCGACCTGGGCGACTATCGCACCTTCTTCAAGATCAAGCCGCCGCTGCGCAGCGAAGACGACCGGGTGGCGATGGTGCAGGCGGTGGCCTCGGGGGTGATCGACATCATCAGCTCGATGCACACGCCGCAGGACGAGGAAAGCAAGCGCCTGCCCTTCGAAGAGGCCGCATCCGGCGCGGTGGCGCTTGAAACCCTGCTGCCCGCGGCGTTGCGGCTGTATCACGCAGGCGCGCTGAGCCTGCCGCGGCTGTTCCGGGCGATGTCGCTGAACCCGTCGCGCCGGCTGGGGTTGGACACTGGCCGGCTGGCGGTTGGCGCCCCGGCCGATCTGGTGCTGTTCGACGCCGACGCGCCGCTGGTGCTGGACCGCTTCAAGCTGCGTTCCAAGTCCAAGAACACCCCGTTTGACGGGGCCAGGATGCAGGGTAAGGTGCTGGCAACCTGGGTCGCCGGCACGGCGGTATTCGAAAGGCAAGAGCCATGACCTACCTGATCGCCGCCCTGGCCGCCTACCTGCTGGGATCGGTGCCTTTCGGTCTGGTGACCTCGCGGCTGTTCGGGCTGGGCGATATCCGCAAGATCGGTTCGGGCAATATCGGCGCCACCAATGTGCTGCGTTCGGGCAACAAGCTGGCCGCCTTCCTGACGCTGGTGCTGGATGCGGGCAAGGGCGCGGTGGCGGTGCTGGTGGCGCGCCAGTTCGGCGGCGAAGCCCTTGCCGGCGTGGCCGGACTGGCGGCGATGCTGGGCCATCTCTACCCGGTGTTCCTGCGCTTCAGGGGCGGCAAGGGGGTCGCCACCTTTCTGGGCACGCTGCTGGCGCTGGCCTTTCCGATCGGGCTGGCGGCCTGCGCCACCTGGCTGGCGGTGGCGCTGATCTTTCGCATTTCATCGCTGGCCGCACTGGTCGCCGCGGCTCTGGCGCCGGTCTACATGCTGGTCTGGCACCACCCCCACACCGCCGCCCTGGTGCTGCTGATGTCGGCGCTGGTGATTTTTCGCCACGGCGCCAACATTCGCCGCCTGCGGGACGGAACCGAACCCAGGATCGGCGCAAAGTCTTAAGGCAAAAGGGATTTTTCGAATGACATTCAACCAGTCGATACGAACCTGCTTTCGCAAATATGTCGATTTCACCGGCCGCGCGGCGCGCTCGGAATACTGGTGGTTCACGCTGTTCCTGATCCTTGGCAACCTTGCGGCAACCATCATCGACACTGCCAAGTTCGGCGTGCCTGCCGAACAATATGGCCCGCTCAACAGCGTCTTTTCCCTGGCGACCCTGCTGCCGGGCATCGCGGTCAGCGTCCGCAGGCTGCACGACGTGAACCGCAGCGGCTGGTGGCTGCTGATCATGTTCATCCCGCTGATCGGCTGGCTGGTCCTGCTGTTCTGGGAAGTCAGCCCAGGCACCCCTGGCGCCAATCGTTTCGGCCCCGACCCGTTGGGCGAAGCCGCAATCGGCGACGACCGCCGCTATTCGCCCAGCGACATCCCCCGGGTCACCCGCCACGACTGAGCCCGCCACGGATGGGCGCGGCTCAGTAGCTGTATTCCTTGTAGATCCGGGTCAGATCGCCTTCCCAGTCGCCGTAGTAGTGTTCCAGCAGCTCGTCCGCCGGCACCTTGCCGCTTTCGACCGATTCCTGCAGCGCGTTCAGAAAGTGGCTTTCGTCCGGGATCAGCCCGTCGGCGCCGGGGATGGCGCGCGCTTTCAGGCCGGCGTCAGCAATCGCAACCGCTTCGCGCGCCAGATCGTGCAGCTTCACCCCGTGGCTTTCGCCCTGCAACCCGGCGACCGAAGCCGCCACCCGCAAGCCTTCGCGGGTCTCGGCATCGAACCCCTTGACCAGATCCCAGGCCGCATCCAGCGCGCCCTGATCATAGGTCAGCCCGACCCAGAAGGCCGGCAGCGCGCACAGCCGCCGCCACGGGCCGCCATCGGCGCCGCGCATCTCGATGAACTGTTTGAGACGCGCTTCGGGGAAGATCGTCGTCAGATGGTCGGCCCAGTCCTAAAGCGTCGGCTTTTCACCCGGCAGCGCCGGCAGCCGACCGTCCAGAAAGTCGCGGAACGACTGGCCCAGCGCGTTGATGTAATTGCCGTCGCGGTAGACGAAATACATTGGCACATCCAGCGCGTATTCCACCCAGGCTTCAAACCCGAAACCGTCGTCGAACACGAAGGGCAGCATGCCGGTGCGCGCCGGGTCCAGGTCGCGCCAGACGCGCGAACGCCAGGACTTGTGGCCGATCGGGCGGCCCTCGAAAAACGGCGAATTGGCGAACAGCGCGGTCGCCACCGGCTGCAGGGCCAGAGCCACGCGTATCTTTTGCACCATGTCGGCTTCAGAGGCGAAATCCAGGTTCACCTGCACCGTGCAGGTGCGATACATCATCTGGGTGCCGTGGGTGCCGACAGTGTCCATGTAGGGCGTCATCAGCTTGTAGCGGCCCTTGGGCATCATCGGCATCTGGTCATGGGTCCAGATCGGCGCCGCCCCCAGCCCGATGAACCCGACCCCAACCAGGTCGGCGATCTGCTGGACGTGTTTCAGGTGCTCGTTCACCTCGTCGCAGGTCTCGTGGATGCTGGTCAGCGGCGCGCCCGACAGTTCCAGCTGTCCGCCGGGTTCAAGGCTGACATTCGCGCCGTTCTTTTCCAGCCCGATGATATTGTCGCCCTCATGCACCGGTTCCCAGCCGAACCCGTCGCGCAGCCCCTCCAGGATCGCTTTGATCGAGCGTTCTCCGTCATAGGGAAGCGGCTGCAGCGTATCGCGGCAATAAGCGAATTTTTCGTGCTCGGTGCCGATGCGCCAGTCGGCCCGGGGCTTGCAGCCGTCGGCCAGGTATTGGGCAAGCTGCTGCTTGTTCTCGACCGGACCGCCGCCGGATTGAGGGATGGACATGATCGCGCTCCGCCTGTGTCTTGCCTGATCGTCCGGCAAGAGTTGGCGGCATTCGCAAATGAAGTCAATGCAGCGCGCGGCGCTTTGCCTGCCAGATCACGACTTGTTTGCGGCGCCGGGTTTTCAGCGCCGCCAGCATCCGTTCGGTCTGCATCCCGCTGAGCGACGCAAAGACATCAAACAGCGCGTCCGCCCCCTGGGCATTGGTCGGGATGCGCAGCGGACCGTTGACCGGATCGTGCAAAATCCACTGGGCAACCGGGCGGGCGGTCGAATCGTATTCGACCTTGAGCAGGTTTTCGATCACCACCGACCCGCCGCCAAGCGGGCCGAAATAGGTCACCTGGCCTTCGTCCACATCGACCACGCCAACCCCGTCGCTGCCGGTGCGAAACCGCCCGCGCTGGATGCCGGCAAAGACCAGCAGCGCGCCGGCAACCGCAAGCGATGTGCCGAGTATCGCCATGAATCCAAAGGAATTCAGCGCCCAGTAGATACCAAGCAAGGAAACCCCGACACCGATAATGGCGTCGCGAAACCGGCTGATGGCTTCCCTAAGTTCGGGCCTGACAAATGTCATTGACCGATCGTCTCCGTCATCTGCACCGTTTTTCGGCGCGTTTACCACCTTGTCCTGAATCTACCCCGGACAAAGGCGAATTTGTGTCATTTTTTCCCAGAAACCTTGTTGCCCCCGGAAACAATCGGCCTGGCGGCGGTTTTCGGCGGATCGTGGCCTATCCATCGCCCGCCTCGCCGGCGCCGTCCCGCCAGTCGCCCAGCGTCGCCTGCCACAGGGTCAGCGCCGCCACCGCCGCGGTATCGGCCCGCAGGATGCGCGGCCCAAGCGCGACCGGCACCGCAAAGGGCAGATCGCGCAGCGCGCGCCGTTCGTCGGGGGAAAACCCGCCCTCGGGGCCGATCAGCACCGCCCAGGGTCCGCGCATCGCCGGATCGAGCGCACCGGACCGGCCGGCCAGGGTTTCGTCGCAGAACATCAGCCGGCGTTCAGCGGGCCAGTCGGCCAGCATCCGGTCCAGCCGCTGCAAGGGATCAACCGGCGGAACAAAGGTGCCGCCGCATTGCTCCGCCGCCTCGACCGCATGCGCCTGCAGCCGGTCCTGCCGGATCCGGTCGGCGTTGGTGTAATCGGTCTGCACCGGCATGATCCGGGCCGCCCCCAGTTCGGTCGCCTTTTCGACGATGAAATCGGTGCGCGCCTTCTTGATCGGGGCGAACAGCAGCCACAGATCCGGCGGCATCTGCACACCGCGCAGCTGTTCGAGACAGCGCAGCACCCCGTTTTTCTTGTTGGCCACCGCCACTTCGGCCAGGAATTCGCCGTCGCGCCCGTTGAACAGCCTGACCCGGTCGCCCGCCTCGAGCCGCATCACCGCGAACAGGTAATTCGCCTGCCCCCGGTCCAAAGGAACCGATTGCCCCGCCCCAAGCGGGTGATCTACATAGAGCCTGACTTTAGCCGACGACATGGGCCGATCCTATGACCGAGAATGACATTTCGCCAGAGCCTGTCGGCCAGGTCTCTGATGCCGTCAAGGGAAATTGGGTGGACCGGCTGGCGCCGGCCTGGTCGCGCCCCTACCTGCGGCTGTCGCGCGCCGATCGGCCGATCGGAACCTGGCTGCTGCTGATCCCCTGCTGGTGGGGGGCGCTGCTGGCGGCGCTGCACCTCGGCGGCTTCGACCGGACCACGGCCTGGGTCATGGCCGGCAGCGTGATCGGCGCCTTTCTGATGCGCGGCGCCGGCTGCACCTGGAACGACATCACCGACCGCCACATAGACGCGCAGGTGGAACGCACCCGGTCGCGGCCGATCCCGTCGGGGCAGATCAGCGTGAAACAGGCCGCGCTCTGGCTGGTGGTGCAGCTGGCGCTGGCGGCGCTGATCCTGTTCAACTTCAACTGGCTGGCGATCGCGCTTGGGGTCGGGTCGCTGGCGCTGGTGGCGATCTACCCCTTTGCCAAACGCTTTACCTGGTGGCCGCAGGTTTTCCTGGGGCTGGCGTTCAACTGGGGGGCGCTGCTGGCCTGGGTGGCGGTGACCGGAACGCTCGACCGGGCAGCGCTGGCGCTTTACGGGGCGGGGATCGCCTGGACGCTGTTCTACGACACGATCTATGCGCATCAGGACAAGGAAGACGACGCGCTGATCGGGGTGAAGTCCACCGCCCGGCTGTTTAGCGAAAATACCCACCGCTGGCTGCGCTGGTTCCTGTTCGCCGCAGTTGCGCTGATGGCGCTGGCGATCATCCTGGCGCTGGCCGAGCAGCGCAACGTGCTGGCGCTGGTGGTGGCGCTTGGCGGGCCCTGGGCCTTTGGCTGGCACCTGGCCTGGCAGAACCGCAGCCTGGACATCGACGACGCGCAGACCTGCCTGCGCCTGTTCCGGTCAAACCGCGACGCCGGGCTGATCGCTGCGCTGTTTCTTGCCGGCGCGCTGCTGGCGTGATTGCAGCCGCCCGCCCGAAAGCCTAAGAAGCATTGCATGCTGATCGCGAACCGCTCTGGAAACCCTTGATGCGTCTGGAACAATTACTGCCCGCATTCATCGCGATGGTGCTTGCCCTGATTCTGGCGCTGCTGGTGGCGATGGTCGCCGCAAACACCGTCGAAACCCGGTCGCGGGCGGATGTGGCGCGCGTGCTGGGCCTGAGCGGCGAAGACTGGGCCCAGGTCGACGTGGACGGGCTGCAGGTGATCCTGTCGGGCACCGCCCCGGACGAAGCCACGCGGTTTCGCGCCCTGACCATCGCCGGAACGGTGGTCGAAGCGTCTCGCATCCTGGACCAGATGAACGTCAGCGACCCCAACGCCATCGAACCGCCCCGCTTTTCGATCGAGATCCTGCGCAATGACCAGGGCATTTCGCTGATCGGGCTGGTGCCCGCGTCGCTGGACCGCAAAGCCATGGTGGACGACATCCGGGCGCTGGCGGACGGGGCCGACGTCACCGACCTTCTGAACGTCGCCGACTACCCGGCCCCGGCGCGCTGGGACGATGCGCTGGCCTTCGGGCTCAGGGCATTGGCCAGCCTGCCGCGTTCGAAGATTTCCATCGCCGCCGACCGGGTCGACCTGCAGGCGATCGGCGACAGCGTCGAGGAAAAGCGCCGGCTCGAATCGGCCCTGTCGCGCGCGGCGCCGGGCGGCATTCCGGTGTCGATCCGCATCAGCGCACCGCGCCCGGTGATCACCCCCTACACGCTGCGCTTCATCATCGACGACCAGCAGCCGCGTTTCGACGCCTGTTCGACCTTCACCCCCGAGGGCCGCGACAAGATCATCGCCGCCGCGCGCAAGGCCGGGCTGGAAGGCAAGGCCAGCTGCACCATCGGGCTTGGAATGCCCAGCCCGACCTGGGATGACGCGGTGGTGACGGCGATCGGCAAACTGGCCGAACTTGGTGGCGGCTCGGTCACCTTTTCGGATGCCGACGTGACCCTGATCGCCCGGGAAACCACGCCTCAGGCCCTGTTCGACCGGGTGGTCGGCGAACTCAAGGCCGACCTGCCGGATGCGTTTTCGCTGCACGCGGTGCTGCCCGAACCGGTTGTGATCGACGGCACCGGCCAGGGCAACGGCCCGCCGGAATTCGTCGCCACCCGCAGCCCCGAAGGCGAC
Organism: Alphaproteobacteria bacterium; assembly: GCA_024277955.1. GTDB lineage: Bacteria > Pseudomonadota > Alphaproteobacteria > Rhodobacterales > Rhodobacteraceae > JAJRUE01. The sequence continues at coordinate 1,578 of JAJRUE010000227.1, read as the reverse complement.
GTACGCCTGCGCGGGCGCATCCCCGACGAACGCAGCCGGATCGCCACCGAAAGCTTTGCCAAGGCACAGTTCGGCAGCAAGGCGGTGCGCGGCGCGATGCGGATCGACGAAAACCTGCCGCGCGGCTGGTCGACGCGGGTGCTGGCTTCGCTCGAGGCGCTGGCCCAGCTGACCAACGGCGCGGTGGTGATGCAGCCCGACGTCGTCGACATCCGCGGCAACACCGGCAACCCCGACGCCAAGGCCGAAATCGCCCGCATCCTGGCCGAAAAGCTGGGCGATTCCGAAGACTTCCGCATTTCGGTCACCTATCAGAAAAAGCTCGATCCCAAGGCCGACCTGCCGACGCCGCAGGAATGCGTCGACCGGATCAGCAAGATCCTTGCGGTCCAGCAGATCACCTTTGCCCCCAGCTCCGCCGAGATCGACGAGGTGGCGCGCGCGTCGATCGACAACATCGCCCAGGTGATGAAGAAGTGCCAGGACGTGCCGATGGAGGTGGGCGGCCACACCGACAGCCAGGGCCGCGAGGTGATGAACCAGGCGCTGTCGCAGGCGCGCGCCGAAGCGGTGGTGAACGCCCTGCTGGTGCGCCGGGTGCTGACCTCAAACCTGACCGCCAAGGGCTATGGCGAAAGCCAGCCGATTGCCGACAATGGCACCGAAGAGGGGCGCAACGCCAACCGGCGCATCGAGTTCAAGCTGATCGACCCGGCCCAGGCGCAGACCGACGCCGCGCCCGCCGAAACACCTGACGCGCCGGACGCGGGCGCGGGCGATCCGGCCGCGGGCGGCGACGAACGCCACGAAGATACGGCAACCACCACCACTGACGTGAACCAGACAGGGGCCCCCGATGAACAGAACTGAGTTTATCATCGCCACCGCGGTGATTCTTTTCGTGGCCTTCGTGCTGGGCTGGTTCGCACACTGGCTGGTGAACCGGCTGTTCCGGGTCGCGCAATCGGAAATGGGCGAACTGGACCGCATGGCCCAGCAGCTGCACGAAGCCGAAGAACAGCGCGACCAGGCCATCGAATACTACCAGCAGAAGGAAAGCGAGATTTCCAACCAGCTGGCCCAGACCGAAGCCGAACTGCGCGCCGCGATGGACGGGCTGCGCGACGCCCGCCAGGAAACCGAGGAACTGCGCGCCCAACTTGACCGCGCAGCCCGCACCTGATCACCCCCCTGCCGGGCGCGCCGCCCGGCAGTCAAGGCGCGGCAACGCGCCTTGAGCAAGGTTTTTCGAAAAACCTTGCACCGTCGCACCCGATGAAAAATGTCGTTTCGACCTACCAGCGGTCCAGGGCGTCTTCGTCCTCGTCCCGGGCGGCGACCCAGTTTGCGCCGTCGGCGGTGACTTCCTTTTTCCAGAACGGCGCCCGGGATTTCAGGTAGTCCATCAGGAATTCCGCCGCCTCAAAGGCCGCAACCCGGTGGCGCGCCGCCGTGGCCACCATCATGATCTGCTCGCCCGGCGCGAGCCGCCCGTAGCGGTGGATGATCAGGCTGCCCGACAGATCCCAACGGGCCACCGCCTGGGCCTCGATCTTTTCCAGCGCAGCGCCGGTCATC
>JAJRUE010000226.1 GCA_024277955.1 Alphaproteobacteria bacterium | reverse complement strand
CAACCGCATCGTCTTTGCCATCCCCTACGAAGACGAATTCACCCTGATCGGCACCACCGATGTCGACCATGACGGGCCGCCGGGTGACGCGAAATGCACCGATGAAGAGGCCGACTACCTGTGCGCCTTCGTGTCGGAATATTTCCGCGAACCCGTCAGCCGCGACGACATTGTCTGGACCTATTCCGGCGTGCGGCCGCTTTACGACGACGGGGCGTCCTCGGCGACCGAAGCGACGCGCGATTACGTCCTGTCGCTCAACCGCGACGGCGCGCCGCTGCTGAACATCTTCGGCGGCAAGATCACCACCTACCGCCGGCTGGCCGAAAGCGCGCTGGAAAAGATCGCCGAAGCGATGCCGGTGCCGGGCGGCGACTGGACCGCCGGGGTGCCGCTGGCGGGTGGCGATTTTCCCACCGATGGCGTGCAGGCGCTGATCGACGGGTTGCTGGCCGACTATCCGTTCCTGACCCCGGTCTGGGCGCGCCGCCTGGTGCGCGGCTACGGCACCGAAGCGCGGCTGATCCTGGGAGATGCGAAACAGGCCGCCGACCTGGGCCGCGACTTTGGCGGCACGCTGAGCGAAGCCGAAGTGCGCTGGCTGATCACCCATGAATTCGCCCGCACCGCGGAAGATATTCTGTGGCGGCGCACCAAGCTGGGCCTGTACATGGATGACGCCCAGAAACAGGCGTTTTCCGCTTGGTTAGAGACTGATTTCAACAAGGGAGGCGAGGCATGAAGCACGTTCTTGCCATCGACCAGGGCACCACCTCGAGCCGGGCGATCCTGTTTGACGATGCCTTGCGGATCGTGACCTCGCAACAGCAGGAATTCACCCAGCATTTTCCGGATTCCGGCTGGGTCGAACATGACCCCGCCGACATCTGGCAGACCACGCTGGACAGCTGCCGCGCGGTGCTGGACCGGGTGCCGGGCGGGGTGCAGTCGGTGGCCGCCATCGGCATCACCAACCAGCGCGAAACCACCCTGGTGTGGGATCGTGAAACCGGCGAGCCGGTGCACCGCGCGATCGTCTGGCAAGATCGGCGCACTGCCGGCATCTGCCGCGACCTCAAGGCGCGGGGGCTGGAAGAAACCGTCACCGCGCGCACCGGGCTGCTGCTGGACCCGTATTTTTCCGGCACCAAGGTCAAGTGGATCCTCGACAATGTCGAAGGCGCCCGCGATCGGGCCGAGGCGGGCAAGCTGCTGTTCGGCACGGTGGACAGTTTCCTGATCTGGAAGCTCACCGGCGGCAAGCTGCACGCAACCGACGCCACCAACGCTGCGCGCACCTTGCTGTTCGACATCGCCAAGGGGGAATGGGACGCCGAGATCTGCGCCGAGCTTGGCGTGCCGCTGTCGATGCTGCCCGAGGTGCGCGACTGCGCCGCCGACTTTGGTGTCACTGATCCGGGGCTTTTCGGGGTTTCGATCCCGATCCTGGGGGTGGCGGGCGACCAGCAGGCGGCCACCATCGGCCAGGCCTGTTTCGCGCCGGGGATGATGAAATCCACCTATGGGACGGGCTGTTTTGCGCTGCTCAACACCGGCGCCGACATGGTGCGGTCGCACAACCGGCTGCTGACCACCATCGCCTATCAGCTGGACGGGCAGCGCACCTATGCGCTGGAGGGTTCGATCTTCATCGCCGGCGCGGTGGTGCAATGGCTGCGCGACGGGCTGGGGATCATCAAGACCGCCGCCGACACCCAGCCGCTGGCCGAACAGGCGGACCCGGCGCAGCGGGTATACATGGTGCCGGCCTTTACCGGGCTGGGCGCGCCCTATTGGGACGCCGAAGCGCGCGGCGCGATCTTCGGGCTGACCCGCGGCACCGGGCCTGCGGAATTCGCCCGCGCGGCGCTGGAAAGCGTCGGCTACCAGACCCGGGATCTGCTTGAGGCGATGCGCGCCGACTGGCAGGGCGCGGGCGGCGGCACCTTGCGGGTGGATGGGGGCATGGCGGCGTCGGACTGGGCGATGCAGTTCCTGGCCGATATCACCGGCGCCCCGGTGGACCGTCCGGCGGTGCTGGAAACCACCGCGCTGGGGGCGGCATGGCTGGCGGGGATGCGCGCCGGGGTCTATCCGGACCAGGCCGGGTTTGCGGACACCTGGGCGGTGGACCGGCATTTCGCCGTGGCGATGGAGGCCGCCGAGCGGGAAGAAAAATACGCCGGCTGGAAAGATGCCGTGGCGCGGACGCTGACTCGAAAAGCCCGTGGTTAGAGACTGTTTTCATCGAATATGAGGCGCGAAACGCGAGGGCTGCGCCTGCCGAGGGGCAAGCAGGCGCAGCCCGGCCCGCTGCGCGCGCCGGGCGGGTTGCAGATCAAAGCCTGTCACGCAGGACCGTTCGGTGAGCCAGGAAACGAGGGCAGCGCGCGACCGCGGGCGGAAGCAAAGCGCCCGCCCGTGGGGGCGGTCGGGCGCTGCCCGGCGGTGCCGCCGGGCTGAAGGGTCATTTCTGGTATCTCGGGACCCTACAGCCTGTCGCGTAGCGAAAACCAGACCATCGCCAGCACCAGCAGCGGCCAGCGCATCGCCGCGCCGCCGGGAAAGCGGCGGGTGGGAACCCGGGCCATCAGGTCGAACTTTTCCGCCTGCCCGGCGATCGCCTCGGCCGCGATCTTGCCGCCCAGCGTTGCCAGCGCCACCCCGTGCCCCGAATAGCCCGATGCGTTCAGGATATTGCCCCGCAGCCGCTCGAAACAGGGCATCCGGTTCATGGTGATCCCCAGCGTCCCGCCCCAGGCATAGTCGATCCCGACGCCCTGCAGCTGCGGATAGATCTGCGCCATCGGCTTGCGCACCAGGGCGGCAATGTCGCGCGGGAACCGGTAGCCATAGCTTTCGCCGCCGCCAAACAGCATCCGCCGATCCTCGGACAGGCGGAAATAGTTGATCACGAACTTGCTGTCGGCCACCGCGTGATTGTCGCGGATCAGCTCGCGCGCGCGGCTTTCGCTCAGCGGTTCGGTGGCGATGATGAAATTGTTGATCGGCATCACCCGGGCGGCGATCCGCGGGCTCAGCTTGCCCAGATAGCCGTTGCAGCCCAGCACCACATGGTCGGCGGTTATGCGGGCTTGGTCGGTGCGCAGGATCGCCGGGGATGCCTCTGACAAGTCTCTAACGCGGGAGTTTTCGAATATCCTGACCCCCGCCCCCGCCGCCGCGCGCGCCAGCCCAAGCGCGAATTTCAGCGGGTGGATATGGCCGCCGCCCATGTCCAGAGCGCCACCGTGATAGGCGGGCGAGCCGACCAGTTCGCGGATCTCGTCGCGATCCAGCGGGCGGATATTGTCATAATCATAGTCCCGGCGCAGTTTTTCCACATAGGCGTGGGTTTCGGGCACGAAACGGGCGCGGTGATCGGCGTGGATCACCCCGTCGACAAAAGTGCAATCCATGCTTTCGGCCTTGATCAGGTCGCGCACCAGCTGCACCGAGT
>JAJRUE010000225.1 GCA_024277955.1 Alphaproteobacteria bacterium | reverse complement strand
CAAGCTGGCCGGCGGTGTTGCCGTGATCCGCGTCGGCGGCATGACCGAAGTGGAAGTGAAAGAGCGCAAGGACCGTGTTGACGACGCTCTGAACGCGACCCGCGCCGCGGTGCAGGAAGGCGTGGTCGTCGGTGGCGGCGTCGCCCTGATCCAGGGCGCCAAGACGCTCGAAGGCATGACCGGCGCCAACGCCGACCAGAACGCGGGCATCAACATCGTTCGCAATGCTCTGGAAGCTCCGCTGCGTCAGATCGCCGAAAACTCGGGCGTGGACGGTTCGGTCGTGGCCGGCAAGATCCGCGAAAGCGACGACAGCGCCTTTGGCTTCAACGCTCAGACCGAAGAATATGGCGACCTGTTCGCCTTCGGTGTGATCGACCCGGCCAAGGTGGTGCGCACCGCGCTGGAAGATGCGGCCTCGGTTGCCGGTCTGCTGATCACCACCGAAGCGATGGTGGCCGACAAGCCGGCCAAGGAAGGCGCCGGCGCCGGCGCCGGTGGCGGCATGCCCGACATGGGCGGCATGGGCGGCATGATGTAAGCTGCCGGTTCATCGACGGACCAAGCGAGGGGCTGCCTGCGGGCGGCCCCTTTTGCGTGCCGGGCGACTGGCCCGGGTGCGGGCCGCGGTTTTGGCCGGCGGCGGGCGGGGTGGTCTTGAAATCGGCCCTTCGCGCCCCGATCTCTGACATACTGCCCTAGACGGCATGCGCGCGCGACGACCACTGTTGAACGGGTGATGACATGGCACGTCTTCTGGTTTTCTTCCTTTCGTTTTTCCTGGTTTTCCCGGCCTGGGCGCAGTCCGAAGCTTCGCCGGACGGCCCGCCCGGGCAGGCGAGCTTTGCGCTTGGCGGCGACAGGTTTGCCGCCGGGCAGCAGGTGCTGCTGGCCGACAGCGGCGCTGACGACGTTTTCCTGGCCGGGCAGACCGCCACGCTTGCGGCGCTGGTTTCGGGTTCGGTTCACGCGATGGCGCAAGAGCTGGTTCTGGACGGCCCGATCGGCGGCGACGTTTACGCGATGGCGATGAATGCGACGCTGAATGGCGCGGTGTCCGGGGATGCGACGCTGATGGGATACAGGGTTATCGTCGGTGATGCGGTCAAGGGCGATCTGCGCGCCACCGGCGGCACGGTGCGCATCGACGGCCCGGTTGGCGGCTACGCGCTGGTGTCGGGTAGCACGGTGATCGTGAACGCGCCGATTACCGGCGACATGAACCTGCAGGCCGGCCGGGTCGAGTTCGGTCCCGACGCCCGCGTCGACGGGCGGCTGACGCTGTACGAGGCGCAGGGTCAGACCATCGAGGTTCCGGCCAGCGTTGCGCCCGCCGACCGGATCGAACGGCGCGCGCTTTCGGATTGGGAAAGCGGCGAGGGCCGGGACATCGCCAGATACGGCTGGCGGCAGGTGCTGTGGAAATTCGTCTATGGGGTCGTGATCGTGGCGGCCCTGGCCGGGCTGATCGCGGCGGTGGCGCCGCAGCATGTGGCGCGGATGCGCCGGCGATTGCTGGATGCGCCGTTCCGCACGCTGTGGTTCGGTTTTCTCACGCAGTCGGTGCTGGCGGGGTCGGCCATCCTGTTCGCGATGACCGTAATCGGGATCGTGGTGGTGCCCGCTTCGATCCTGCTGGCGGTGATCGCCGGGTTCTTTGGCTATGTGATCGGGGCCTATGCGCTGGGGGTCGGGCTGATCCTGCTGGCCGGGCGCGGCGAACCCGACAGCCTGGCCCAACGGGTGATCGCGGCGGTCGTCGGGGCGCTGGCGGCGGGGCTGATCGGGCTGGTGCCGCTTTTCGGCTGGATCTTTGTGCTGGCGCTGACGCTGGCGGGGGTCGGCGCGATTTCGGTCCGGCTGTTTCGCCCGGCGTTTTTCGTGGAGGCCTGACTGGCCGGGCCGGCGCTTCACGCGGCTGTCAGCAATCGTGAGCCGATGATGCTTGGCAAGCGGGGCGCGCGGCGCGCAGACTGGCGGCCATGCGCCTGTTTCTGCTGACCACCCTGGTGATGATCGCCTTTGCCGCCAATTCGGTGCTGAACCGGATGGCGTTGCTGGGGGATGGCACCGGGCCTGCGGCATTCGCGCTGATCCGGCTGGTGTCGGGGGCTGCGTTCCTGTTGGGGCTGGCCCATGCGCGGCGCGGCGGAAGCGGCGTGCCGTGGCGGGCTCCGCGCCGGTTATGGGGCGCGGCGACGCTGGCGATCTATGTGCTGGGGTTTTCCTTTGCCTATGTGACACTGCCCGCCGGGGTCGGGGCGCTGATCCTGTTTGGCGGCGTGCAGATCACCATGTTTCTGGGCGCGGTGCTGGGGGGCGAACCGGTGCCGGCGCTGCGCTGGATCGGGTCGGGCGTGGCCTTTGGCGGGCTGGTGGTTCTGCTGGGGCCCGGCGCCGGGGCGGACACCGATCTGGGCGGCGCCCTGCTGATGGCGGCGGCGGCGGCGGGCTGGGGCGCCTATTCGCTGCTTGGGCGCGGCGGCGCCGATCCGCTGGGAGCAACGGCGGCGAATTTCGCGCTGGCGGTGCCGGCGGGGCTGCTGGCGTTCGCGCTGCTGCCCGGCGGGATCAGCTGGCGCGGCGCGGCGCTGGCGGTTGCCAGCGGGGCGGTGACTTCGGGGGCGGGCTATGCGCTGTGGTATGCGGTGCTGCCAAGGCTGGCGGCGTCGGTGGCGGCGGTGGCGCAGTTGAGCGTGCCGGTGATCGCGGTGGCCGGCGGGGTCGTGCTGCTGGGCGAAGCGGTCAGCCTGCGCCTGGTGGCGGCGGCGGCGCTGGTGCTGGCCGGGATCGCGATTTCCGTGCGCCGGTAGGCGGGGCGCGCGCCCGGTGACGTGGCGTCTTGCGGCCGGATGCGGCCGGCGGGGTCGAAATCCGGCCGCCCGCGGCCTATGTTGAGGGTCATGCGTTTCGGGATCATTCTTGGTGTTCTTCTGGGGCTCGCGCCGGGGGCGGTGTGGGCGGAATGCGTCGTGCTGCTGCATGGGCTGGCGCGCACCGAGGCTTCGATGCTGGTGATGAAGAAGGTATTGCAGGCCGACGGCTATGACGTGATCAACGTCGGCTACCCGTCCACCGAAAAACCGATCGAGCAACTGGTGGAAGAGGTGGTGCCCCCGGCGGTGGCGGCCTGCGGCGACCAGAAGGTGAATTTCGTCACCCATTCGATGGGCGGCATCCTGGTGCGCGCCTGGCTGGAAGGCAACCGGCCCGCGAAGATGGGCCGCGTGGTGATGCTTGGCCCGCCCAACCACGGCAGCGAACTGGTGGACGAGTTCGGCGACCTGGGGCCCTTCAAGTGGTTGAACGGCCCGGCCGGGCTCGAGCTTGGGACCGGCCCGGATTCGCTGCCCAACCGTTTGGGCTTTGCCCGGTTCGAGCTGGGGGTGATCGCCGGCAGCCGGTCGCTGAACCCGATCTATTCGGCGCTGATCGCCGGGCAGGACGACGGCAAGGTTTCGGTCGCCAGCACCCGCGTTCAGGGCATGGACGATCACATCGTGCTGCCGGTGACCCATACCTTCATGATGATGAACCCGCTGGTGATCGCCCAGGTGAAAAACTTTCTGCACACCGGCAGGTTCGATCATTCGCTGACGCTCGGGAAATACATCCTGAACCGGTTTCAGTAGGCTGGTTTTGTGGTGGTGCAGGGGGCTGTCTGCCCCCTCCTGGCCTGCGGCCAGTTCACCCCCGAGGATATTTTCCGACAGAAGAAGTCATTTGCCCGGGGCGATGAGGCGGTTGACGTGGCCCATCTTGCGGTCCGGGCGGGTTTGCGACTTGCCGTAGAGATGGAGCGCGGCGGCAGGATCGCGGGCGAGATCGAGGGCGCGGGCGATGTCGTCGCCGATCAGGTTGGTCATCTCGATATCGGCGTGGCGCGTCGCGTCCCCCAGGGGCCAGCCGGCCACCGCGCGGATGTGTTGTTCGAACTGGTCGATCAGGCAGCCATTCTGGGTCCAGTGGCCGGAATTGTGCACCCGCGGGGCGATTTCGTTGACCACCAGACCGGCGGGTGTCACGAACAGTTCAACCCCGAGAACGCCGACATAGTCGAGCGCGTTCAGTACCTTGGCGGCGATCAGCACCGCGTCGGTGGCCTGGGCGCGGCTGATCCGGGCGGGCACCGTGGTCTGGTGCAGGATGCCGTCGCGGTGGGTGTTTTCGCCGGGGTCGTAGCAGGCGATCTGGCCGTCCGTGCCGCGTGCGCCGATCACCGAGATTTCGCGTTCGAAATCGACAAAGCCTTCGAGGATCGCGGGGGCGCCGTTCATCGCCGCCAGCGCAGTTGCCGCGTCATCTGCGGCGGTGATCCGCGCCTGGCCCTTGCCATCGTAGCCCAGCCGCCGGGTTTTCAGGATCGCCGGGGGGGCGATCGTTTCCAGCGTCTTGTGCAACTCGGCAAGGTCGCCGATGGCGGCAAAGGGGGCGGTGGTCAGCCCGAGGCCGCGCAGAAAGGTCTTTTCGTCCAGCCGGTCCTGCGACACCGCCAGCGCGCGCCGGTTCGGGCGCACCGGGGCCAGGGCTTCCAGCGCGTCGAGCGCGGCGGCGGGGATGTTTTCGAATTCGTAGGTGATCACATCCACCGAACGGGCAAACGCGGCCAGGGCGGCGGTATCGTCATAGGCGGCGGTGGTCAGCCGGGCGGCGACCTGCGCCGCCGGCGGGTTGGGGCCGGGATCGAAGATGTGGCAGGCAAACCCGAGCCGCGAGGCCGCCACCGACAGCATCCGCCCCAGCTGGCCGCCGCCCAGGATGCCGATGGTCGCACCGGGGGCCAGCGGTTCACTCATCGCCGGCGTCCTGATCAAGCGGCTCATGCGGGATCGATGCGGACAGGGCGGCGCGCCAGGCGTCCAGGCGGGCGGCCAGGCCGGTATCGTTCAGCGCCAAGATCGCGGCCGCCATCAGCGCCGCATTGGCGGCCCCGGCGGCGCCGATCGCCATGGTCGCCACCGGAAAGCCGCGCGGCATCTGGACGATGGAATAGAGGCTGTCCAGCCCGCCAAGCGCGCGCGTCTGCACCGGCACGCCGATCACCGGCACCCGGGTTTTCGAGGCCATCATCCCCGGCAGATGCGCCGCCCCGCCAGCCCCGGCGATGATCGCCTGCAACCCGCGTTCGGCCGCGGTCCTGCCGTAATCCCACAGCCGGTCCGGGGTGCGGTGCGCCGATACGATGCGGGTTTCGTGGGCGATGGCCAGCTCATCCAGGATGGCGGCGGCTTCGCGCATGGTGGCCCAGTCGGACTGGCTGCCCATGATGATGCCGACAAGAGGTTGTGTCATGCTGCTCGCGCCCCGCTGGTCATTGGCCGGCCGATCCCGGCCCCCGGATTTTGGAAGGCGCACTATAACGCCCCTGCCGGTCTAGGCAATGATGTCGGGGGTCAGTTCGTCCTCGATCAGCACGATCTGGTCCTTGAGCGCCAGTTTCTGCTTTTTCAACCGGCGCAGGCGCAGCTGATCGGGGTGACGCGCCTCTTGCAGGGCGTGGATCGCTTCGTCCAGATCGCGGTGCTCGCGGCGCAGCACCTCGAGCTTTACCCGCAGGACCTGCTGGTGATCCATCCTGGTGGTCTTGTTCATGGCGCTCCGGCCGAGTCGTTTCGCGGAAAGTTCCTTGAAAATAGCGGGTTTTCCGGGCCGCGCCAAGGGGGATGCCATGGGTGGCCCATTGCTGCGGACATGGGCTTGCAGCCGGGCCACGGCGACCCCATATTTGCCCCGTGAGGTCGCCAGACGGGGCCGAAACACGACTGTCGCTTTGAAAAGGACGCACCGATGAGCAAGATGACTCTGAGCACACACCCGTTTCTGCTGGGGTTCGACCAGCTTGAACGGATGATGGAACGCACCAAGAAATCCGATCTTGGCGGATATCCCCCGTTCAACATCGAACAGACCAGCGAAAACAGCTTTCGCATTACCCTGGCGGTGGCCGGGTTTGCCGAAGAAGACCTGTCGATCACTGTCGAAGACCGCCAGCTGGTCATTCGCGGCCGCCAGGCCGATGACAGCGAAGGCCGGGTGTTCCTGCACCAGGGCATCGCTGCGCGGCAGTTCCAGCGCAGCTTCGTGCTGGCGGACGGGGTCGAGGTGGCCGGGGCCAAGCTGGAAAACGGGCTTCTGCATGTGGATCTGAAACGGCAAGAACCGGAAAAACTCGTGCAGAAGATCTCGATAAAGCGGGGCTGAGGGGCCGAGCTACTGATCGGAGAACTGGATTGAACACGAAATACCAAGACATTCCCGGAAGCGGCACGCCGATCGTCTACATACGTCCGGTCGCGCTTGACGAATTGCCGCAAGAGCTGCGCGCCCAGGCCGAAGCCGGCGGGGTGACGAACCTCTATGCGGTGCATGATGAAAACGGCGAACGGCTGGCGCTGGTGAACGACCGGCGTCTGGCCTTTGTGCTGGCGCGCCAGCATGATATGGCGCCGGTGAACGTCCACTGAGGACAGGCAACACCAAGGCAGGGGACCGGCCAAGGACCGGGGCAGAAAACATGAAAATCAGAAATGGGTATTCCCGGTTGCAGATCGGGATACACTGGGCGACCGTCCTGTTGATCGGCGCCCAGTTTCTTTCGGGAGACTGGATGGAGGAGGTCTTTCGCGCGGTTTCGCAGGGCCAGGCCTATGACGCGCCGCGCGCGCAGATCCACGTGGTCGCCGGGCTTGCGGTGCTCGGGCTGGTCGTGCTGCGCCTGTTGGCGCGGTTCCTGCTGGGGGTTCCGGGCGCGCCCGCCAGCAGTTCCCCGCGGATGGAGCTGATCGGCGACTGGACCCACAAGGCGGTTCTGGGGCTGCTGGTGCTGGTGCCGCTCAGCGGGCTGGCGGCCTGGGGCGGCGGCGTCGCGCTGGCCGGCGGCGTTCACGGGCTGCTGACCAACCTGTTGTTCGGGCTGGTGTTTTTGCATGCCGCGGCGGCGATCTACCACCAGTATGTGGTGCGCGACAACCTGATCCACCGCATGATCCGGCCCGGCTGAGGTGGGGTATTCCTTCGACTGGGTCGATGCCTTTGCCGACCGCCCCTTTGGCGGCAACGGCTGTGTGGTCGTCCATGACGCGGGCGATCTGCCTGTGGACCGGCGTCTGGCGCTGGTGCGCGAAACCTCGCTGTCGGAATGCGCCTTTCTGGTGCCCTCGCAAAGCGCTGATTTCGGGGTGCGCTACTACCTTGCCAACCGCGAAATCCTGATGGCCGGCCACCCGACGGTGGCCACCGTGGTGTCGCTGTTGTCGCGCGGCCTTGTAACGTTGCGCGACGGCCGGGCGGATTTCACGCTCGAAGTCGGGGCCGGGGTGCTGCCGATCGAGGTGCGCGCGCCCGCCGGCGCCGCCCCGCTGGTCACGATGACCCAGCCGCGCCCGCAGTTCGGCGCGCGCCACGACCCGGCCGCGATCGCCGCGATCTATGGGCTTGAGGCGGGCGATATCCTTGGTGCGCCGCGCACGGTTTCGACCGGCACCGGGTTTTGCATCACCGTGCTCAGGGACAAGGCGGCGCTGCGCCGCGCGGTGCTCGACAGCGATGCGCTGGCGGCGTATCTGGACCGCGGCGCGGCGGATTTCTTTGAACCGTTCCTGGTGACGCTGGGCGGCGAAACCGACCGGGGCGATGTGTTTTCCCGCCTGCTGCTGCCGCCGCCGCTGCCGGCGGAAGACCCGTTCACCGGCTCGGCCACCGGCTGCATGGCGGCCTATCTCTGGGCCGAAGGGCTGATAGAGCGCCCGCGTTTCGTGGCCGAACAGGGCCACTGGCTGGGCCGTCCGGGGCGCGCCGAGGTCGAAGTCATCGGCCCGCGCGACGATATTTCCGGGGTCCGGGTCGGCGGCCACGGCCATGTGCTGATGACCGGCAGGCTGAACCTTTGAAGGGGGGCAAGCCTATGTTTACCAAGCAGGAATTGCACGATGCCGCGGCGCTGGTTCACCGGCGCATGGCCCCCACGGCGTAGATCGCCTGGCCGCTTCTGGGCCAGGCGCTGGGGGCGAATGTGGTGGTCAAACACGAAAACCACGCCCCGACCGGCGCGTTCAAGGTGCGCGGCGGCATTACCTTCATCGACTGGCTTCGGTGCGAATATGGCGCGGCGCGCGGCATCATCACCGCGGCCCGGGGCAACCACGGTCAGTCCCAGGCGCGCGCCGCGGTGGCCGCCGGGCTGGTCGCCAGGGTCTATGTGCCGCACGGCAATTCGGTGGAAAAGAACGCGGCGATGCGCGCCTTTGGCGCCGAGCTGATCGAGTTCGGCGACGATTTCGACGAGGCCCGCGAAGAAGCCATGCGCGTGGCGCGCAGCGAAAACCAGTTCCCGGTGCCGCCGTTCCACCGGGAACTGGTGCGCGGTGTGGCGACCTACGGGCTGGAACTGTTCAGCGCGCTCCCGGATCTGGACGTGGACTATGTGCCGATCGGCTGCGGTTCGGGCATCTGCGGGCTGATCGCGGCGCGCGACGCCCTTGGGCTGGCGACCGAGATCGTCGGGGTGGTGGCCAGCGGGGCCAATGCGGTCAGGCAGTCGGTCGAGGCCGGGCGTCTGGTGGAAACCGCGTCAGCCGACACCATCGCCGACGGCATGGCGGTGCGGGTGCCGGTGCAGGCGGCCTTTGACATCTACGCCCGGGGTGCGGCGCGCATCGTCGAGGTCACCGACCCCGAGATCAGGCACGCCATGCGGCTCTATTGCACCGCGACCCACAACCTGGCCGAAGGCGCCGGCGCCGCGCCACTGGCCGCCGCGCTAAAGGAACGCGGCGCGCTGGCCGGAAAAAACGTGGGCCTGATCCTGAGGGGCGGCAATATCGACCGCGCGCTTTTCAGCCAGGTTCTTGCCGACCCCGCCTGACGCCAACGCCGATCCACGCCCGGGCCACGTCCACACCTAGGCGGCCCGGGCATGCGCCCGCCCGCCCCACGGCGGGCGCATTCGCGCCCACCCGGGCGACCGCCTGCCCTCCGGTGCAAACAGATATGATCCGGTTACCCGGGACATGCCTTGGCGCGCGTATTCCTGCGACCCTGCGCCTTGTCAGAACGGACATCCGCCAGACTGGCAGCACAGGTCGGTCGGGTTTTGAGCCTAACCGGCAATCAGCCCCAGGCTTTCCAGCTTGAGGATCACCTGATGCGCGCAGGTGTCCACCGCGACATTTTCGGTTTCGACTTTGATTTCCGGGTTTTCGGGAATCTCGTAAGGATCGGAAATACCGGTGAATTCCTTGATCTTGCCCTCGCGCGCCAGCTTGTAGAGCCCCTTTCGGTCGCGGCGTTCGCATTCTTCGAGCGAGGTCGCCACATGCACTTCGACAAAGGCGCCGAATTGTTCGATTTCCTCGCGCACCGCGCGCCGGGTGGCGGCATAGGGCGCGATCGGGGCGCAGATCGCGATGCCGCCGTTCTTGGTGATTTCGCTGGCGACAAAACCGATCCGGCGGATGTTCAGGTCGCGGTGCGCCTTGGAAAAGCCAAGCTCGCTCGACAGGTTCTTGCGCACCACGTCGCCATCCAGAAGCGTCACCGGCCGGCCGCCCATCTCCATCAGCTTGACCATCAGCGCGTTGGCGATGGTCGATTTGCCCGACCCGGACAGCCCGGTGAAAAATACCGTGAACCCCTGCTTGTGGCGCGGCGGGCGGGTGCGGCGCAGCTCGGCCACCACTTCCGGAAAGGAAAACCAGTCGGGAATGTCCAGCCCTTCCGAAAGCCGCCGGCGCAGCTCGGTGCCCGAAATGGTCAGCACGGTTGCGCCCGGCTCGACCTCGTCCGCCGGTTCGTACTGGGCGCGTTCCTGCACAAAGACCATGTGCTTGAACGGCACCATTTCGACGCCGATCTCGTCCTGATGTTCGCGAAACAGCTCTTGCGCGTCGTAGGGGCCGTAAAACGGCTCGCCCGCGGAATTGTTGCCGGGGCCCGCGTGGTCGCGCCCGACGATGAAATGGGTGCAGCCGTGGTTGGCCCGGATCAGCCCGTGCCAGACCGCTTCGCGCGGCCCGGCCATGCGCATCGCCAGGTTCAACAGGCTCATCGAGGTGGTCGAGCCCGGGTATTTGTCCAGCACCGCCTCGTAGCAGCGAACGCGGGTGAAATGGTCCACGTCGCCCGGCTTGGTCATGCCAACAACCGGGTGGATCAGCAGGTTGGCCTGGGCTTCCTTGGCGGCGCGGAAGGTCAGTTCCTGATGCGCCCGGTGCAGCGGGTTGCGGGTCTGGAACGCGACCACCCGGCGCCAGCCCAGCTTGCGGAAATAGGCGCGCAGCTCGTTCGGGGTGTCGCGGCGCGCCTTGAAGTCGTAATGCACCGGCGGCTGGATGCCGGTGATCGGCCCGCCCAGGTAAACCGGCCCCGCCGTGTGGTGCAGGTAGTTCACCGCCGGATGCGCGATGTCGTCGGCGCCGTAGACATGCGCCGCCTCGTGCGCCTTGTCGGGGGTCCACTTGTCGGTGACCGACATGATCGCCAGGATCACCCCTTCGGCATCGCGCAGCGCGATGTCCTGGCCGGGTTCGATGCCGGCGGCGAATTCTTCGGAAATGTCCAGCGTTACGGGTATCGGCCAGAGCGTGCCATCGGCAAGCCGCATGTTTTCGACGACGCTTTCGTAGTCTTCCTGCCCAAGGAAGCCCTTGAGCGGATTGAACCCGCCGTTCATCAGCAGTTCCAGATCGCAGACCTGGCGCTGGGTCAGATCCCAGCTGGGCAGTTCGGCGGCCTCGAGCCTGAGCTTTTGCGCGGAGTCATACGAGACATAGAGTTCGGGGATCGGGGCGAGATTGGGCAATTGCATCTGCGTGCGCCTCTTTGACTGCTCGGGTGCCAAACGGCACATCAATGCAGGCGCAATAGCCCGCGAATGGGGCGATTATCAAGCATGGCGGCGGAAAATCGAGGGAAACAGGTTGATAATTCCGGGATTTCAATCTGTTCGGGACGAATGATCCGGCGTAAAGGGCTGGGCCGGGCCATCATTCCGCAAGCTGACTTTGCCATCATTCCAGCGCAACAGAGCCACATGCCAGAGCGGTGCTGCCTTGCGCGAATAATAGATGATACCGTCGGCCCCGGCGGCGCGCGCCGCGTCGCTGGCAAGCCAACTGCGGGCCGGCTGGCCCGCCGCGCGATCCACGCGCCAGTTGACCGTGGGTTCATCCCCGGAAAGGCCAAGGTCGGTGCTGGTCGCCGAGGCGCGAAAATTCAGTAGCCGGGCGCCTTCCAGCCAGAGCGGGACGATCACCCGGGGTGGATCGTCGGGGCGGTAATAGCTGTCGATCGCCACCGCGGCCGCCTCGGTGGTGGGGGATGCATAGAGTGCCCGCTGGCCATCATGATGGAACCGGCCTTCGGGGTGGCGGGCCGCACCGAGCGCCTCGGTCTGCCGGTCGGCAAACAGGATACGCCACAGGCGGCCCGAAAACAGCCCCGAAGCCGTGTTCAACCGTCTTCCTGCTCGGCCAGCCAGTGTTCGGCCTCGAGCGCGGCCATGCAGCCCATGCCGGCGCTGGTCACCGCCTGGCGGAACTTGTCGTCGGTCAGATCGCCCGCGGCAAAGACCCCGGGGACCGAGGTCGCGGTGCTGTCGGGCGCGGTCACCACATAGCCGCCGGCGCGGGTTTCCAGCTTGCCGGCAACCAGTTCGCTGGCCGGCTTGTGGCCGATGGCGATAAAGACGCCCTTGGCCGGGATTTCGGTGATCTCGCCGGTTTTCACGTTTTTGGCGCGCACCCCTTCCACGGCCAGCGGATCTTTGGACCCAAAGACCTCTTCCAGGGTGTGATCCCAGAGCATCTCGATCTTGTCGTTCTTCAGCAAACGGTGCTGCAGGATCTTTTCCGCCCGCAGTTCGTCGCGCCGGTGGATCACGGTGACCTTCGAGGCGAATTTGGTCAGAAACAGCGCCTCTTCCACCGCCGTGTTGCCGCCGCCGACCACCACCACGTCCATGCCGCGATAGAAAAATCCGTCGCAGGTGGCGCAGGCCGAAACGCCAAAGCCCTTGAATTTCTCTTCGCTGGGCAGCCCCAGCCAGCGCGCCTGTGCGCCGGTCGCGAGGATCAGCGCATCCGCCGTGTAGGTGGTGCCGCTGTCGCCCCTGGCCACAAAGGGGCGGCTTTCCAGATCGACCTCGAGGATCGTGTCGCCGATGATCTCGGTCCCCATGGCGCGGGCATGGGCTTCCATGCGCACCATCAGGTCGGGGCCCTGCACTTCGGTGTCGCCGGGCCAGTTTTCAACCTCGGTGGTGATGGTCAGCTGACCACCGGGCTGGATGCCCTGGACCAGGACCGGGTCCAGCATGGCGCGGCTGGCGTAAATGCCGGCGGTGTAGCCGGCGGGGCCCGATCCGATGATCAGGACTTTGCTGTGTTTCGTGTCAGACATGGCTGCCCCCAGTGGGATTTCGTATGGGAATATCGCGTTCCTGCCGGATATAGACATGGCCGCGCGCAGATGAAACCCCTGCGACAAACCGGCCACAGGCGCGGTCGGGCGCGCGGCAATGCGCGATCGGTCGCACAAGATTCTTGCGCCTCCATGAAATTTTATTGCGTATCGGGGCGCCAAATTCTACAAGATGGAAAAAACGGGAAAAACCATGCCGACGAGCAAACTCGACCCCATTGACCGGATGATCCTTGCCGAATTGCAGGCGGACGGGCGGATGACCAACGTGGAACTGGCGCGGCGCGTCGGCATTTCGGCGCCGCCCTGCCTGCGCCGGGTGCGCACGCTTGAGGAATCCGGGTTCATCCGCGGCTACCATGCCGATGTGAACGCCCGCGCGCTGGGCTTTGAGGTGCAGGTCTTCGCCATGGTCGGGCTGGTCAGCCAGGCCGAAGCCGACCTGAGCGCCTTCGAAGCGCGCTGCCGCGACTGGCCGCTGGTGCGCGAATGCCACATGCTGAACGGCGAAGTGGACTTTATCCTGAAATGCGTCGCCCCTGATCTGTCCAGTTTCCAGAGCTTCCTGACCGAAGAACTGACCGCCGCCGACAATGTCGCCAGCGTCAAGACTTCGCTGGTGATCCGCGGCGCCAAGGATGATCCGGGGGTGCCCTTCGAGGTGCTCGAAGAACGGCTGCGCCAGACCCCCTGACCCTACCGAAACGCCGGGGCCAGGGCTGCGGGAGGGGCGCGCGAGGCGCCGGCTCAGTCGTTGCGCTTGTGGTTCAGCGGGCCGAAATCCCCAAGCGATCCCACATGCGGGAACAGCGCCAGGAAATGGCCCAGCAGTTCGGGGTTCAGCGTCATGTGCGGCTCGGACCCCGGGTGGTAGCTTTCGACCAGCACGCCGCCCGCGCGGATCAGCCGGTGGCTGGCCAGCGCCAGATGGAAGGTGCGCACCTGCGACATCGGGTTGATGGCGATCACCGACTGGCCGTCGGCAAGCTCGCCCGGTCCCAGAAGCGGCGACGACGAATTGACCGCCAGCGTGCCGGGCAGGATGCGCGCCGCCGGGCCGAGCATCAGGTCGGGCCCGTTGCGGTCCTGGCCGAAGCTGCCGTCGGTGATGCGAAACAGCCGGCAGGTCGGCACGCCCAGTTCGAGATGGTTGGGATAGACGGTCATCGCGCCGGCCCACATCAGCGGTTGCAGCCCGCCGTCGGCGGTGGCGATCATGTCGCCCGGCTGCAGGTCTTCGACGGCGACCTGGCCGTTTTCCGTCTGGATCAACGTTCCCTGGGCAAAGGCCGAAAAGGCCTTTTCAAAGACCGGCATCGCCGGGGCGACGCAGGTCTTGGCTTCGGCGCTGCCGTCCTTGCCGCGCCAGGAAATCTCGTAGCGGCGGGTGACGATGTTCAGCTGCTTCGGGGTGGTCGCGATCTGCGCTGGGCGGTGCACCGTCCAGGCAGGGGTTCTAGGCATATTGGCCTTGGGTCTTACAACGTAACTCATGCAAACAGTCCTTACTCATACTGTCCACATCCGTGTTTCGGCCCCCACCCAAACACACACAGAGGGACGATTGACTACACTAACCTTTTAACAATCCGTTAAGTCAAAAATGCACCCTAATTGGGGGTTTTTTGAGGATAGTGCGGCCGGTTTTTCCGGGTTTGTCGCCGGAAAGCGCGCGATTTCGCCACAATTCGCCCCGGTTTGTTTCCATTCCGGGGATTGGCGGCGAATCTGGTTAACGGCTCAGGCGGCCCGATTTTCGCGCATGAT
Source organism: Alphaproteobacteria bacterium (assembly GCA_024277955.1). GTDB lineage: Bacteria > Pseudomonadota > Alphaproteobacteria > Rhodobacterales > Rhodobacteraceae > JAJRUE01. Next base: position 16,825 of record JAJRUE010000225.1, on the reverse strand, counting down.
CCGCTTGGCGCAGCGGGCGCGCCAGGCAGTGCGCGACTTGCGGTTGGCCCAGGGCAGTTGGGTGTTCTCGTCCCGGGCTGTTTGCAGGATCGATTTCTGCCAGCGTCTGGTGGGTTTCATCGGATGGGCCTCCTTGGCGTATTGCTGCACACAGGGCCTTTTTGCCAGCACAATCGGGCAGGGATCGGGCCAAAGGAAAACATTTTTGCAGGGCTGCCGATGCGGTGTTGGATGTTTCGTTTCCCCCAGGGCTTCGCTCAAAGCAATGAAAACAAACAAGAATGTCGCGCGTTGGCGCAAGGCGCGCGGCCGGCCGCAAACCGGGCCGCCACAAGATTGCCATGATTGTTACCAATTTGGAAACAGTGCATCCCCTACCGCCAGCCCCAACCGCTAACCCCGGCCGGGCGCGTCAGAGTCGGATTGCCGAGATCATCCGGCCGTAATCGGCTTCGCGCCGGTGCACCGACCGGCGGTAGGAAAAGAACATGTCTTCGTCGTGATAGGTGCAATGCCCGGTCCATTCCGCCCGGCCGATTCCGGCCCGGCGCAGGCGGTCCAGCCCGTAGCGGGGCAGGTCGAACTGGTAGTGCCCGGCGCGGCCATTGGCAAAGTAGGCGGCGTTGTCGGGGTCTGCATCCAGGAAGGTTTCCAGGAATTCCTGACCCACCTCATAGGCGCGCTGGCTGATCGCCGGGCCGATCGCGGCCACGGTTTCGCTGCGCCGCGCGCCCAGGGCGGCCATCGCGTCCAGCGTCGCCTCGAGCACGCCGTCAAGCGCGCCTTTCCAGCCCGCATGCGCCGCCCCGATCACGCCCGCCGCGTGGTCGGCAAACAGCACCGGCTGGCAATCGGCGGTCAGCACCGACAGCGCCAGCCCCGGCGTTGCGGTGACCAGCGCATCGGCCCTGGGCAGGGGCTGCGACGTGGGTTCGGTGACCGAAACGACCCGCGCCGAATGCACCTGGTGCACGGTGACCAGATGGTCGGCGGGGCAGGCCAGGGCTGCGGCGACGCGGGCGCGGTTGATGGCGACCACCTCGGCCTGATCGGTCGATCCGAACCCGCAGTTCAGCCCCGCGAAAACCCCCGACGACGCCCCGCCCTTGCGGCTGAAGAACCCGTGTCGCAGCGGGGCCAGGCAGTCTGCGGTGATGATTTCCAGTGTCATGGCCGTTTCATGGATCGTATCCGGGGGGGGCGGGCGCGCCCTGTGGGTGTATCGCGATGGTCTTGAACAAACTCCCCATTTCGCCGGGGTCGGTCAACCGTTGAAACGCGGCGTGGTGCTGGTCAAGCGCAGCCCCGGTCATTGCGCGCGCCAGCAGCCGGGCGCGTTCGGCGATGCCCAGGCGCGCCAGAAACACGCCCTGCGCGGTCATCGGCGTGACCCGGGCGGGGGCGGCGGCGGCGCTGAGCGCTTCGAAATCCACATGCGCCGTCAGGTCGGCCTGGCCGGGGTTGGCCAACACCGGTTCGCTGGCGTGGCCGCGCACCGCCTGCAGCGTGTCCCCCAGCGAGCGCCAGTCGCCATAGTCGATGATGATCGCCGCCCCGCCATGGGTCTGGATGCGCGCGGCGATGGCCTGGACGGCGGCGGCGGCGCTGGGGCAGAGCTCGACGATATCGCCGGGGCGGGTGTCGCGCAGCCGGTGGGCAAGGGCCGTCTGCGGCACCGGCGGGGCGGCGGCGAACAGCAGCGCCCCGTCGCGGGCGGCCACGCGAATCTCGCTCCAGCCATCGGGGGCGCGGCGGAACTGGCGGATCGGCAGGGCGTCGAAAAATTCGTTCGCCACCAGAAACAGCGGCATCTGCGGCAGCGCGTCCAGGGTGTCGTGCCAGGTCACGTCATGGGCGGCAAGGGTGGCGCGCTGGCGCGCGCGCAGGGTGGGCGAGGCCTCGATCAGGCGCACCTGCGCCGCCGCGTGGAACCCCGGCACCCCGGCGGTGGCGCGCAGCATGTCGGCCATCAGCGTGCCGCGCCCCGGCCCCGGCTCGGCCAGCGCGAAGGGCGCCGGGCGGCCCTGGTCCAGCCAGGCCTGCGCCAGGGCCAGGCCGACCAGCTCTCCGAACATCTGGCTGATCTCGGGCGCGGTGGTGAAATCGCCCGCCGCACCCAGGGGGTCGCGGGTGGTGTAGTAGCCGTGTTCGGGGTGCAGCAGGCATTCGGCCATGAACTGGGCGACGCTCAGCGGCCCGTCGGCGGCGATCCGGCGCAACAGCACCGGCACCAGCGGCGTCATGCCGGGCGCGTGGCCCGCGACCGGGCCCAGAAGATCACGGCGATACCCGCCACGATCATCGGCAGCGACAACATCTGCCCCATCGAAAGACCGATGCTGCCCGAACCGATCACAAAGCCCATCGGGTTGTCGGGGGTGATGAACTGGGCATCGGCTTCGCGGAACCGTTCGACGATCAGGCGCGCGGTGCCGTAGCCGGCGAAAAACAGCCCCGCCGTCTGGCCGGGCACCTTGAGCCAGCCGCGTTTCCACACCAGCACCAGCAGCACCGTGCCCAGCAGCAGCCCTTCCAGCGCGGCTTCGTAAAGCTGGCTGGGGTGGCGGGCGCAAAGCCCTTCGATCCCCGGGCAGTCCTGCGCGCGTGCGCCCGGAAAGATCACCGCCCAGGGCACGTCGGTGGGCCGGCCCCACAGTTCGGGCTTGATGAAATTGGCGATCCGCCCCAGCAGCAGCCCCACCGGCGCGGCAAAGGCCATCGCGTCGGCCATCGAGGCGACCGGCAGCTTGTAGCGGCGCGAAAACAGCCAGACCGCCACCACCACGCCCAGAAAGCCGCCGTGAAACGACATGCCGCCCTGCCAGACCTTGGGAATGTCCAGCGGGTTCGCCAGGTAATAGCCCGGCTGGTAGAAGAACACGAAGCCCAGCCGCCCGCCGACGATCACCCCGACGATGATCCAGGTCATCAGGTCATCGAGCTGGGTCCTGGTCATCGGCGGCGTGTCGTTGGGCCAGAGCCGGGCGGCCTTCAGCGTGCGCCCGATCAGCCACCAGCCGATCAGGATACCGGCGATATAGGCCAGCGCATACCAGCGCAGGGCGATCTCGAAATTGCCGATGCTGAAGGAAAACAGTTCCGGGCTGATGTTCGGGAAGGGGATGGCTGCGCTCAACATGGCGCATAGATGAAAGCCGGCCCCGGTGAAGTCAACCTTGAGCTTTGGCGGCGCGCGGCCCATATAAGGCCCAGCCAGCCACAGGAGACAGCCATGCAGACCCGCAACAAGATACTGGATGACCTTTCCCAGTTGATGACCAACGCGATGGGCGTGGCCCAGGGCGCCAAGGGTGAAGCGGAAAACGCGATGAAGAGCTGGATCGACCGCTGGCTGGCGGAACGCGACTTCGTCACCCGCGAGGAATTCGAGGCGGTGCGGGCGATGGCCATCAAGGCGCGCGAGGAAAATCAGGCATTGCAGGCCCGTATCGAGGCTCTGGAAGCCGCCGCCAAGCCCAAGGCCAAGGCCCGCACCACCAGGTCGGCCAGCGCGAAATCGGCGGCGAAAAAGCCCGCGGCCAAGTCCGGCAAGTAGCAAAATACGTTCGAATTGGGGGCGGGCCGGGGCGGCGGTTGCGGCCCGGGCGCGGGGCCGTTTGGGCATGCTTTGGCCGGCTGGCGGGCCCGGTGCGGGGCGAAAATCCGTGCGTGGGGCGGGGCTTTGACAATCTCGTGATCAGGAGCTTGTGATCCGGGCTGGGCGGGATTCGGCCCGCGGGGTGCCTGAGGGCTGCGGTGGGGCCTTCGTCAACCGGCAAATTCTCTGGACAGACAAAAATACTGCTTTACAGGCGCCGGGTTTCATCACACCATATCTTGTAAGGGCAGCGGACAGGGACGCTGATCCTAGAGCAGTCGCCTAGCATTAGTGGGTCAAAGCATCCGCGATGCTAGCCAGAAAGAATTGGGGCCGGGCATGTCGCTTTCCGAACATGACTTTCACAGCGAGGACATGCACCCGATCGACGTGGTGGAAAACGTCGCCCAGGTGCGCCAGTGGGATTTCGACCGGGTCGCCGACGACCAGATCGCCATGGCGGTCGAAGGCCAGTGGCGGACCTATTCGATCACGCTGGCCTGGTCGGAGCACGACGAGGTGCTGCGCCTGATCTGCACCTTTGAAATGGAGCCGCCCCAGGATACGGTGCCGGCGCTGCTGGACGTGCTGAACCGCACCAACGATCTGTGCTGGACCGGCTCTTTCACCTACTGGCAGGCGCAGCGGCTGATGGTCTATCGCTACGGGCTGGTGCTGGCCGGCGGCCAGGTGGCCGGGGCGGAGCAGATCGACCGGTTGATCAACGCTGCCGTGGGCTCCAGCGAACGCTTCTACCCGGCCTTTCAGATGGTCGCCTGGGGCGGCGAAACCCCGGAAGCGGCGATGCGTGTGGCGATCGCCGAAGCCTACGGGCGGGCGTGACCCGGGCGTAACCGGCGCGTGATCTGGCCCGGTCGGGGGTGATCGGGAGTGATTGGGGTAATCGGGGCCGCGCTCTTGGGCCGGTCGGGGTCTGCCGGATTTCCCTTGCGCGCGGGCGCGAAACTTATACCAATCTGACAGGCGATGAACGCCGGGCCATGGACCCGGTGTGATGGTTGTTTCCGGGTTGTTTCGGGGGGGAATGTCATGGACATGAAAGCGGTATCCGAACGCGGGCTGGTCCTGCTGGGGTGCGGCAAGATGGGCTCGGCCATGCTGGGCGGCTGGCTGGCTCAGGGGCTTGCGCCGCGCGCGGTCTGGGTGCTGGACCCAAAGCCTTCGGACTGGCTGCGCGCGCAGGACGGCATACACCTGAACGATGGTCTGCCGGAGAGCCCGGCGATCGTGCTGGTGGCGGTCAAGCCGCAGGTGATGGGGGATGCGCTGCCCGGACTGCGGGCGCTGGGCGATGGCGACGTGCTGTTCGTGTCGGTGGCGGCGGGCGTGCCGATCGCCGCCTACGAACGGATTTTGAGCGCGCGCACCCCGATCGTGCGCGCCATGCCGAATACGCCGGCGGCGGTGGGCAAGGGCATCACCGCGCTGGTGGGCAACGCGCGCGCGGGCGACGCCGGCCTGGCGCTGGCCGAAGGGCTGCTGGCGGCGGTCGGCCAGACCGTGCGGCTCGACGACGAAGCCCAGATGGATGCGGTGACGGCGGTTTCCGGCTCTGGCCCGGCCTATGTGTTCCACCTGATCGAAACCCTGGCCGCCGCGGGCGAGGCCGAGGGCCTGCCCGCCGAGCTGGCGCTGAAGCTGGCGCGCGCCACGGTCGCCGGCGCCGGCGCGCTGGCCGAGGCGGCGGACGAATCCCCGGCCCAGCTGCGCGTGAACGTCACCAGCCCCGGCGGCACCACGGCCGCGGCGCTGGCGGTGCTGATGGATGCAGAAACCGGCTTTCCGGCGCTCTTGCGCAAGGCGGTGGCCGCGGCGGCGGCGCGCTCGCGGGAACTGGGCAAATGAGCGAGATCAGCTTTGACGACTTTCTCAGGGTGGATGTGCGCGTCGGCACCGTCCAGCGCGCCGAACCCTACCCCGAGGCGCGCAAGCCGGCGATCAAGCTCTGGATCGATTTCGGCGGCGAGGTTGGGGTGAAAAAGACTTCGGCCCAGATCACCGCGCATTATTCGCCCGAAACCCTGGTGGGGCGGCAGGTGCTGGCGGTGGTGAACTTTCCGCCCCGCCAGATCGGCAAGTTCATGTCCGAGGTGCTGGTGCTGGGCCTGCCCGACGAAAACGGCGCCATCGTGCTGGTCGGCCCGGACGCGCCGGTGCCCGACGGCGGAAGGATGCACTGATGAAAAAGGTGCTGATCACGCGCAGGCTGCCCGCAGCGGTGGTGGCGCGCGCGCGCGGAGATTTCGAGGTGGTCGAACGCACGGCAGACGCGCCCATGTCGCTTGACGAAGCGATCGCCGCCTTGCGCGACTTTGACGCGGTGGTGCCGACGCTGGGCGATGCCTTCACGGCCCGGGCCTTTGCGGCGGTGCAATCGCCGCGTTGCGAGCTGCTGGCGAATTTCGGGGTGGGCTACAACCATATCGACGTGGCCGCGGCGCGCGCCGCCGGGGTGGCGGTGACCAACACACCAGGCGCGGTGACCGAGGCGACCGCCGACATCGCGCTGATGCTGATCCTGATGGCGGCGCGCCGGGCCAGCGAAGGCGAAGCGCTGGTGCGCTCGGGGCGCTGGACCGGCTGGGCGCCGACCCAGCTGCTGGGGCTGCACCTGGGCGGCAAGACGCTGGGGGTCGTGGGCATGGGCCGGATCGGCAAGGCGATCGCCCGGCGCTGCCATCTGGCGCTGGGGATGGAGGTGGTGTTCTTCAACCGCTCGCCGGTGGCCGAGCCGGGCGTGCCGGCAACCCGGCTTGACAGCCTGGCGGCGCTTGCGGCGCGCGCCGACGTGGTTGCCATCGCCCTGCCGGGCGGGCCGCAGACGCGCCACATGATCGGCGCGGAGTTTTTCGCGGCGATGCGCCGGCACGCGGTTTTCGTCAATATCGCGCGCGGCGACATCGTGGACGAAGCGGCGCTGATCGCGGCCCTGCAGGCGGGCGAGATCGCCGGGGCCGGGCTGGATGTCTACGAACACGAACCCGAGGTGCCGCGCGCGCTGATCGATCTGGCCAACGTGACGCTGCTGCCGCACATGGGCACGGCGGCGCTGGAGGTGCGCGAAGCGATGGGGATGATGGCGGTGGACAACCTGCGCGCCTGGGCGCGCGCAGACCCCCTTCCCAACCCGGTCTGAAGCGCCGGCCAGCCGCGCCACGCCGTTTTCTTTCAAAGAAAACGGTCCGAAATCTTTGCAAGATTTCGGCGCCCCGGCGGCTACCGGTCGCCGACCTCTTCGCGCCAATGGCGGCGGCACAGCGACACATAGGTTTCATTGCCGCCGATCTGCACCTGGGCGCCATCTTTCAGCACCTTGCCGTCTTCACCCAGCCGCACCACCATCGTCGCCTTCTTGCCGCAGTGGCATATGGTGCGCGCCTCGCGCATTTCGTCGGCCAGCGCCAGCAGCGCCGCCGATCCCGGAAACAGCTCGCCCCGGAAATCCACCCGCAGCCCGTAGCACATCACCGGCACGTTCAGGTCGTCCACCGCGCGCGCCAGTTGCCAGACCTGGTCCTTGGTCAGGAACTGCGCCTCGTCCAGAAAGACGCAGGCAACCGGCCCCTGGGCCAGCCGCTGCTCGATCATCGCGAACAGGTCGTCTTCGGGGGCAAAGGTATCGGCATCGCTGCCAATGCCGATGCGGCTCTCGATCCGCCCCAGCCCGGCCCGGTCGTCCAGGTTGGCGGTGATCAGATAGGTTTCCATGCCGCGTTCGCGATAGTTGTGCGACGCCTGCAGCAGCAAGGTCGACTTGCCGGCGTTCATGGTCGAGTAGTGAAAATAGAGCTTGGCCATGGCGCCCACCTAGCCCGATCGGGCCAGCATGTTCAAGAATGATCCGCCCCCCCAGGGCCTGTCTTCATTTACCTTACAGCCCCGGTTTCAGCCATGTTCCGCCAGCGCCAGGCAATTCCGCGCAGACAAGGCGGCCCTTTTTAAAGCGGAATTAACGCCGCGATGGCGGAAAACGGCGAAATCCCGCAGGGACGCGGCGCATTTTGGCCGGGAGAGCGGGTGTTTTGACGCAGCTATCTGGCCGATCGGAAGGCGAAACACCCGCTGTGCCGGAAAAATGGGCACGCGCCGGGGCCGCAAGGTAAATGAAGACAGGCCCTTTGGCATGGCATGCAAGGGGGGCCGAAATGGGGGGGCACGTCCAGCTGGCACTCGTTACCTTGGGGCCCTGGGCCTAAGCCCTTGGGGATGGAGCGGACCCCTAACCAACACCGTACCAACTGGCCGTTGACGGGCCTGCATACCAGGCCCGTGATCAATTGAAGAACCAACGATCCCCCACCCAAAACCGACGGAAAAAATTGTCGGCCACTCACAAGCCCCGAAAAACGGGGCACTTTTGTAAATGACATTTTCCGTTCGGGGGATTAATGGGAAATAGTGGGACGAATTCCCCATAACCGGGGCGAGTGAGTGAAAGAATAATGACCATAAGCAGCAATTACCTGAAACGGCATACGGAATCGCTGGTAAAGGACGTGGGGCTGGAACGCGCCTGCGAGCTTACCGGAAAATCCAAGGCCACCCTGGGGCGATACTATTCGGATGCCCCGGAACATGCCGACCGGTTCATGCCGGTCGATTCGGTGGCCGCGCTCGAGGCGGCGTCGAGCTATCCGCATGTCACCAGCGCGCTGGCCGAACTGCGCGGGATCACCCTGTCCTATGACACCAACACCCGCAATTCCACCAGCAGCGGCGTCAATGCCGACGTGATCGCGCTCAGCCAGCGGTTCGCGATGCTGATGGCCGAATACAACCAGTCGATGGAAGACGGCATCATCACCATGAACGAAAGCAAGCGCCTGTTGCGCGAAACCCTGGCGATCCAGGAGGTGCTGTTGAACATGAAGCTGAACCTCGAAGAAGGGGTGACCTGAGCCGCGCGCGCTCCATGCGCGCCCCGGCGAACGGTGCGCCCTGCGCCGGGGCAGGAAAATGGAATCACCCGGTCGGGGTTTTCCCAAAATTACGCATACGAAATGCGTATTCAATGACCTGTATCAAGGCGCGACGGTAACGTTCGTGTGATGATGGGCGCAGCCGGAACGGCTGAGTTTCCAATCACATGGATGGAGAAAACCAATGTCAGCACTATCAGGAATACGGCTGCCATCGCTCTTGTCGGGCACGGCGCTTGTGCTCGCCCTTGGGGCGGGCGCCGGGGTTTCGCAGGGCTATGACCCGGCGTCGAACACCCTTGGCCAGCTTGGCCTCGAGGTGCCGGGCATGACCGCCGATCAGCCTCTGCTGAGCGCCGACGAATACGCGCAGGGCAACAAGATCTTCTTTGAACGCTGCGCCGGCTGCCACGGCGTGTTGCGCAAGGGGGCGACCGGCAAGGCGCTGACCACCGATCGCACCCGCGAACTGGGCTACGAATACCTGCACGACTTCATCACCTACGGATCGCCCGCGGGGATGCCCAACTGGGGCACCTCGGGCGAGCTGACCGAAGACCAGATATCGATCATGGCGCGCTACATCCTGCTGGACCCGGCGACGCCGCCTGAATTCGGGATGCCGCAGATCCGCGACAGCTGGAAGGTGTTTGTCGCGCCCCAAGACCGCCCGACGCAAAAGATGAACGACATCGACATCGACAACCTGTTTTCGGTCACTTTGCGCGATACCGGGCAGGTGGCGCTGATCGATGGCGCCAGCTATGAAATCAAGGCGGTGATCGACACCGGCTATGCGGTACACATTTCGCGCATTTCCGCATCGGGCCGGTATCTGTATGTGATCGGGCGCGACGCCAAGGTGACGATGATCGACCTGTGGATGGACCCGCCCGCCGCGGTGGCCGAAATCAAGGTCGGATCCGAAGCGCGTTCGGTCGAGACCTCGAAATATGCCGGCTACGAGGACAAGTTCGCCATCGCCGGGGCCTATTGGCCGCCGCAATATGTGATCATGGACGGCGACACGCTTGAGCCGCTCAAGGTCGAAAGCACCCGCGGCATGACCTACGATACCCAGGAATATCACCCCGAACCGCGGGTCGCCTCGATCGTGGCCTCGCATTTCGCGCCGGAATTCGTGGTCAACGTCAAGGAAACCGGCAAGGTGCTGATGATCGACTATTCCGACATCAAGAACCTGAAGGTGACGGAAATCGAGGCCGAGCGCTTCCTGCATGACGGCGGCTTTGACAGCACCGGGCGCTATTTCCTGGTGGCGGCCAACGCGCGCGACAAGGTGGCGGTGATCGACACCAAGCAAGACAAGCTTGTCAGCGTGATCGAAACCGGCGGCGTCAAGCCCCACCCGGGCCGTGGCGCCAACATCAACCACCCGGTCTACGGGCCGGTCTGGGTGACTTCGCACCTGGGCGATGAAACCATATCGCTGATCGGCACCGATCCGCAGGGCCACCCGGATCAGGCCTGGAAGGTGGTGCAGACGCTCGAAGGTCTGGGCGGCGGGTCGCTGTTCGTCAAGACTCACCCCAACTCTGACCACCTGTATGTGGATGCGCCGCTGAACCCGGATCCGGAAACCTCGGGGTCGGTCGCCGTGTTCACCGTGTCGCAGCTTGGCGGCGATGCGCCGGAATACACGGTGCTTCCGATCGCCCAATGGGCGGCGGTGGAAGACGGTCAGCCGCGCGTCGTTCAGGGTGAATTCAACAAGCAGGGGACCGAAATCTGGTTCTCGGTCTGGAACGCCAAGGACAAGCAGTCGGCGATCGTCGTGGTGGACGATGCGACCCTGACGCTGAAAAAGGTGATCAAGGACGAACGCCTGGTCACGCCAACCGGCAAGTTCAACGTCTACAACACGCGCACCGACACCTACTGACCGGCGCAGATCCGACAGCGCGAGGGGCCTCGATACCGGGGCCCCTTTTGCCGTTTCTGGGCCACTTCGGCCGGTAACCGGGCGCAGGCGGGCTGAAACATTTGCCATGCGCAATCGTGGTGGGCTTGGGCGGCAAGCCATCAACCATCTGGAAACACGCAGTTTATTTGGTCAGGGCTGCTTTTCCCGGCGATCACGCCGTTCTCAATTCATTCTCACAGTCGGAGGATTGGGCGGGTAAAGCGTGTGCGCCGCCCCCACGTCGGATTCATGGACCGAAAAAATGGAGGACATGAAATGAAACCGGATACAAGGAATGCCGTCCTGGGCGGGGTCGCGGCGACGCTGGTGATGACGCTGATGGCGATGTATGTGGCGCCGATGATGACCGGAATGCCGATGGACATCGCGGCCCTGATCGCCGGGATGCTGGGGGTGGGCTGGGGCGTGGGGATGCTGATCCACCTGATGATGGGGGTGGTCCTGTTCCCGCTGGCCTATGTGTTCATCGTCTACGCGCGGTTGCCCGGCTCGCCGCTGGTGCGCGGGCTGATCTGGGGCGTGATGCTTTGGGTGGTGGCGGTGGTCGTGGTCATGCCGATGGCGGGCGCGGGCTTTCTGATGGCCAATATCGGCGGCATGATGGCGGTGATGGCCAGCCTGATCGCGCATCTCGTCTACGGCGGCCTGCTGGGCGCGATCGCAGGCGACGGCGCAGAGTTGCGCGAAGCGTAGGGGCAAGACCAGACCAACCTGCGCCGCCAGTCTGGCAGGTTTCCGCACTGTCGCGGCGCATTGAAACCGACCGTCCCGCGCCCACAGGTCCGGGGCGGCCTGGTCGCGTCTGGAACCGGCGGCGCGCCGAATCCGGGCCGGCCGGACCGCCGTTCATCCCCTGTTTACCAGAATCGGCAACCCTGAGCGCACCCCGGTCCGCCACGGGGCGACGCTGAAATCCGCCGGTTGCCGGGCGCGCTCGGCGACAGTTCGCCAATTGAGCTGGCCGATAACCGAATCCGCGCTGCCGCGGCTTGCCCAGCACCTGCCATTCAGGCTACCGAAAGGAAGCCCGGCGCGCTGGGGTGTGACCGACGGGCAAGCTGACCAGAATGGGGATGACATGACAGACGACCGCGAATGGCTGTTCGATGTGCTTTGGGAACTGTCGGACAAGGCGCTCGAAGAAGGGTTGCCGCTGCTTTCGGGCAAGCTTGAAGAGGCGATGGATACCTACCTTGCCGAATGCCACTGTGTCGAGGTCGAGGCGGTTTTCCAAAGCGCCCGCCGCAAACCGGTGCCCGCCGCCTTGCCGGCGCCCGACAGACCGGCGCGGATCGAAAACCACAGCGTCGAAATGGCCCTTGGCGTGGACATGGCGCGTGGTGTGGACGTGGCGCGCGGCGTCGAGATTGCGCGTGGCATGGACCTGGCCCTTGCCCCCCATATCCCGCCGGCCGAAGCCCCGAACGGGCGCGATCTGGCCGCCATGCGCCGGCGCGCGCAACCGGCCCGCCAGGCGCCCCCCTGGACCCGGTCCGGCTGGGGCAGTTTCACGGTCTCGCAAAAGGCGCTGCGCCAGCGCGCCCGTGACCGGGCGGTGGCGGGATAGCCGCTCACCAATTTTCCGCCCCGGCCTGAAACGCCCGGCGCGGCGGGGCGCCGCCCCAGCGGAGCGGCCCAACGGCCCGAACCCGGCCATCCCGCGTCGGCAGTTGGGCAGTTTGCCGATCTGATCCGGCACGCTCCCGCAGGATCAACGGCTGAGTTTCAATGGCCTGGGATGCGGTCAGCGCAGGCGTCCGCTCTTCCTTTCGGGCGCATAGGGCGCGGCTTCGCGGGCACCTGAAAAGGAAACGCGCCCGCGCCCACAACCCACGGAAATGCCAAGTTTTTCCCGCTGCGCAGTCGGATTTTTTATCCCTGCAGCGCCCGCACCCCAAGCGTGCCTTTGCGCCCCATCTTCATCGCCAGCGCCACCGCGTGGCTGGCCGCCAGCGTGGTGAAATAGGGGATGCGCGACATCAGCGCCACGTTGCGCATCGAGCGCGAATCTTCCACCGCCTGCGCGCCTTCGGTGGTGTTCATCACCAGCGCGATGCCGCCATCCTTCATCACGTCGACGATGTTGGGGCGGCCTTCGTAGACCTTGTTCACCACCTCGGCCTCGATTGCATTTTCGTGCAGATAGGCCGCCGTGCCGCGGGTGGCGACGATGGAAAAGCCCAGATCGATCAGGGTGCGCGCGGCTTCCAGCAGCATGGGCGTCTTGTCGTCTTCCTTGATCGACAGAAACGCGGTGCCCTCGTCGGGTAGCTCCACGCCCGCGCCCAGCTGCGCTTTCAGGAAGGCGCGGTGAAAGTTCCGGTCCCAGCCCATGACTTCGCCGGTCGAACGCATTTCCGGCCCCAACAGCGTGTCGACGCCGGGGAAGCGCGCAAACGGCATCACCGCCTCTTTCACCGAGAACCACGGCATGTTCGGATCCGCCAGCCGCATCGGATCGCCGATCGGTTCCGGCGCGCCCTTGGCGGCGTCGGCGGGGTAGGGCGGGCGCTTGGGGAAGTTCGACAGCGGCTCGCCCGCCATCACCCGCGCGGCGATGCTGGCAATGGCCGAATCGGTGGCCTTGGCGACAAAGGGCACGGTGCGGCTGGCGCGCGGGTTGACCTCGATCAGGTAGATCTCGCCGTCCTTGACCGCGAATTGCACGTTCATCAGCCCGACCACGCCAAGCGCCAGCGCCAGCGCTTCGGTCTGGCGGCGCATTTCGTCGATGATCGACTTGGGCAGCGAATAGGGCGGCAGGGAGCAGGCGCTGTCGCCGGAATGCACCCCGGCCTCTTCGATATGCTGCATGATGCCGGCCACATGCACCGCCTTGCCGTCGCAGATCGCGTCCACGTCGCATTCGATGGCGCCCGACAGGTAGCTGTCGAGCAGCACCGGGCTGTCGCCGGAAACCACCACCGCCTCGGCGATGTAGCGTTCAAGCTGGCCCATGTCGCGCACGATCTCCATGGCGCGCCCGCCCAGAACGTAAGACGGGCGGATCACCAGCGGAAAGCCGATTTTCTCGGCAATCGCAAGGGCCTGGGCGTCGGTCGAGGCGATCCCGTTCTTCGGTTGCTTCAGCCCCAGCCGGTTCACCAGATCCTGAAACCGCTCGCGGTCCTCGGCCAGGTCGATGGCGTCGGGGCTGGTCCCGAGGATCGGGATGCCTGCCTCTTGCAGCGCGTTGGCGAGCTTCAGCGGCGTCTGCCCGCCGTATTGCACGATCACCCCATGCAGCGTCCCGTTTTCCTGTTCGGCGCGCAGGATTTCCATCACATGCTCAAAGGTCAGCGGCTCGAAATAGAGGCGGTCCGAGGTGTCGTAATCGGTGCTGACCGTTTCCGGGTTGCAGTTGATCATGATGGTTTCATAGCCCGCATCCGACAGCGAAAAACAGGCGTGGCAGCAGCAGTAATCGAACTCGATCCCTTGCCCGATCCGGTTCGGCCCGCCGCCCAGGATCACCACTTTCTTGCGGTCAGAGGGGCGGGCTTCGCATTCCACCTCGCCCATCACCGGGGTTTCATAGGTGGAATACATATAGGGCGTCTGCGCCTCAAACTCGGCGGCGCAGGTGTCGATGCGCTTGAAGGCGGCGGTGACGCCCAGGTTCTGACGCGCGCGGCGCACGTTGTCTTCGTCGCGCCCGGTCAGCGCCGCCAGCCGCGCGTCGGTAAAGCCCAGCATCTTGAGCGCCCGCAGGCCCTCGGCCTCCAGCGGCAGGCCGTGCTTGCGAATGTCGGTCTCGGCCTCGACGATTTCGCGGATGCGGGCCAGGAACCACGGATCGAACATGGTGACCGCGTGGATTTCTTCGTCCGACAGGCCGTGGCGCATGGCCTGCGCGATGGTGCGCAGCCGGTCGGGCGTCTGGGCGCTGATCGCCTTGATCACCGCGGCCTTGCCCTCGGGCGTGTCGTCGGCGCCCTCGATGGCGACCTCATCCAGGCCCGTCAGCCCGGTTTCCATGCTGGCCAGCGCCTTTTGCAGGGATTCGTGAAAGCTGCGCCCGATCGACATCACCTCGCCCACCGATTTCATCGCGGTGGAAAGCACCGGCTCGGCGCCGGGGAATTTTTCGAAGGCGAAACGCGGGATTTTCGTCACCACATAGTCGATGGTCGGCTCGAAACTGGCCGGCGTCACCCTGGTGATGTCGTTGTCCAGTTCGTCCAGCGTGTAGCCCACCGCCAGCTTGGCTGCGATCTTGGCGATGGGACAGCCGGTGGCCTTCGAGGCCAGCGCCGAGGACCGCGACACCCGGGGGTTCATCTCGATCACCACCATGCGCCCGGTCTTCGGGTCCACCGCCCATTGCACGTTCGACCCGCCCGTTTCCACCCCGATCTCGCGCAGCACCGCGATGGAGGCCGAGCGCATCATCTGGTATTCCTTGTCGGTCAGCGTCAGTGCGGGCGCAACCGTGATGCTGTCGCCGGTGTGCACGCCCATCGGGTCGACGTTTTCGATGGAACAGACGATGATCGCGTTGTCGGCGGTGTCGCGCACCACCTCCATCTCGAATTCCTTCCAGCCCAGCAGGCTTTCGTCGATCAGGATCTGGTTCACCGGGCTGGCGTCCAGCCCCGAGCGGCAGAAATGTTCGTAATCGTCGCGGTTATAGGCCACGCCGCCGCCGGTGCCCCCCAGCGTGAACGCCGGGCGGATGATCGCCGGCAGGCCGACGTGGTCGATGGCGGCCATCGCCTCTTCCATGGAATTGGCGATGGTGGCGCGGGGGTTTTCCAGCCCGATCCGGTCCATCGCCTCGCGGAACAGCTTGCGGTCCTCGGCCATCTCGATGGCCTTGCGGTTGGCGCCGATCAGCTCGACCCCGAACTTTTCCAGCACGCCGGCGTCGGCAAGCGCCAGCGCGGTGTTCAGCCCGGTCTGCCCGCCCATGGTGGGCAGAAGCGCGTCGGGGCGTTCCTTTTCAATGATGCGGGCGACGAATTCGGGGGTGATCGGTTCGATATAGGTGGCGTCCGCCATGTCCGGGTCGGTCATGATGGTGGCGGGGTTGGAATTGACCAGGATCACCCGATAGCCTTCCTCACGCAGGGCCTTGCAGGCCTGTGCCCCGGAATAGTCGAATTCGCAGGCCTGGCCGATGACGATGGGGCCGGCGCCGATGATCATGATCGACTGGATGTCGGTGCGCTTTGGCATGATGCCCCCGTGGTGTCTGCAAATTGTCGTGGGTTATAGACAGGGCGCGGTGGGATGCAAGGGGGGCAGAGCCTCTATTGGCGGTGCGCCGGTTTTCTGGCCGCAAGATGGAAGCCGATGGCCAGAATGGCCAGGGCGGCGACCGCAACCAGTTGAAAGGGGTAGGGCGGGAAGCCGTCGATCGCGTCGAGTTGCCGGACATATTTCGCGCTCGGCACGGATATCGCCCCGAAGACGAGGGCCAGGACCAGACCGCCCGCCTTGCCGCCCAGCCGGTCCAGCAGCGCCGGCGCAAAGCAGGCGGCCGGGATATAGTAGTAAGCCCAGGATACCGGCATGAGCAGCGCCACCACGATCAGGGCCAGCGGCCAGACGGCTGCGCTGCGTGCCAGCGCGTCGGCGCGCCGATAGAGCCGCATCAGCCCCAGAACCGCCGCCGCCAGCGCCAGCAGCGACCCGACCCGCCACCACAGCGGACGGGCCATGACATACCAGCCGGGATCGGGCCTGCCCGGCGTCGGGGCTTCCAGCGCCGGCACCCAGACCAGATCGTTGCCGAAGAACAGCTGCGCAATGGTGGCATCGGCATTGAAGGTGATCCCGGTGACCAGGACCGAATCGGCAATGGCGCGCAGCTGTTCGATGAAGACTGCGTGCAGGGGCCAGCCGGCCCACAGGACCGATGCGAGGCCCAGCCCGAGGCCGCACAGGACGAAGCCGGCAAAGGCCCGCCGGTTGCCGCCCGCCAGCCACAACAGCGCGAAGAGCGCGGGGTAGATCTTGATCGCGGCGGCCAGGGCCAGGGCGGCGCCGGCCATGAATTCCGAACCCGCGCGGGTGCGTTCGATGGCCAGGACCAGCAGAAAGCTCACCAGGATCTGCGGCTGGTTCTGCAGCAGCGCGATGGTGCCGATATGGTTGGAAAACAGGAAAAGGATCGCCAGCAGCATGAACAGCACCGGATTGATGTTCGGACGGGCCGCGCGCCAGGCCAGGGCGACCGTCAGAAAGATCAGCGCCGAGTTGAGCGCCAGCCCCACCGCCGTCACCCGCCAGTAGTTGGCATGGGCCAGCCACTGGCCGACCTTGGCCCAGAGCGGGGGATACAGGAACGGATAGATCGCGTCGCTGTAGCTGTAGGTCTGTTCCATGTAGCCGCGCCAT
>JAJRUE010000023.1 GCA_024277955.1 Alphaproteobacteria bacterium | reverse complement strand
TCGTGGATGAGATCCACCGGTTCAACAAGGCCCAGCAGGACGGGTTTCTGCCGCATATGGAAGACGGCACCATCCTGCTGGTCGGCGCCACCACCGAAAACCCCAGCTTCGAGCTGAACGCCGCCCTGCTGTCGCGCGCGCAGGTGCTGGTGCTGGAACGCCTGTCGCTGGCCGATCTGGAACTGCTCGCGCAACGCGCCGAACGCGAACTGGGCACCGCCTTGCCGCTGACCGCCGAGGCCCGCGAAGCCCTGCTGGAAATGGCCGACGGCGACGGGCGCGCGCTGCTGAACCTGATCGAACAGGTGCACGCCTGGAAGCTTGCCGACAGGATCGACACCGACACGCTGGCCACCCGGCTGATGCGCCGCGCCGCGCTTTACGACAAGTCCGGCGACGAACATTACAACCTGATTTCGGCGCTGCACAAATCGGTGCGCGGCTCTGACCCCGACGCGGCGCTTTACTGGCTGGCGCGGATGCTTGCGGGCGGCGAAGACCCGCGCTACCTGGCGCGCCGCATCCTGCGCATGGCGGTCGAGGACATCGGCCTGGCTGACCCGCAGGCGCAATCCGTCTGCCTGCAGGCCTGGCAAACCTACGAACGCCTCGGCTCGCCCGAAGGCGATCTGGCGCTGGCCCAGGCGGTCACCTACCTGGCGCTGGCCCCAAAGTCCAACGCCGTCTATGCCGCCTACAAGAACGCCATGAACGCGGCGCGCAAGACCGGATCCGAACCGCCGCCCAGGCACATCCTGAACGCCCCCACGGCGCTGATGAAGGACCAGGGCTATGGCGAAGGCTACGCCTATGACCACGACGCCGAGGGCGGCTTTTCCGGCCAGAACTACTTTCCCGAAACCATGAAGCGCGGGGTCTATTACCAGCCCGTCGAACGCGGCTTTGAGCGCGAGTTGAAAAAGCGGCTCGATTTCTTTGTGAAACTGCGCGCCAAGCGCCAGCGCGGTTGACATCCGCCGCCTGTCCAAGGAAGACATCCCCCATGATACTACCGGTCTTGCAGGCAGCCCTTGGCGGGGCAATCGGCGCGTCGCTCAGGTTCCTGATTGCCGGCGGCGTGGCCTTTCCCTATGGCACCATGCTGGTGAACGTGGTCGGGTCTTTCGTGATGGGCGTGGTCTTTGTTTTCCTGGCCGAACGCGGCCATGAACACTGGATCCCCTTCGTGATGGCGGGCCTGCTGGGCGGGTTCACCACGTTCTCGGCCTTTTCGCTGGACACGCTCAAGCTCTACGAAGCCGGTCGGATCGGCGCGGCCGGCGGCTATGTCGCGGCCTCGGTCGCCCTGTCGGTGGCGGCGCTGGTGGTGGCGGTGATGCTGGCGCGGAGCTGGTTTGCATGAGCGGCGTTCAGAAACTGACCGTCGGCGCGGATGAGGCCGATCAGAGGCTGGACCGCTGGTTCCGGCGCCGCTTTCCGCAGGTGGGGCAGGGGCGGATCGAAAAGCTGTGCCGCAAGGGCGAAATCCGGGTGGATGGCGGCCGCGTCAAGGCGTCCAGCCGGGTGACGCCGGGCCAGGTCATCCGCGTGCCGCCACTGCCCGACAGCCCGGCGCCGGCGCCTTTGAGCGGCCCGAAGATTTCCGACAGTGACGCCGAGATGATCCGTGCCGCGGTGCTGTATCGCGACGATGCGCTGATCGTGCTGAACAAGCCCGCCGGCCTGCCCAGCCAGGGCGGCACCGGGCAGATCCGCCACGTGGACGGGCTGGCCGAAGCGCTGCGCTTTGGTCTGGACGAAAAACCCCGGCTGGTGCATCGGCTGGACAAGGATACCTCGGGCATCCTGCTGCTGGCGCGCAGCGCGCGGATGGCCAGCGTGCTGACCACCGCCTTTCGCGCCCGCGAGACCCGCAAGATCTACTGGGCCGCGGTTGCCGGCGTGCCGCAACCGGCGATGGGCACCATCCGGTTCGCGCTGCTCAAGGCGCCGGGCCACGGTCCGCACGGGGCCGGCGAAAAGATGCGCTGCATCCACCCGGCGCGCGTGAACGACACGCCGGGCGCGAAACGCGCGACCACCGATTATGCGGTGCTGGCGTAGCTGGCGCAGCGCACCTCCTGGGTGGCGCTGGTGCCGATCACCGGGCGCACCCACCAGCTGCGCGCCCACATGGCCGAGATCGGCCACCCGATCATCGGCGACGGCAAATACGGCGGCTCGGGGCAGGAAAACCTGGGCGACGGCTGGGGCGCGCAACTGGGCGGCGACATCAGCCGGAAACTGCACCTGCATGCCCGCAGCCTGCGCATCACCCACCCGGTCACCGGCAAGGAAATGACCTTTACCGCGCCCTTGCCGGCGCACATGGAAAAGACCTGGGCCACCTTTGACTGGCACCCCCGCGACGTGCCGGACGATCCGTTCGACGAGGCCGCCGGATGAGCGGCTGGGCGGCGCGGCGGTTCTGGGAAGCGGCCTCGGCCGAGCCGGTGGATGCGGGGTTCGCGATCGCACTGGACGGGCGGCTGGTGCGCACGCCGGGCAAGGCTTTGCTGGTGGTTCCTAGCCGCGCGCTGGCCGCGGCGATCGCCGCCGAATGGGACGCGCAGGACGAAAAGATTGCGCCAGAGACGATGCCGCTAACCCGGATGGCGAACTCGGCGATCGACAAGGTGACGCCCCAGCGCGACGCCGTTGTCGAGCACCTGGCGGCCTTCGGCGATACCGATCTGCTGTGCTACCGGGCCGAGTCGCCGGCGGGTCTGGTGGCGCGCCAGGCGGCGGTCTGGGATCCCTACCTTGACTGGGCGGCGCAGACCCTGGGCGCGCGGCTGCAACCCCATGCCGGCGTCGTGCACCGGCCCCAGTCCCCGGCGGCGCTGGCGCGGCTGCGCGACCATGTGGCAGAGCTGGAAATCTTCGAGCTGACCGCGTTTCACGATCTGGTTGAACTGGCCGGGTCGTTGATCCTTGCGTTTGCAACGATTCACGACTTACGTAGCGTCACCCACGTCTGGGAGGCATCGAGACTCGACGAGTCTTGGCAGATCGAGCAATGGGGCGTCGACGAAGAGGCGCAAAAGGCCGAAAAGATCCGGGCCGAATCATTCACTTCCGCCAAGAAATTCTATGATCTGTCTCGCAAAAAGTGACAAAGAATCAGCAAGTTGCACCATTGTTGGGCGATTCACAGACCGGCAATGCGAATCAACAAAATTCGTGAACAGACACTTGACGATCCGTGGTGAATCCGAGCACACTTGCGCCCGTTGAGGGGACCACCACCCCCGAAGCTATCGCCGCGGCCGGGCAACCGGTCGTACTTGCTGTCGAAACAGACGGCGAAATCTGGAAGAGGTAAAAATGAAAAAGACAATAATCTTTGGCGCGTTGACCGTCGCCGGACTTGCTGCCAGCGCAGCCACCGCAGGGACCCTTGATGACGTCAAGGCCCGCGGCAAGCTGAACTGCGGCGTGTCCACCGGTCTGGTCGGCTTTGCTGCGCCCGACGCCAATGGCAACTGGGATGGTTACGACGTTTCTGTCTGTCGCGCGGTCGCCGCGGCGGTTCTTGGCGATCCGACCGCCGTTGAATTCGTGCCCACCACCGGCAAGACGCGCTTTACCGCGCTGGCTTCCGGCGAAGTGGACATGCTGGCCCGGAACACCACCTGGACCTTCACCCGCGACGTCGACCTGAAGTTCGAATTCGTCGGCATCAACTACTACGACGGTCAGGGCTTCATGGTTCCGAAATCGCTGGGCGTGACCTCGGCCAAGGATCTGGACGGCGCCACCGTCTGCATCCAGACCGGCACCACGACCGAGCTCAACCTGGCGGACTTCTTCCGCTCGAACAACATGAACTACGAGCCGGTTCCGATCGAAACCAACGCCGAAGCGCAGCAGCAGTACCTTGCCGGTGCCTGCGACACGCTGACCACCGACGCCTCCGGCCTGGCCGCGACCCGCGCCGCCTTCGAAAACCCGGGCGACCACGTGGTTCTGCCGGAAATCATTTCGAAAGAGCCGCTCGGTCCGCTCGTGCGTCATGGCGACCAGCAGTGGGGCGACATCGTCCGCTGGACCCTGAACGCGCTGATCTCGGCCGAAGAGCTGGGCATCACCTCGGCCAATATCGACGAACTGTCCAAGGGCACCAACAACCCCGAGATCAACCGGATCCTGGGTACCGAGGGTGACCTGGGCGCGATGTTCGGTCTCGACAAGCAGTGGGCCTATCGCGCCATCAAGGCGAACGGCAACTTCGGCGAGATCTTCGAAAAGAACATCGGCGAAAACACTCCGCTGGGTCTGTCGCGCGGTCTGAACGCGCTGTGGACCAACGGTGGCCTGATCTACTCGCCGCCGTTCCGGTAGGAACCAAAACAGAAGGGCGCGGAATTTCCGCGCCCTTCTCGTATCTGTAAAGACCAATCGGCCTACGGACTTGCTGTTTAACTAAGGCCGAGCCAGCGGGGAATACACGAGATGACGACATTGACCGACCCCGAAAAGGGTTCGTTTCGGCTCTCTATGCTTTTGTACGATACGCGGTATCGTTCCACGACAATCCAGATTATCGCGTTGCTCGGTTTCATGTTGGGGGCCGCCTGGCTGATCAACAATGTCATCGTGAACCTGGCGGCATCGGGGAAAACCTTTGACTACGGTTTTCTGTGGGATCCGTCCGGCTATGACATCAACCAGAAACTGATCGAATACAGTTCGCAATCGACCCACGCGCGCGCCGCGATCGTCGGGCTGCTGAACACGTTGCTGGTGGCGGTGATGGGCTGTTTCACGGCGACCATCATCGGGGTGTTGATCGGGGTGCTGAGGCTCTCCAAGAACTGGATCATCTCGCGGCTGGCGGCGGTCTATGTCGAATCGCTCCGCAACGTTCCGGTCCTGCTGTGGATCGTTCTGACCATGGCCGTGGCCATCCACTTTTTCCCAAGCCCGCGCGACTTCAAGGGGGATAACCCGGTCGCGACGATGAAGGTCTTTGACAGCATCGCCATCACCAACCGCGGCGTCTACCTGCCTGAACCGCTGTTTTCGCGCGGTCTGGGCGACATGCCCGTGTTCTGGAATTCCTTTGAGATCAGCCTTGATCTCATCGCCATCCTGGTCGTGCTGTTTGCAAGCATCTGGGTCGCCCGCCGGATCAAGGCCCGCGCCGACGTCATCCAGGAAGCCACCGGCGACCGGCCGAAGACATGGCACGCCATCCTGGCGGTGATCGTTCTGCCGACGGTGATCCTGCTTTGGGTGCTTGGCTTTCACCTGGGCTATCCCGTTCTCAAGGGGTTCGGCTTCAAGGGCGGCATTCACATGCGCAACTCGCTGTTGGCGCTGTGGCTGGCGCTGTCGCTCTATACCGGCGCCTTCATCGCCGAAAATGTGCGCGCCGGGATCATGGCCATTTCCAAGGGCCAGACCGAAGCCGCCGCCGCCCTGGGGCTGCGCGGGGGCAAGATCATGCGTCTGGTGATCCTGCCGCAGGCGCTGCGCGTCATCGTTCCGCCGTTGATTTCCCAATACCTGAATCTGACCAAGAACTCGTCGCTGGCGATTGCGGTGGGTTACATGGACATCACCGGCACGCTGGGCGGC
>JAJRUE010000224.1 GCA_024277955.1 Alphaproteobacteria bacterium | reverse complement strand
GCGCTGGAGGGGCGGCCGCTGATGGTGCACGGCACCGGCGAACAGTCGCGCTGTTTCGGCCATGTGGCCGATGTGGTCGAGGCGCTGGTGCGGCTGATGTCGACGCCCGCCGCCTTTGGCCAGGTGTTCAACATCGGCACCAGCGAAGAGGTGACTATCCGGGCGCTGGCCGAACGGGTGATCGCGCTGGCGGGGTCGCAATCGCGCATCGACCTGGTGCCTTACGAAAGCGTCTATCCCGAGGGCTTCGAGGACATGAACCGCCGCCTGCCGGACGTGAGCAAGCTGCAGGCGATGACCGGCTTCAAGCCGGAACGCACGCTGGACACGATCATCACCGACATCATCGCCGAAAAGCGCGGGGCGGCGGCATGACCCCCGGCGCGCGTCTGGAAAAACTGGTGCGCGACACGGCGACCTTTCTGTTGCCCGAGCGCCTGCGCAAATGGATCCGCAAGCAGCAGCGCATCCACAAGCTGCAATCGGTGCCGGTGGGCAGCGTCGATTTCGGCGGCCTGCGCCGGCTGAGCCCGATCAGCACCGTCTTTGGTCAGGACCGCGAATTGCTGACCATCGAACGCTACTATATCGAACAGTTCCTTGCCCGCCACAGCGACGACATCAAGGGCCGGGTGCTGGAAATGGGCGACCCTGCCTATATCCGCAAGTTCGGCGGCGACAAGGTCACGCAAGAGGACGTGCTGAACTATGTCGAGGGCAACCCCAACGCCACCATCGTCGCCGACCTGACCGATGCGCCGCATATCCCCGACAACACGTTTGATTGCATCATCATCACCCAGACCCTGCAGATGATCTTCGAGGTGGACAAGGCGATCGCCACGCTGCACCGGATCCTGAAACCCGGCGGCGTGGTGCTGTGCACCAGCCACGGCATGACCCGCGTCGCCCGGCGCGAGGGCGTCGACGACTGGGGCGAATACTGGCATTTCACCAGCCAGTCCAAGAAGCGGCTGTTCCGCGCTGTTTTTCCGGCGGAAAATGTCGACGTCAGCGCGGTGGGCAACGTGTTCACCTGCATCTGCAACCTGCACGGGCTGGGTGCCAGCGAGGTCGATCAGGCCGAACTGGACACCCACGACCCCAACTACGAAATGCTGCTGCTGGTGCGCGCGGTGAAAGAGGGCTGAATGGCCGGTCGTCGCCCCCATACCGCCCCGCCCCCCGCAGGCCGCCCCGCTGCGCGCGATATTCTGTGGCTGGGCGCGATCCTGCTGCTGGCGCTGGCGCTGCGCGTCGTCGGGCTGAACGCGCCGCTCTGGTATGACGAGATCCTGACGCTTCAGACCCACCTGCGCCTGCCCTGGTCCGAGATGCTGCAGGGCTACGACATGAACTATCACTACCTGTTCAACCTGGCCTCGAAAGCGGCGATAACGGTCTGGGGCGAAACCAACTGGGCCATCCGCCTGCCGGCGCTGCTGTTCGGGCTGGGCACGGTGGCGGCGATGTGGTGGCTGGCGCGCGACA
Organism: Alphaproteobacteria bacterium; assembly: GCA_024277955.1. Taxonomy (GTDB): domain Bacteria; phylum Pseudomonadota; class Alphaproteobacteria; order Rhodobacterales; family Rhodobacteraceae; genus JAJRUE01. The sequence goes on along the minus strand of JAJRUE010000224.1, from coordinate 7,438 downwards.
TCGCCGGGGTGGGCGTCGCGCATCTGACGGCGCTGCTGCTGGCGCTGTCCTACCACCAGATCTGGTTTTCCCAGAACGCGCGCGGCTACACGGGGCTGGCATTTTTCGCGACGCTGGGGATGATATTCTGGCTGCGGGGGCTGGCGGCGCCGAAATGGCGCACCTGGATCGCCTATGCGGTGGTGCTGGCGCTGGCGATCTTCACCCACCTGACGGGGGCGTTCTTTTTCGCAGCCCAAGGGTTCGTCTGGGCGGCGCTCACCGGCTGGCGGCTGCTGTCGGGGCGTTTCGAGCGGCGCGCCTGCCTGCTGCCGGCGGCGGGCTATGTGCTGGGGGGCGCGCTGACGCTGCTGCTCTATGCGCCGATGCTGGGCGACGTGATGGCCTCGGTCGGGGGCGTGGCGGGCACCTCGGCGGTGGACGTGATGGCGGAATACCAGAACCCGCTGTGGTCGCTGCTGGAAGGGGTGCGCACAGGCTTGGGCAATCTGGGGCCGCTGGTGGGGCTGGTGGCGCTGGCGGTGATCGGGCTGGCGGTGCTGGGGGGCATCGCCGCGCATGACCGCGCGCCGCTGTTCGGGCCGGTGGTGGCGGTGCATGTCGCGCTGACGCTGGTCTTGCTGGTGATGCTGGGGATGCGCGTCTGGCCGCGGTTCTTCTTTGCCGACATCGGCTTTGTTATGCTGCTGATCGTGCTGGGGGTGCGCCTGGTCAGCGGCTGGATCGCGCGCGCGCTGGGGCGCGAGACGCGGCAGGTCTTCCTGGCCGCCTCGGTGGCGATGGTGGTGCTGTCGGCGGGTCTGGCGGCGCGCAACTACATGGCCCCGAAACAGGATCTGGCCGGGGCCTATGCCTGGGTCGAAGCGGCGCGCGCGCCCGGCGAACGGGTCTATGCGGTGGGGTTCCCGGCCGCCGTGTTCCGCGATTTTTTCGGCGCCGACTGGGGCGCGATCCTGACGGATCAGGACTATCTGGCGGCGCGCGCCCGGCCGGGGCCGATGCTGATCGTGGTCGCCTTTCCGGCGCGCGGGCTGCGCAAGGTGGCGGCCCTGGACGGCGACACCGAAGCCGCGCTGAAACTGGTGAAACGCTTTGACGGCACCCTGGGCGACGGCCGGGTGCTGATCTTCCGGCGCGACTGATGGGCGATATCGTCATCGGATCCGGCCCCGCCGGGGTGTCGGTCGCCACGGCGCTGCTGGCGCGCGGCCGCCGGGTGCAGCTGATCGACGGCGGCAAGGAACTCGAGGCCGAGCGCGTTCAGCGCCGCGCCGCCCTGGCCGCGCGCGACCCCGCCGACTGGAGCCGGGCCGAGCGCGACACCTGGACAGAGCCTCAGTTCCACGCGCCCGAAGGCCAGGTGCGCCGCTGCGGGTCGGACTTTGCGATGGAGCCGGCGCGCGAAACCCTTGCCAGCCCGCCGCCGTGGTTCGCGCTGCGGGCCTCGCGCGCGGTGGGCGGGTTGTCAAACCTGTGGGGGGCGGCGGTGCTGCCCTACCGAAAGGCGGACATGGCCGGCTGGCCGATCGGCATCGACGACCTTGCGCCGCATTACCGGGCGGTGGCCGACTTCATGCCAATCGCCGGGCAAGTGGATGATCTGCAAGAAAAATTCCCGGCGCTCGACATGCAGGGCGCCGGCGCGATGGCGCCGGGCGTGCAAGGTGCTGCGCTGCTCGAACGCCTGGCCGGCGCGCGCGACCGGCTGGCCCGCCTGGGGGTGTGCGTGGGCGCGGCGCGGGTGGCGGTCGGCCCGGGCTGCAAGCGTTGCGGCCTGTGCCTGCACGGCTGCCCCTGGGGGCTGATCTGGTCGGCGGGGCAGCAGGTGGCGGCGCTGGCAGGGCGCGACGGGTTTTCCTATCAGCAGGGGCGCCTGGCCCAGGGCTTTCGCGAAACCGGCGGCGGGGTCGAGGTGACGCTGGCGGGCGGCGACGTGTTGCGCGCCGACCGGCTGTTCATCGCCGCCGGCGTGCTGGAGACCGCGCGCCTGCTGATGCGCTCGGGCGTGGCCGAGGAACTGGTGCTCAGGGACAGCCAGCACGGGTTCCTGCCGCTGATCCAGCGTTGGCGCGCGCGCCCACGCGTAGACCGGATGCCGCTGACCACCCTGCCCCAGCTGTTCGCCGAAATTGACGCACCCGACGTGTCGCCGCACCTGGTGCACGCACAGCTCTACACCTGGAACGAGTTTTTCGCCCGCGACCTGATCGCCAACTACGGCTTTGGCCTGCCGCCGCTGGGCGCGGCGCTGCGCGCGCTGGCGCGCCGGCTGGTGGTGGCGCAGGTGTTCCTGCATTCCGACCATTCGGCGCAGATCGCGCTGCGCCTGGCCCCCGATGGCCGCCTGGCGGCCGACCTGCGCGCCAACCCCGACACCGGCGCCACGCTGAAACGGGCGCAAGCGCGCATCGGTCGGGCCCTGGCGGCGGGCGGGCTGAGCGCGCTGGGCCTTGCCAGCCGCCCCGGCGCGCCGGGCAGCGGCTTTCACGTGGGCGCGAGCCTGGCGATGGCCCGCACACCGGACGCGCGGCAAAGCGATGTGCTGGGCCGGCCGCACGGGCTGGCGCGGGTGCATGTGGTGGACGCCTCGGTCCTGCCCGAAATTCCGGCGGCGACGATCACCTATTCGGTGATGGCCAATGCCCACAGGATCGGCAGCCTCGCGCCCTGATGCGACCGGCCGGGATGCGTCGCCGCCGGATGCCTCCGGCGGGGATATTTTTTAAAAAGAGAAGACGGGGAGGCAAGGGCCGAACGGCCCCGCCGGGCGCCCGCGTCAGTCCGCAAGGACTGACAGGCAGGGATCTTGCGCCCGTCAGGGCGCGCCGTTTTCGAACAGCCCGTTTTCCAGCCAGTGGGCAAGATCGTCGAGCCCCCGGCGGCGGGCGGCGGCGGCAAGGGATTTGCCGTAGGCTTTCAGCACCGGCTGTTCGTGCCAGTAGCGCTTGAAGGCGTCGCGCGCCGAAGCCGACTGGCGGGCGCGCAGGTCCGCATCGCTCTGCAGCGCGCGCATCGCCGCGATCAGGTCGTCGGGGTCCGAAAACAGGGTGCCGGCGCCGCTCTTGCCCAGGATTTCCGGAAACGGGCCAAGGGCGCGCGCGATCACCGGCGTGCCCAGGCGGAAGCTTTCGATCAGGATGATGCCAAAGGTTTCGAAACAGACCGAGGGCACGATCAGCCCCAGCGCGCCGCGATAGTAGGCGTTGAGGTCCTCGACCGGTTTGCGCCCCAGGAACTTGACCCGCGGATTGCCGCGGGCCTGCGACTTGAGCGTCTCGGCATAGTCGCCGTCGCCCAGGATCAGCAGGTCAGCGTCCGGGTAGGTTTCGAACGCCGGGATCACGTCCTGCAGGCCCTTGATCTTTTCCAGCCGTCCGACGAACAGGAAATAGGGACGGTCGTGCGGCGGCGGCCCCGGCGGCGCGTCGGCTTGGTCTTGCGGCAGGTCGGGCAGGAAATAGGGCAGCACCTCCATGTCCTGACGCAGGCCGAATTCGCGGTGCTTGTCGCGCGAGAACTCGCTCTTGGCGATGATCAGGTCCATCTTGTCCAGTTGCCGGTGCAGCAACCCGGTGGCGCGCCACAGTTGCGGCGGGCGGCGGTGTTGCAGCACGCAGCGCAGGCATTCGCGCCGGTCGCACAGTTCGCGCCCGTAGCGCCACAGCACATGGGTCGGGCAGACCAGCCAGTGTTCGTGCGCCTCGTAAAGCCGCAGCCCGTCGCCCAGGTCCAGCATGCCCGGCCCGGTGACCAGTGACGCGTTGTTGTGCCAGACGATGTCGAACTTTCCCTCTTCGACGATCCGGCGAATGCGCGCGCCGTGCACGATCGGTCTGCCGGTCTGCTGGGTCAGCAGGTTCGACAGCAGGCCGAAACGCGCCCGCAGGCCGATCCGCCTGACGCCGTCTTCCGGCGCGGCCTCCGCCAGATCGGCGCCGCCCAGCAGGTGATAGGCGTCTTCGTCATGCACCACCGTGACCTCGTGGCCGCGCGCCGCCAAAGCTCGCGCCATGCGCTGCACGCCCACCGCGTCGCCGCCAAACGAATAGGGCGGGTAAAAGGTGGTGAGCATCAGGATGCGAAGCGGTGTCATCTTGTCTTTCGTTGCAATCGTCGCGGTATCGTTTTTTCGCCCGAAATCGCGGCAGGCATCGCTGCCGGCGGGCGTCCCCAGGTCTTGCCGCCTTTCGCGGGCCAATTCTGGGCAAGATCGGGGTCAATTCCGGGCAAGGCTCAGGGCGCTTTTCTGCTGGCAACCGCCGGCGCGGCCACAAAGGTCTTGAGCAGCCGCAGCCGGTCGGGCATGACCAGAACCGTGAACAGCCCGAAGAAAACCGCCCCCGCCGGCACCCCGGCCAGCACCGCCAGAAGCGGCGAGGCCTGGGGCAGTTCAAAGAGGATCAGATCGACGAAACCCGCCATCGCCAGAGCCCCGGCCACCGGCTTGGCGTGGATCGCCAGCAGGCGTCGGGCGCGCAGCCCGGCCACATGCGCCACCACCCGAAAGCGCCACGGCCAGACCAGAAGAAACGCCGCGACGAACCCCGCCGCCATCGCGCTTGCCCCCCAGGGGGCGGCCAGCCAGACCAGCAGCGCCGCCAGCGCCACCTCGACCCAGGACAGCAGCGTCGTCGCCGTCGCCCGCCCCGCCGCCAGGCAAAAGGCCTGGTGGATCTTCTCGATGCAGAAATAGGCCCCCAGCGCCGCCAGCACCGTCAGGATCGGCGCCGCCGGCACCCACTGGTCGCCGAACAGCAGCGCCACCACCGACCCCGCCAGAACCGCAAGCCCGGCAAAGGCCGGCCAGGCCACCAGCCCCGAAAGCCGCGAGATGTCATACAACAGATCCGACGCCACCGCGCCCGACCGGCTGAGCGACGCAAAGGCCGGCTGCGAGGCCAGGCGCAGCGGCGTCACGATCAGGAACGACCCGATTTCCACCAGCCGCCAGGCGATGGAAAAGAACCCCAGCGCCACCGGCCCCAGCGTCGCCCCGACGATCACCGACGGCACCTGGGTCGAGGCCAGTTCGGCCCCGCGCAGCCCCAGGACGGTGCCGCCAAAGCGCGTCACGTCGCGCAGGTCCTGCCGGCTGAAGCGCAGCCCCGGCCGCCAGCGCACCGCCGCCCAGGCCATGACGATATTGACCAGCACCTGCACCAGGCGCTGAACCGCCAGGCTCCAGACCCCAAAGCCGTTGAGCGCCAGCACGATCGCCACCACACCGCCCGAAGCCACCCCGGCGATCGCCCGCAGCGACAGGGTGCGAAAGCGCAGTTCGCGGCGCAAAATCGCCACCGGCACCGCGGTCAGCGCGATCATCACGACATTGGGCGACAGCGCCGCCACAAGGCCCGCCACCTGGTCTTCGCCGTAAAGCACCGCGATCGGGCGCGCCGCCGCCAGCAGCACCAGCCCCAGCCCGGTGCCCAGGGCCGCAAGCACCCAGAAGGATGCGTTGAAATGCCCCGGGGTCGGGTCGCGCACGGCGATCAGGAAATCCGAAAACGACTCTCGCACCAGGGCTTCGCTGAACAGCAGAAAGGCGGCGGCCATGGCCAGTAGCCCATAGGCCTCGGCCCCGAGGATTCGCGCCAATAGCACGAAAACCGCGAAATTGGTCGCCTGTTCGATCCAATTCCCCGCCGCCATCCACGCGACTCCGCTGCCAAACTGCCGTTTGATTGACATTAGGTGATTTTTCCCCTGAATTCGCCAGATCGCCCGTGGTAACCCGGTGCCCGATTGTTGCTTGCGTTCGTGGCCCCATCTTTGGCGTTGCCGGCGCGTCTGGCAAGGAGCGCACCGGATTGCAGCCGCCGCGTGATGAAAATGTTGCCAAATGAACGTATTGTCGATCTGTTCGACACCGGAAACGGACCCAAGGAGACCTCGCACTTGCCGATGCGCATTCTGCAGATCAACACCAACTACCTGCCCGGCGGCATCCAGCGCCACGTGCTGGACCTGAGCGCCTATCTGCGCGATGCCGGGCACCGGGTGATGCTGGCGGGCGACGGCGGCGACTGGGCCCCCAGCAAGGACGACCCCGACTTTCTGCACCTTGCGCTGGACCGGATCGCGGGCACCGTCGGGTCGGTGTTCCGGCGCATGGCGGAAATCCTGCCCGAAGCGCGCAAGCTGCGCCGCGCCATCAAGGCCGAGCGCATTCAGCTGGTGCACGCCCATGAAACCGCGCCGGCGATCCTGGCGCGGCTGGCGACGATGGGGCTGAACATCCCGGTGGTCTTTACCTACCACGGCTCGGAACCGGACCGGATCGCCAGCGTGTCGCGCACCGCGCGGCGTTGCGCCGATCTGGTGATTTCGCCCAGCCGGACCTCGCTCAACCACCTGGTCGCCAAGGGGCTGGCGCGCGAACGCACCCGGGTGATCGGCCTCGGGGTGCATCCGATCGCGCAGGTTGAGGCCGGCGTCGCCGCCGCCAAGCGGGCCGAGCTGCTGGGCGAAAACGGCCGCTTTCTGATCGCCAGCCTGTCGCGGCTGGACCCGCAAAAGGGCATCGACATGATGATCGAGGTGGCGCGCAAGATTTCCGACCGGCGCGACGACGTGGTGTTCGCCATCGGCGGCCACGGCCCGCTGCAGGACCTGGTGGACAGCTGGACCCAGGTCACCGGGGTTTCGCGCAACGTCAAGTTCCTGGGGCCGGTGTCCAATGTCGCCGAAGTGCTGGCGGCGTCCGATCTTTACCTGCTGACCTCGCGCTGGGAAGCCCTGCCGATTTCCATTGTCGAAGCCTTCCAGTCGGCGCTGCCGGTGATCGCCACCGATTGCGGCGGGGTGCGCGAACTGGTCAATGACGAGGTCGGCGTGGTGCTGCCGGTCGCCGATACCAGCGCCATTGCCGATGCGATCATCCGGCTGCTGGAGTCGCCCGAACTGCGCGCCTCGATGGGCCAGGCGGCGCTGGAGCTTTCGCGCGACAAGCGCTTTTCCCCGCCCGACGTGCACCAGAGCTTTGAAAAGCTCTACCGCGACGTGATCGAGGAAAACGCCAGCGAAGACACCCACGCCAACCCCGGAACCGGCGCCGACGCCGCCTGACCCGCGGCCCGGTCTGGTCGGCACCGGATTCGCAACAAATCCCGCCGCCGGGCCGGTTTTGGTTCCAGATCGCGACCAGGCGACCATGCCATTGGCCGATCCGCAAAAATCTTGCTAGAGCAACGCCCAGGCCAGCGGTGCGCGCCCGCGCGCCAACCGCCGAAAAAAGAAGGAGCCAGCGTGGGACCGCACCACAAGACCTTGACCTTGACGCTCTGGGCGATCGGGACGGCGCTGATCGCGCTGCCCGGCGCGGCGCTGCTTGCCGGGGGCGCGGGGGGGCTGTCCGCGATGGCGCTGTGGTTCTGCGCCAGCCTCGGCGTGGCCCTGATCGTCGCCGGATATTTCGTCAGCGAAGGCGCGCGCGCCT
>JAJRUE010000223.1 GCA_024277955.1 Alphaproteobacteria bacterium | reverse complement strand
GCACGTTTACCTGGACATGGCCCATAGCGCGGATGCCGATGATTGGGGCGCAAGCTGGGCCGGGATCATCGGGCTGAAAGACACCGTCGCCTGGGATCCGGTGCCCGAAAACGAACCCGAGCTTGCGGCGAGAATTGTCGGGGTTGAAGGCGCGCTCTGGTCCGAATTCACAACGTTAGACACTGATATGGAGCCGATGCTGGCCCCGCGTATCCTTGGGGTCGCCGCCAAGGCCTGGTCGCCGCGCGCCGCGGTCGACGGCGACCTGATCGCGGTGCTCGCGCTGGCCTACGGCCCGGTTTTCGACCGGATGGGATGGGACTGGAACCGCGCGGCGGTGTAGCTTCAGATCGCGTCGCGGTGGTCATGCAGGAAACGCGCCAGTTGCTGCCGCGTCGTGTCGCCCGACAGGGTTTCCAGCGCCCGGTCCACCAGATCGTCAGGCAGGACCGAGCCGCGGCGGGCTTCCAGCAGGTCGTGGGCAAAGGGCTTGGCGAACTCGGGGTGGCCCTGGACCGTGTAGGCAAAGCCCGGATACCAAAGCACCGCGTTTTCGCAAAACGCCGACCCGGCGATCCGGCGCGCGCCGGGCGGCAGGACGACGACCTGGTCCTGGTGATAGGCCTGCATCCGCAGCGCTTCGGGCGCGGGGGCCAGTTGGGCGGGCCAGTCGCCGGGGCGGTATTCGTGAATGCCGACCCCCCAGCCCTTGGGCGATTTTTCCACCTTGCCGCCCAGCGCCTGCGCGATCAGCTGGTGGCCGAAACAGATGCCGATCATCCGCACGCCGGCATCGCGGCAGTCGCGGATGAACCGTTCGGCGGGGGAGATCCAGGGGTGATCTTCGTATACCGCAAAGCGCGACCCGGTAATCACCCAGAGATCGGCATCGCGGGGGCTGTCGGGCAGCTCGCTGTCCAGCACCGCGTAGCTGGCGAAGCTGGCGTTGAACGGGCTCAGCCAGCTGGCCACCATCGACGGGTAATCGCCGTGGGCGGCAAGTTCGGCGGGGGGGCGGCCGGTTTCCAGCACACCGATGCGCAGCCGGGGGTCAGACATGGGAGAGCCTCAGAAACGGTGCAGGTAGTGGCGGTATTCGGCGGGGCTGATCACCGGCATGATCGCGGCGGCTTCGTCCCGTTTGACCGCTACATAGATGTTGCGCAGGTATGTGCCAAGCAGATCGGCGGCGAACTGTGACGACGCAAAGCGGTCGATCGCCGCGAGCCAGTCATGGGCCAGCGGTGCAACCGGGCTTTCCTGGTTGGCGCCCAGCGGCTCTGGCAGCGGAAAATCAGTCTCTAACCCCGCTAAAATGCCGCCCAGGATCGCGGCCATCGCCAGGTAGGGGTTCACGTCGGCGCCGGCGATGCGATGTTCCAGCCGGGCGCCCTTGCCGGTGGTTTCGGGCAGGCGGACCGCCGCGCCGCGGTTATCGTAGCCCCAGTCGGGGCGCGAGGGCGCAAAGCTGTTGGGCTGAAACCGGCGGTAGGAATTGAGATGCGGCGCGAACAGCAGTTGCAGGTCGCGCATGCTGTGCAGCACCCCGGCGACCGCGCGTTTCAACAGATCGGTGCCGCCAAAGATGTTGGCGCCCGCGGCATCGGTGACAGAGGCATGCACATGCATCCCGCTGCCCGGTTCGCGGGCGTAGGGCTTGGCCATGAAACTGGCTTCATACCCGTGACGCGCCACCACGCCGCGCACCAGCCGGCGAAACAGCAGCGCGGTATCGGCGGCGCCCAGCACGTCGCCGCTGTGGTGAAAGTTGATCTCGAACTGACCGGGTCCGAATTCGGCAATCAGCGTGTCGGTGGCCAGACCCTGGGCCCTTGAGGCGGACTCGATATCCATCAGGATCGGTGAAAACGCTTCCAGCACCCGGTTTTCGTAATTTTGGGCGTCGGGAAGATGCGCCGGGGGTTCGGGCGGCTGATCGGCGTCGGAGCGGGCGCGCACGATGTAGAACTCAAGCTCGCTGGCGACCACGGGCTGCCAGCCGTGCTGCGCGAAACGGTCCAGCACATTGGCCAGAAGCTGCCGGGTGGACAGCGCGCTGATCCGGGCGTCGTCCCTGGCCGGGGTCATTTCGACCAGCACCTGCGCCACGTTGCCATCAGCCCAAGGCACGGGTTTGAGCGTGCCGGGGACCGGCCGCATGAACCCGTCGGGGTCGCCGGCGACGATGCCAAGCCCGGTTTCAGGCGGCTCGGTTCCCATGATCGTCGGGGCGTAGGTGGAAATCGGCAGCCGCACGTCGCCGGCGATCAGTTTGCCCACCTGGTCGCCCGGCAGCCACTTGCCGCGCAGCACCGCGTTCAGGTCGCACAGCAGCAGTTCGATCCGGTCGGGGGCGCCATGCGCGGCGCAGAAGGCATCGAATTCGGCCTGAAAATCAGTCACTGTTGCAGGGCTTTCTGTTCATCCGCCGCCTGGCGGGAAATGGCGCGCTTGGACAGCAGCGAGGTGGACACGACCCCAACCGCGACGATCAGGATCATGATCGTGGACAGGGCGTTGATTTCAGGGCTGACCCCAAGGCGCACCGCCGAATAGATCTTGATCGGCAAGGTGGTGGATGACGGGCCGGCGGTGAAGGACGCGATCACCAGGTCATCGAGCGACAGCGTGAACGCCAGCAGCCAGCTCGAGATGACCGCGGGCGCGATGATCGGCAGGGTCACGCTGCGAAAGGCGTCGAACGGGCTGCAGCCAAGGTCCAGCGCCGCCTCTTCCAGCGACCGGTCAAAGCTGACCAGCCGCGATGATACCACCACCGACACATAGCACAGCGAAAAGGTGGTGTGGGCCAGGATGATGGTGAACACCCCGCGATCCAGGCCGATGGCGATGAACAGCAGCAGCAGCGAAAGCCCGGTGATCACCTCGGGCATCACCAGCGGCGCGTAGACCATCCCGGAAAACAGCGTGCGTCCGTAAAACCGCCCGGCGCGCACCATCACATAGGCCGCCATGGTGCCAAGGACCGCGGCTACCGTCGAAGATGCCAGCGCCACTTTCAGTGTCACCAGGGCTGCGTCCAGGAAAGCCTGATCGCGCATCAGTTCGCCGTACCACCTGGTCGAAAACCCGGCCCAGACCGTGACCAGCCGGGACGCGTTGAAGCTGTAGGTGATCAGGATCAGCATCGGCAGGTAGAGAAAGGCAAAACCGAGCGTCAGAGACGTTGCGTTGAACCAGGAAAAGCGGCGGCTCATTGTTCTGCCTCGCGTTGTTTCTGTTCGTTGCGCTGGAACAGGATGATCGGGATCACCAGCACCAGCAGCAGGATCACCGCCACCGCCGAGGCCACCGGCCAGTCGCGGTTGGAAAAGAATTCTTCCCACAGCACCTTGCCGATCATCAGCGTGCGCGACCCGCCCAGCAGCGACGGGATCACGAATTCGCCGATCGCCGGGATGAACACCAGGAAACAACCGGCGATCACGCCGGGGCGCGACAGCGGAAAGGTCACCAGCCAAAAGGCGCTGAGCCGTGAACAGCCCAGGTCTTCGGCGGCTTCCAGCAGGGAATCGTCCATCTTTTCGAGCGAGGCGTAGATCGGCAGGATCATGAACGGCAGGTAGGTGTAGACGATGCCGATATAGACCGCGATGTTGGTGTTGATGATCTGCAGCGGCTCATCGATCAGCCCGGCCCAGATCAGCACCTGGTTCAGGTAGCCTTCCCTGGACAGGATGCCGATCCAGGAATAGACCCGGATCAGGAAGCTGGTCCAGAACGGCAGGATCACGAACATCATCAGCGTCGGGCGCCATTCCGGCGCGGCGCGGGCCATGCCGTAGGCAATCGGATAGCCCACCAGCAGGGTGATCACGGTGGATACGGTGGCGATCCAGAGGCTTGAGACATAGGCCCGCCAGTAGAGTTCATCCTCGGTCAGGAAGACAAAGTTTTCCAGGTCGAGCTGGGCAAAGAAATCCTTGATCCCCTGCCAGCCGCCGGCCAGATCCAGCGTCGGCACATAGGGCGGGATCGCCAGCGCGGTGTCGGACAGCGAAATCTTGAGCACGATGCCGAACGGCACCAGGAACAGCGCCAGAAGCCAGAGATAGGGCACGGCGATCAGGAACAGGCGGCGGGGGTTCATCGGCGGCGCCCTATTCCGTCAGGACCACGCCGGCGGTGTCGGTCCACGACAGCCAGACGGGATCGTTCCAGTTGAAACTGCGCCGCGAAATCCGGCGGCGGTTTGCGGTTTGCGCCTTGATGATCTGCCCGCCGGACAGTTCGACATGATAGGTCGAGATATTTCCGAGATAGGCGATATCCAGCACTTTTCCCAGGAACACATTGGCCCGGTCCATGGGCTTTTCGCCTGAAATAGAGACCTTTTCCGGCCGAATCGCAAAGTGGCAGATGGTGCCCTCGGCCAGGACGCGCGCGGCGGTGCCGATGATCGGCGGCTGACCTTCGAGCCAGTGGATCTCGGTCCGGGTCGTGTCGCTGGCGCCGGCGTTGCCCTGGATGATGTTCACATCGCCAATGAAATCGGCCACGTAAACGCTGTTGGGGCTTTCGTAGATGTCGGCGGGCGTCGCCACCTGGACGATGCGCCCGTGATCCATCACCGCCACCCGGCTGGCGACGGTCATCGCTTCTTCCTGGTCATGGGTGACGATGACAAAGGTGGTGCCGGTCTTTTCCTGGATGTCCATAAGTTCGAATTGGGTTTCCTGGCGCAGCTTCTTGTCCAGCGCCCCCATCGGTTCATCCAGCAGCAGCAGCTTGGGTGCCTTGGCCAGGCTGCGCGCCAGCGCTACCCGCTGTCGCTGGCCGCCGGAAATCTGGTGCGGTTTGCGCCGGGCGAACTGTGCGAGCCGGGTCAGGCGCAGCATTTCCTGCACGCGGGCGTCGATCTGATCGCGCGGCATGTCGGACCGTTTCAGCCCGAAGGCGATGTTGTCGTAAACGCTCAGATGCGGAAAAAGCGCGTAGGACTGGAACATCATGTTCACCGCGCGCCGGTTGGGCGGCACCGGCGCGATGTCCTGATCCTCAAGAAGAATGGTGCCTTCGGTCGGGGTTTCGAACCCGGCGAGCATCCGCATGAGCGTGGTCTTGCCGCAGCCCGACGGACCCAGAAGCGCAAAGAATTCCTGTTCGAAAATGTCGAGCGTCAGGTCGTCGATCGCCGTGAACGTGCCAAAGCGCTTGGTCACGTTGCGAAACTGGATCAACGGTTTCTGGCCCGGATCGTCCCAGGGCGCGAACGCCTGCTCTGTCGCCGTCATCGCCATGATTTCCCCAACCGAAAAGGATAGCGCCCGCACCCCGAAGCCGGGGCGCGGGCCGTTTTTCGTCAGTTCAGGTGCCGGACTTGATCCGGGTCCACATGCGGGTCACGAACCGCTGCTCTTTCGCCGTGTAGGGCGTGGTCGTGTACAGGTTCTCGAGCGTGGCTTCGTCCGGGTAGATCGCCGGATCTTCCAGGATTTCCGGCAGGACATACTGCTGCGATGCAAGGTTGCCGTTGGCGTAGTAGACGTAGTTCGTCGCCGCCGCCATGTTCTGCGCATCCATGATGAAGTTCAGGAACTTGTGCGCGCCGTCCGCGTTGGGGGCATCTGCCGGAATGGCCATCATGTCGAACCACATCAGCGCCCCTTCCTTGGGTGCGTGATAGGCGATCTCAACGCCGTTTTCGGCTTCGTCCGCGCGGTCGCGGGCCTGCAGGATGTCACCGGACCAGCCGAAGGCGACGCAGATATTCCCGTTGGCCAGGGCATTGATATATTCGGAATTGTGGAACTTCTGCACAAAGGGCCTGATTGCGGTCAGCACCGGTTCGGCCTTGGCGATCACGTCCTTGTCGTGGCTGTCGGGGTTTTCGCCGAGCCAGGCCAGGGCCGCCGGGATCAGTTCGGTCGGCGCATCCAGCAGCTGCACGCCGCAGGCCTGCAGCTTTTCCATGTTGGCCGGGTCGAAGATCAGCGCCAGCGAATCCACCGGAGCATCTTCGCCCAGCACTTCCCTGACCTTGCCGACGTTCACGCCGATGCCAGTGGTGCCCCACATGTAGTTGATCGAATACTGGTTGCCCGGGTCATACTGCGCGGTGCGTTCCTTGATCACGTCCCAAAGGTTGACCGCGTTGGGCAGCTTGGAATAGTCCAGCTTCTGAAACGCCCCGGCCTGGATCTGGCGTTGCAGGAAGGTGCCCGAGGGAACCACCACGTCATAGCCGGACCCGCCGGCCAGCAGCTTGGTTTCCAGCACTTCGTTCGAATCGAACACGTCGTAGATCAGCTTGATCCCGGTTTCGTCCTCGAACTTGGTCAGCAGCTCTTCGTCGATGTAGTCCGACCAGTTGTAAACGCGCACCTCTTCAGCCGCGGCCATGCTTGCACCTGCGACAATGGCGGCCGCCAGCGGTAGCCAGGTAAATTTCATGAGTCTTCTCCCTTTGGATCGTCGGGCTTTACGCCTCGCCAAAAGATTTGATCAAAAAAGTTGACAAATTGCAACAAGGAGTTTTCATTTCCCCCACACGAGGGTCAACACGCGGGGCAGGATGCAGGTCGCATCGCAGCAGGACAAATCGCGCGCCGCGGGCGGCGGAACCGGCAAACTGCCGTCGCATGAACTTGTCTACCGGCGCATCCGCGAGATGATCCTGTTTGGCGAAATGGCGCCCGGCCAGGCGGTCACCATTCAGGGGCTGGTCGAACAGCTTGACGCCGGCATGACCCCGGTGCGCGAGGCGCTGCGCCGCCTGACCGCCGAGGGCGCGCTGGAATTCCTGGGCAACCGGCGGATTTCGGTACCGGAACTGACGCTTGGGCAGCTGGATGAAATTGCCTTTGTTCGTCAATCGGTTGAGCCTCGGCTGGCCTATCTGGCGACCGGCCGGATCAAGCCCGCCGACATCGATCGGCTGCGCGCCATCGATGATGAGCTGAACATCGCCATCGACCAGGGCGACGTGGGCGCTTATCTCAAGCATAACTGCCAGTTCCACCAGACGCTTTACGTCCATGCCGACGCCCGCATCCTGATGCAGGTGGCCAACGCGCTTTGGCTGCGGGTCGGCCCGTCGCTGCGGGTGGTTTGCGGCCGCTACGGCACCGCCAACCTGCCCGACATGCACGACGAAGCCCTTGCGGCGCTGCGGGCCGGCGATGCCGACGGGGTCGCCGCCGCGATTGCCGATGACATTCAGCAGGGCCATGTCCAGATTCGCAGGTCGATGCAGCGGCCCGCCCAGACGGATTGCGATTGACAGCCGCAAATTTGATCATATTCTGCGGACATAGCCAAACGCCAACATTTCGGTGATGCCGTGCCTGACAGGAAACAGAACGACTGGATAGAAACGCTGCCGCCGGCGTTTCAGGACTATCGGCGCGGACGCCGCATCGAAGAGGTCGAATGCATCATTCCCGACCTCGCCGGCATGTCGCGGGGCAAGTCGATGCCGGTCTACAAATTCGGCCCAACGCAAACCTTCTATCTCCCGATTTCGCTGTTTTATCAAACCATTACCGGCGAATACGTCGATATGGAAAACATCGAAAACCAGTGGACCGAACATGACGTGGTGCTGCGGCCCGACATGGCCACGGCTTCCGCCGTTCCGTGGTCGGACGATGTGACCCTGCAGGTGATCAACGATCTGGAAACCCGCGATGGAGAACCGGTGGCGGTGGCGCCGCGCAATGTGCTCAAGCGCGTGCTGGGGTTTTATGCCGCCCGTGGCTGGCGCGCCGTGGTGGCGCCGGAACTGGAATTCTACCTGACCAAACCCAACGTCGATTCGAACGAACCGATCGAACCGCCGGTGGGGCGCACCGGGCGCCGCGGGGCCGGGCGGCAGGCCTATTCGATGGTCGCGGTAGATGAATATGGCCCCGTAATAGACACGATTTACGACTATGCCGAGGCGCAGGGCCTGGCCATCGATACGCTGATCCAGGAAGGCGGCGCCGGCCAGATCGAAATCAACCTGCTGCACGGTGATCCGCTGGAGCTGGCCGATCAGGTGTTCTACTTCAAGCGCGCGATCCGCGAAGCGGCGCTGAAGAACGGCACCTTCGCCACCTTCATGGCCAAGCCGATGCGCGACGAACCCGGCAGCGCCATGCACATCCACCAGAGCGTGGTCGACGTGAAGACCGGCCGCAACATCTTTTCCAACCCGGACGGCACCGGCGCGCCCGCCTTTCGCCATTTCATCGGCGGGTCGCAAAACCACCTGAAATCGACGGTGCCGCTGCTGGCGCCCTACGTCAATTCCTACCGCCGCTTCACCGCCGGGATGAGCGCGCCGGTCAATCTGGAATGGGCCGCCGACAACCGCACCACCGGGCTGCGCATCCCCAATTCCGGTCCCGATGCGCGTCGCGTGGAAAACCGGGTGATCGGGATGGATGCCAACCCCTATCTGGCGCTGGCCGCCAGCCTGGCTTGTGGCTACCTGGGCCTGGTGAACGGGCTTGAACCCCGCGCCGAAGCGATGGGCGAAGTCTATCAGGAAGGCGCGGTGCTGCCGCGCAACCTGGACGAGGCGCTGGACGGGTTCGAGGCCGACAGCGCCCTGCGCGAGGTTCTGGGCGAAGAATTCTGCCAGCTCTATTCCGCGATCAAGCGCGCCGAGCTCGAAGAGTTCCAGCGCGAAATTTCGCCCTGGGAACGCCAGCACCTGCTTTTGAACGTCTGAGGCCGCGCCTCGGTTTTGCACTTCCGTCAAAGGAGTCATGCGATGAACATGATCACCAACCACCTGCCCACGAAAGAGCTTCAGGCGCTCGACGCCGCCCATCACATCCACCCGTTCACCGCCGGCGCCGAGCTTGCCAAAAAGGGCGCACGGGTGATCACCGGCGCGCGCGGGGTTTACCTGACCGATTCCGACGGCAACCGCATTCTGGACGCGATGGCGGGGCTCTGGTGCGTCAACATCGGCTATGGCCGCGACGAGATCGCCGAGGTCGCCGCCCGCCAGATGCGCGAACTGCCCTATTACAACACCTTCTTTCAGACCACCCATGTGCCGGCGATCGCGCTGGCGAAAAAACTGGCCGAACTGGTGCCGGGCGATCTGAACCACGTGTTCTACGCGGGCTCCGGTTCGGAAGCCAATGACACCAATATCCGCCTTGTCAGACACTATTGGGCGGCCAGGGGGAAACCCGAAAAGAAGGTGATCATCAGCCGCAAGAACGCCTATCACGGCTCGACCGTCGCCGCCGCCAGCCTGGGCGGCATGGCGGCGATGCACGCCCAGGGCGGGTTGCCGATCCCTGATATCCACCACATCGACGAACCCAACTGGTATGCCCAGGGCGGCGATCAAAGCCCGGACGCGTTCGGCCTGGAACGCGCCCGCCAGCTGGAACGCGCCATTGACGAGCTGGGCGAAGACCGCGTCGCCGCCTTCATCGCCGAACCGATCCAGGGCGCGGGCGGGGTGATCATTCCGCCCGACAGCTACTGGCCGGAAATCCAGCGGATCTGCGACGAACGCGAGATCCTGCTGATCGCCGACGAGGTGATCTGCGGCTTCGGGCGCACCGGCAACTGGTTCGGCTCCGACACGTTTTCGATCCGCCCCGACATCATGACCATCGCCAAGGGCCTGTCGTCGGGCTATGCGCCCATCGGCGGCTCGATGGTCAGCGATGCCGTGGCGCAGGTGATCGCCGAGGCCGGCGACTTCAACCACGGCTACACCTATTCCGGCCATCCGGTGTCGGCGGCGGTGGCGCTGGAAAACCTGCGTATTCTCGAAGAAGAGGCAATAATAGACACTGTTCGCGACGATATCGCACCCTATCTGCGGGAAAAATGGCTGCAGCTGGCGGATCACCCGATGGTCGGCGAAGCGCGGATCGTCGGCATGGTCGGCTCGGTCGCGCTGTCGCCGGACAAGGCCAATCGCGCGCCCTTCGCCACGCCGCCGGGCACCATCGGCACGATCTGCCGCGACCGCTGTTTCGCCAACAACCTGGTGATGCGCCACGTGGGCGACCGGATGATCATCTCGCCGCCGCTGGTGCTGACGCGCGACGACGTGGACACGCTGATCGAACGCGCTACCCGGTCGATCGACGAGGCCTATGAACAGGTCAAGCGCAAAGGTCTGTTCACCCCCGCCTGAGGACGCCGCATGGACAT
>JAJRUE010000222.1 GCA_024277955.1 Alphaproteobacteria bacterium | reverse complement strand
TATCCCCCCTTTTCAAACCCGGCGCGAATGCGCACAATCCGCCGCGAAACCGCGTGTAGATCAAAGGGGGACGCCATGGGCTGGATGGCCGATGAAACCGGGCTGGAAAAATGCGACGCCAATTTCGTGCCGCTGACGCCGCTTTCGCATCTGCGCCGCGCCGCGCGGGTCTTTCCCGACCAGCTGGCGGTGGTCTATGGCAGCCACCGCAGCACCTACGCGGACTACCATGCGCGGGTCTCGCGCCTGGCCTCGGCGCTGGTCAACGCCGGGATCGAGCCGGGCGATGTGGTCGCCACCATCCTGCCCAACATCCCCGCCCATGCCGAAGCCCATTTCGGCGTGCCGGCGATGGGCGGTGTGCTGAACGCCATCAACATCCGGCTGGATGCCGATACCGTGGCCTATATCTTCGATCACGGCGGCGCCCGGCTGGTGCTGTGCGACACCCAGTTCCTGCCGCTGGCCGAGGAAGCCGCGCGGCGCATGCGGGGCCCGCGCCCGGCGATTGTCGAGGTGGCCGATCCCCAGGCCGGCCTGCCCGCCACCGGACGCCACCCGGAATACGAGGAATTCATCGCCACGGGCGACGCCGGTTTCAACTGGGTGATGCCGCGTGACGAATGGGAAAGCCTGGCGCTGAACTACACATCGGGCACCACCGGCCGGCCCAAGGGCGTGGTCTACCACCACCGCGGCGCCTACCTGATGACCATGGGCACGGTGGTCTCCTGGGAAATGACCCTGCGCCCGCGCTACCTGGCGATCGTGCCGATGTTCCACTGCAACAATTGGAACCATACCTGGATGATGCCGCTTCTGGGCGGCACGCTGGTGTGCTGCCGCGACATCACCGCGAAAAACATCTACGACGCCATCGCCGACGAAGGGGTGACCCATTTCGGCGGCGCGCCGATCGTCTTGAACATGATCGTCAACGCCCATGACGACGAGCGCCGCGACTTCGACCATGTGGTCGAGGTCTTTACCGCCGGCGCCCCGCCGCCCGCCGCCACGCTGGCCGCGATCGAACCGCTGGGCTTTCATGTGACCCAGGTCTACGGGCTGACCGAAACCTACGGCCATGTCACCGAATGCCTCTGGCACCCCGACCGCTGGGACGACCTGCCCGAGGAAGAAAAGGCCGCGATCAAGGCGCGCACCGGCGTGTTGATGCCGATGATGGAGGACATCACCGTGATGGCCCCCGAAACCATGACGCAAGTGCCCATGGACGGCGAAACCACCGGCGAAATCATGATCCGCGGCAACCCGGTGATGAAGGGCTACCTGAAAAACCCGGACGCCACCCGCGAAGCCTTTGCCGGCGGCTATTTCCATTCTGGCGACATAGCCTTTCAGCACCCGGACGGCTATATCAAGATCACCGACCGGGCCAAGGACATCATCATCTCGGGTGGCGAAAACGTGTCTTCGGTCGAGGTCGAGGGCACGCTGATGCACCACCCGGCGGTGCTGCTGTGCGCAGTCGTCGCCAAGCCGGACGAAAAATGGGGCGAAGTACCTTGCGCCTTTGTCGAGCTGAAAGAAGGCGCCACCTGCGATGAAGCCGAACTGATCGCCTTCGCCCGCGAACGGCTGGCCGGCTTCAAGACTCCGAAAAAGGTGGTGTTCCAGGAATTGCCGAAAACCTCGACCGGCAAGATCCAGAAGTTCGAGCTGCGCAAACTGGCGAAAACCCTGTGATGTTGTGACGGGCGGTGCGCTCGGCTAATCTGGCCCAAACAGGACCGGACCCGAGCAGCAGGCACCCCGCGAAATGACGGCTCTCAAGCAATACCAGCGCCTGGAAAGCACCGGGCTGTGGCGCGCGTCGCCGGATGCGCAGCGCATCGAGGTGATCGTCGCCCTGGGCGATGCCACGCTGACGCTCAGCGACACCAGAGGAAACGCGCTGGCGCACTGGTCGCTGCCGGCGGTAGAGCGCGTGAACCCCGGCGAAACCCCGGCCATCTTCCGCCCGGGCCCGGACGCCGCCGAAACCCTGGAGCTGGACGACGACACGATGATCGGCGCGATCGCCCGGGTGCAGGCGGCCATCGAACGGCGCCGCCCGCACCCGGGACGGCTGCGCTTTTACCTGAGCGCGGGGGTTGTCGCGGCGGTGGCGGCGGTGGCGGTGTTCTGGCTGCCGGGCGCGATGGTGGACTATACCGCCTCGGTGGTGCCGGCCAGCCAGCGCGCGATGATCGGCGAAGACCTGCTGACCAATATCCGGCGGGTGGCGGGCAGCCCCTGCGACACCCCGCGCGGCACCGCGGCGCTGGAAAAAATGCACCGCCGCCTGTTCGGCGACAGCCCCGGCCGGATCGTGGTGCTGGCCAGCGGCGTGCGTCAGAGCGAACATCTTCCAGGCCATATCATCCTGTTGAACCGGGCGCTGGTTGAAGACTACGAAGATCCCGACGTGCCCGCCGGCTTCGCCCTTGCCGAAGACCTGCGCGCGCAACAGACCGACCCGCTGGTGCGGCTGCTGCGCGCCAGCGGCCTCGGCACCGCCTTTCAGCTCTTGACCACCGGCACGATCAGCCAGGACCGGCTGGCGCAATATGCCGAAGACCTGCTGTTGCCGCCCCCCAGCCGCCCGTCCGACGCATCCCTTGCCGAACAGTTCAGACGCGCCGGCGTGCGCGCTTCCCCCTACGCCTATGCGCTTGATATTTCCGGCGAAACTACGCTCGGCCTGATCGAGGCCGATGCCCTCCCCGAAAAAACCGCGGTGCCGGTGCTCAGCGATGGCGACTGGATCAGCCTGCAGGCGATCTGCGGCGAATGAACGCCCCGCCCCTGCCTCGCCAATTCTTCTGTCCAAAAATATCCCCGCCGGAGGCATCGCGCCGCTCGCGGCGCGCAATCAGCGGGTCACGAAAGCGTCCCGGTAGCCGGCTGCCCGGATGACCGCCAAGGCGCGGGCGCGCGCCGGGGCATCGGCAAACGGCCCGGCCAGAACCACCTGCACCCGCTTGCCCCCCAGACGCGCGGGCCGCACGGCTCCGTCCAGACCAACCGAGCCCAGCCAGTCCAGCGCCGCCGCCACGTTCCCGGGCTTCGCATAGGCGCCAAGCTGAATGACCGCCCCGGTCGCTTCCCGCGCCATTGCGGTGCCGCGCGTTGAAACCACGATCGCGGTGGTGGCCGCCGGGTTTTCGGGCGCGACCAGCCGGCGCGGTACGGTGTTTGTCCAGATCCGGGCCATCTGCGCGTCGCCCTCGGCGGTGCGCGGCCCGCGGTTCGGGTTCAGCCGCCCGTCGGTCCAGGCCGGGCGGAACCCCTTGGGCACCGCCATCGCCCCGCCCGCGGCCAAAGGCCGGGCCGCCGCCTGCGCCGTCCGGTGCCCCCGTCCGGGCGCACTGGGCGCTGCAGTCGTGGGCGCGGCAGTCGTCGGGGCCGCCTGCACAGCCGCCTGCGCGGTGACCACCGGCGCCGCCGCCCGGGCGGGCGCCGCCGCTGCAAAGGTGGGAACCTGCCCGCACATCAACTTGCAGTCCCGCGTCACCCGCGGCACCCAGACCACCTGGTCGCCGTAGCCCGCGCGGATAAAGACGCAGCCCCGGCTGTCCACATATTGCTTGCCCGTGAAACTGGCGGGCGGCAGTTCCGCCGGGCCGTCCACGTCGCGCAAGGCCTGCGCCCACCCTGCGGCGGGAACCAGAACCGCCATCAGCGCAGCCGCCAGCAAAAGCCGTTTGCAATTCACCGCAAAGATCCCCCCGATCTTGTCCATCGGCAGGATGCAGGATCGCCAAATCGCTGTAAAGCGATTCCCCCCTATTTCGTGCCGTACATCCGGTCGCCGGCATCGCCCAGACCCGGCACGATATAGCCGTGTTCGTTCAGCCGCTCGTCCACCGCGGCGGTGACGATGGGCACGTCGGGATGCGCCTCTTTCATCCGGGCGATGCCTTCGGGCGCGGCCAGCAGGCACATGAAACGGATGTTCTTCGCGCCCGACTGTTTCAGCAGGTCGATCGCCGCGACCGAGCTGTTTCCGGTCGCCAGCATCGGGTCCACCGCGATCACCAGCCGTTCGCCCAGGTTGTCGGGCACCTTGTAGTAATACTGCACAGGCTTGAGCGTCTCTTCATCGCGATACAGCCCGACAAAGCCGACCCGCGCCGCCGGGATCAGTTCGAGCACCCCGTCCAGCAGCCCGTTGCCCGCCCGCAGGATCGAAATCAGCGCCAGTTTCTTGCCACCCAGCGTGGGCGCGTCCATCTCGCACAGCGGGGTCTCGATGCGGGTGGTGGTCAGGTCCATCTCGCGGGTGATCTCGTAGGCCAGCAACTGGCTGATCTCGCGCAGCAGGCGGCGAAAGGAATTGGTCGAGGTTTCCTTCTTGCGCATGATCGTCAGCTTGTGCTGCACCAGCGGATGTTCGACAAGGTTCAGGTGGTTTTCCATGGCTTCACATTTTCCCGTTAGATGAAACTTTTGCCGGGGCCGGCGTTTTCGACCCCCAGATGCGCCGCGACCGAAGCCGCCACATCCACGTAATTCACCAGCCCCGCCGGTTTGCCACCCGGTTTCGTCCCCGCCCCGCGGGCCAGCACCGGCACCCGTTCGCGGGTGTGGTCGCTGCCCGCCCAGGTCGGGTCGTTGCCGTGATCGGCGGTGAAGATCAGCAGGTCGCCGGGGCGCGCGCGCGCAAAGACCCGCGCCAGCTGCGCATCGAACCATTCCAGCGCCCGCGCATAGCCCGAAACATCGCGCCGGTGGCCGAACAGGCTGTCGAATTCCACGAAATTGGCGAATGTGAGCGACCCGTCCTCGGCCTCGTCCATCAGGTCCACCAGGTGTTCCATCAGCTCGGCATCCGTGCCCTTGCGCACCTCGTCTATGCCGCGGCGCGAAAAGATATCGCCAATCTTTCCAATGCCATACACCCGTCGCCCGGCGCCTTGCACCCAGTCGCACAGGGTCGGGCTGGGGGGCGCGATCGCATAGTCGCGCCGGTTCTTGGTGCGCCGAAAATCGCCGCATTTTCCCACAAACGGGCGCGCGATCACCCGGCCCACCTTCATCGCGTGAAGCGTCGGGGCAAGATCCTCGCACAGCTTGTAAAGCCGCTCCAGACCGAATGTTTCTTCATGCGCGGCGATCTGGAACACGCTGTCGGCCGACGTATAGCAGATCGGCCAGCCGGTCCTGAGGTGATCGGCGCAATGCTTTTCGATGATCGGCACGCCGGAAGCATGGCAGTTTCCCAGAATGCCCTCGGTGCCGGCAAGTTCGCAGACCTTGGCCACCAGATCGTCGGGAAAGGCCGGCACCGTGTCGGGGAAATAGGTCCAGTCCCACGGGACC
>JAJRUE010000221.1 GCA_024277955.1 Alphaproteobacteria bacterium | reverse complement strand
GTAGGTCATCGTCATCGGGCAGCACACCCCCGGCTCCACCTGGTTCAGCAGGTAGACCATCGCCGCGTGGGTCACATGGCCGCCGGCGCCCCCTTCCCAGGCCACCGCCGCATAGCCGGCCTCGAGCCCAACGCGCATCAGCTGGTGATAGGCCGGGTGGTAATGCACCTCGTCCAGCCGCCGCCCGCCCCGGTCGAAGGCGCGCAGTTCCGGCAGGCAGCGGTTGGCGTCGCGCGCCGCGTCGCGCATCGCCCGCGTGCCAAGCCGCGCACCGAACCCGGCCAGGCCGTCGGGCTGTCCGGCTTCGCGCGCCACCGCTTCGCGCAGGGCGATATCGCCGCGCCACAGGTCGCGATCCCCCGGCTCGGGCGGCTGGTTCAGAACTTCATGTGTCGGCAGGTCGGATCTGGCGGCTGGTTCGCTCATGGCATGCTCTCCCCCAAGCAATCCCCGGCCGGAAGCCTCCGGCCCCGGGGTCATCGAAACTATCGCGCCGGGACGCCCGCCGGGCAACACTGACGCAGCGTCCCGCCGCTCGCGCCGAATTTATCGCGTTTTCGCCCGGCAGGGGATTCACAATGCGAATCAGTTGTGGCATAGTCGCCAAAAGCCGCCAAAGAGCGGCAGTACATGAGGCAGCGATGACCGGCAGACGCAACACCCCCACCTACGGGCTGGCGATCTATTTCTCGGTGATCTTCATGCTGGCCACCTATTTCACCTTCGCCAGCGTGCAGGGCGACTACGGCCTGTTCCGCCGCATCCAGATCGAAGCCGAGGCCGCCGATCTGAGTGCCGAACGCGACCGGCTGCAGCTGGAAGTGGCGCAGATGCGCAACAAGACCCGGCGGCTGTCGGACGATTACCTGGATCTCGACCTGCTGGACGAACAGGCGCGCAACGTGCTGGGTCTGGTGCGCCCGGACGAAATCGTCATCCGATAACCGCTGCGCCTGGCGCCCGCCGCGTCATCTTGCCAGGAACACCCCCGCCAGAGACACCCGCCCGCCAGGCCATGCGCGCACCGCATGGCCGGCTTTCGCCCGCGCAGAGCATTTTCCTGTCGCCAATTCCCGCCACCTGTTGTATTAGATAGTTTAACGTTAAACTATAGTTGCGAACACAAGGAGACGCCGCATGGCCGCCCGGAAAAGCGCAAAAAAACCAAGTGCTTCCAAGGAAGAGCTGCTCGAATACTACCGCGAGATGCTCTTGATCCGCCGATTCGAGGAACAGGCCGGCCAGCTTTACGGCATGGGGCTGATCGGCGGGTTCTGCCACCTCTACATCGGGCAAGAGGCGGTTGTCGTCGGGCTGGAAGCTGCCGCAGAAGAGGGCGACAAGCGCATCACCAGCTACCGCGACCACGGCCACATGCTGGCCAGCGGCATGGACCCCAAGGGGGTGATGGCCGAGCTTGCGGGCCGGATCGACGGCTATTCCAAGGGCAAGGGCGGCAGCATGCACATGTTTTCGCAGGAAAAGAATTTCTACGGCGGCCACGGCATCGTCGGCGCGCAGGTGCCGCTGGGGGCCGGGCTGGCCTTTGCCGACCGCTACCTGGAAAACGGGTGCGTCACCTTCACCTATTTCGGTGACGGCGCCGCCAACCAGGGCCAGGTTTACGAAACCTTCAACATGGCGGCGCTGTGGAAGCTGCCGGTGATCTTCGTGATCGAAAACAACCAGTATGCCATGGGCACGGCGCAGTCACGTTCGACCTCGACCCCGGACCTGTACACCCGGGGCGAAGCCTTTGGCATCACCGGCGAAACCGTCGACGGCATGGACGTGCTGGCGGTCAAGGCGGCGGGCGAAAAGGCCACCAAACACTGCCGCGCCGGCAAGGGGCCCTATATTCTGGAAGTGAAAACATACCGTTACCGCGGCCACTCGATGTCGGACCCGGCGAAATACCGCACCCGCGAAGAGGTGCAGAAGGTGCGCCAGACCCACGACGCCATCGACCATGTGCGCGAGTTGATCCTCAAGGGCAAACACGCGACCGAGGACGATCTGAAAGCCATCGACAAGGAAATCAAGGCGGTGGTGAACGAAGCCGCCGAATTCGCCAAGCAAAGCCCCGAGCCGCCGCTGGAAGAGCTCTGGACCGACATTTACGCCTGAGGAGAGACTGACATGGCAACCGAAATTCTCATGCCCGCGCTTTCCCCGACGATGGAAGAAGGCACACTGGCGAAATGGCTGGTGAAAGAGGGCGACGCGGTGTCCTCGGGCGACATCATCGCCGAGATCGAGACCGACAAGGCGACGATGGAATTCGAAGCGGTGGACGACGGCGTCATCGGCAAGCTGCTGGTGGCCGAGGGCACCGAAGGGGTCAAGGTGAACACCCCGATCGCGGTGCTGCTGGAAGAAGGCGAAAGCGCCGATGCGGCCCCCGTTGCCGCCCCCGCCACAGCCACAGCTCCGGCGGCAACCCCCGATCCCGCCCCCGCCCCTGCCCCCGCGGCCCCCGCCACTGTCGCGCCCCCCGCTCCCCCGGCGGATACCGAAATCCCCCCCGGCACGGCAATGCGCTCCACCACCGTGCGCGAAGCGCTGCGCGACGCCATGGCCGAAGAAATGCGCGCCGACGACGCCGTGTTCCTGATGGGTGAGGAAGTCGCGCAATACCAGGGCGCCTACAAGATCAGCCAGGGCC
>JAJRUE010000004.1 GCA_024277955.1 Alphaproteobacteria bacterium | reverse complement strand
GCCGGCACCGACAAGCTGGTGGTGGTGGGGCTGCTGCGCGGTTCTTTCGTGTTCATCGCCGATCTGGTGCGCGAACTGGATCTGCCGGTGGAAGTGGACTTTATCGAGGCCTCGTCCTACGGCAATTCGATGGAAACCTCGCGCGAGGTGCGTATCCTGAAAGACCTGCGCGGCGAGATCGCCGGGCGCGACGTGCTGCTGGTGGAAGACATCGTCGACACCGGCTACACGCTGAAACACGTGGTCGGGCTGCTCAGGGCCAAGGGGCCCAAGCACCTGAAAACGATCGCGCTTCTGGACAAACCGTCGCGGCGCGAAGTGGAGGTGCAGGCCGACTGGGTGGGGTTCGAGATCCCCGATGAATTCGTGGTCGGCTACGGCATCGACTTTGCCCAACGCAACCGCAACCTGCCCTTTATCGGCACGGTGCGCTTTACCGGCGACGCGGACGGCGCATGACCCTGCGCCCGTTTCTGCGCATGTCGAAATGGGCGCGCAAGCCGCCGTCGTGGAAGCGGGTGCGGCTGTATCTGATCGTGATCGGCCTGTGCCTGGCGCTGTTCGCCTGGGAACGGGTTTTTGGCTGGCCCGACTGGCTGACGCTGGACGGCACGCCGCGCGGGCGGATTGCGCGGTAGCGGAAAATTTCCCAAGACAGAACGAAAGCCGCGGTTATACTGGGGCCCGTTAACCATAGAATTTGCGCGAACAGTAAAGGATTTCACCATGCAGAACCTTCCCCGGAAAATTGCCCTGACCCTGCTGATGGCGGCGCTGACAGGCGCGGCGGCCCCGGTCCTTGCGGCCGGCGACGGCGGGCCGTTTGCGCGCGAGATCACCGCGCGCCAGTCGCTGATGCGGCTCTATACCTTCAACATCGGCACGCTTGTGGGCATGGCCAAGGGCGAGATTGCCTATGACGCCGACACCGCCGGGACCGCCGCCGCCAACCTGGCGGCGCTGGCGGCGCTGAACCAGCAGGGCATGTGGCCCGAAGGCTCGGATTCCTTCGACAATGACGGCACCCGGGCGCTGCCGGAAATCTGGGATGACCTGGCCGGGTTCGAGGCCAAGCGCAAGGGGCTTGCCGACGCCGCCGCGGCCTATGCCGGCCAGGCCGGAACCGGGCTGGATGCGTTGCGCGTCGGGCTGGGCGCGGTTGGCGGCGCATGCGGCGCCTGCCACAAGGCCTTTCGCAAGCCCGAATAGGCCGGTGCGGGCACGCGCGCCATGAACTGGCGTTTCCTGCTGGGGCTTGTCGGGGCGCTTGGTCTGGCGGCGGTGACGGTGCTTGCCGCCACCGCGCCCAGGCGGCTGCCGCCGGGTGCGCTGGACGGGTTCGAGTCCGACCCGGCGCGCGGCCGGCAGGTGTTTCTTGCCGGCGGCTGCGCGTCCTGTCACACCGCCCCCGACGCCACCCGCGCCACCCGGCTGGTGCTGGCGGGCGGGCGCGGCTTCAAATCGCCGTTCGGCACGTTTTACGCCCCGAACATCTCGAACGATGCGGATGCGGGCATCGGCGGCTGGAGCGCCGACGACCTGGCCAACGCCCTTTTGCGCGGCACATCGCCCGAGGGCGCGCATTACTACCCGGCCTTTCCCTATACCAGCTACCGGCTGGCCGATCCGGCCGATATCGTGGCGCTGCGGGCGTATCTGGCCACGCTCCCCGGCGACCCGACCCCCAGCCGCGCCCATGACGTGGCCTTTCCGTTCAACATGCGCGCGGGCCTGGGGCTGTGGAAAGCTCTGTTCCTGCGCGCCGACTGGGTGGTGCGCGATCTGCCGGATGCGCGCGCCGAACGCGGCCGCTACCTGGTGGAAGCGCTTGGCCATTGCGGCGAATGCCACACGCCGCGCGGCGCGCTGGGCAATCTCGATCTGACGCGCTGGCTGGGGGGCGCGGCGAACCCGGTCGGCGCGGGGCGCATCCCCAACATCACCCCGGCCCGGCTGAGCTGGAGCGATGACGATCTGCTGGGCTATTTCACCACCGGCTTCACACCCGATTACGACACCGTCGGGGGCGCGATGGCCGAGGTGGTCGAGAACCTCGCGCTGCTGCCCGAAGAGGATCTGCGCGCGATCATCGCCTATCTGCGGGCGGTGCCGCCGGTCAAGTGACCGGCGGGCCGCGAAGGCGGCTTCAGGGGGCTTTCGGCCCCCTCTTCGCTGGCGCGAATTCACCCCCCGAGGATATTTTCGGACAGAAGAAAGCCGGGGCTGGGCGGCGGAAAAGGCGGGCGGTCAGCCCCGGGCGAGTTTCGCGGCGCGGCTGGCGCGCAGGCGTTCGAAATCGTCGCCCGCATGGTAGGATGAACGCGTCAGCGGCGTCGCCGAGACCATCAGAAAGCCCTTGCCCCAGGCGGCCTTTTCGTAGGACTTGAATTCCTCGGGTGGCACGAAACGGGCGACCGCGTGGTGCTTGGGGGTCGGTTGCAGATACTGGCCGATGGTCAGGAAATCCACATCCGCCGCCCGCATGTCGTCCATCACCTGCAGCACCGCCTGGCGGTCTTCGCCAAGCCCCACCATGATGCCCGACTTGGTGAACATCGCCGGGTCCAGTTCCTTGACCCGCTGCAGCAGCCGCAACGAGTGGAAATAGCGCGCGCCGGGGCGCACCTGGGGATAGAGGCCGGGGACGGTTTCGAGGTTGTGGTTGAACACGTCCGGGCGCGCCGCGACCACGCATTCCAGGGCGCTGTCGTCGCATTTGAGGAAATCCGGCGTGAGGATCTCGATGGTGGTGTCCGGCGCCTTGTGGCGGATCGCCCGGATGGTCTGGGCGAAATGTTCGGCGCCGCCGTCGGCCAGGTCGTCGCGGTCGACCGAGGTGATGACCACATGTGTCAGCCCGAGCCGGGCCACGGCGTCGGCCACCCGCCCCGGTTCGAAGGCATCGAGCGCGTCCGGCTTGCCGGTGGCGATGTTGCAGAACGAACAGCCGCGGGTGCAGATCTCGCCCATGATCATCATGGTGGCGTGGCCGCGGCCCCAGCATTCACCGACGTTCGGGCAGCTTGCCTCTTCGCAGACCGTGGACAGGCGGTTGGTTCTGAGGATGTCTCGGGTGGCCTTGTAGCCGGCCGAGGTCGGGGCCTTGACCCGGATCCACGCCGGCTTGCGCGGCTGGGCGTTGTCGGCGCGGTGCGCCTTTTCCGGGTGGCGCTGGCTGGGGTCCGAAAGATCGCGCAACGGTCTGTCCTCTGGCTGGGCTTTGCCCCGTGATAGGCGCTTCGCCCGGCCTTGGCAAACCCAAGGCTGCGCAAACCCGGATTGCCCCGCGCGCATGGCCTGCGCCGGCGCGGCGAATCCGGCCAAACGGGCCCGGCCGGGCGCCCCGCCGCGGGGCCGGCCGGTCAGCCGATCAGCCCGCTCGAGCCGAGCCCGTCGTAATGCCGCTTGAGCCGCTGCAGCGCGATGCGCAGCACCACCTTGCCCGAACGCGCCGACCAGCCCATGCGCTTTTCCGCCGCTTCCAGCCCTTCGAGAAAGCAGCACACCCGCAGCGCAACGTCGCCCAGCCCCGGCCCCAGTTCCGCCAGCGCCCGGTTCACCCGGTCGCGCGCGCCGCTCGGCCCGTCGCCGATGCCGCTGTCGCCGGCGAAACCGCCGCGCTCGCCGCCGGTCAGGAACCGGTCCCAGTTCTGCGCCACACGCGGCCCCATCTGCGCCAGTTCGAAGTCTTCGCGCAGACGTTCGGCGGCGGCCACCAGATCGGGCGACAGGAACGGCTTGCCGGTCTTGTCCTTGCGCCGCGCCATCGCCGCCACCGGGCTTTCGGCGAAGTTGTAGCGCACCCGGCGCGGATGCTGGCCGCCGGGCTGGGCGATCTCGCGTTCGCCGAACATGCCGTGCTGGTCGGCGAACCGCGCCGGCGCTTCGGCAAAGCCCGCGCGCGCCGCTTCGCTGTCGGCCAGCAGCCGCTTGAGCGCGGCGCGCCCGGCCCCGGTGATCGCATAGCGCGAAATCCGCCCCGGCTTGTCGCAGGCGATCCAGTCCTTGAGCGCCATCGCCTGGGCCACCGGTCGGTCGACTACCGCGGTGCGCGTCGCCCGCCCGTCGGCGCCTTCGCGCACCACCACCGCCTTTTCCATGTCGCGCGCCACCGCCAGACAGGCGCCCGGCTCGCACAGCCGGCGCAGAATGCGGCGCCCTTCGCGTTCAAGCGTTTCTTCGTCCGGAGCCTGGGTTCTGGTCTTGTGCTGCTGCTGCTCACTCATCCGCTTTTCGCCCTCAAAGTGTTTGTTTTCAAAAGGTTGATTTTCCGCCCCGGCCCCGGCGGCACGGCCCGGAACCAGGGCTTCGAGGCCGCTCAGGGCTTCGTCCACCAAAGGGTCGTCGCGGCGCGATTCGATCCGGCGGACCTGACGCAGAACCGTCGAGGCATGGCAGCCGTGGCCCTGCGCGAGCTTGCGAATCGAACACCCGGTGCGGGTGTGTGAAATGTAGGTTCGCGCCGCGTCCGGCACCCAGCCGGGCAGATTCTCTACTTGGTTCTTGCTGGCTATCTGGTTCACGGCATCATCCCCCGCTTGGTTTTTTCCGGCCCTTTGCGCGCCTTTGGCAACCCGCGCGACCCGGCGCCTGGTCCGGTCGTCGCAAGCCACACCCTCAGCCTACAACCTAAGGTTGCATTGGTTACCAGATCGTTAAAATGACCTCGAAATCAGATTATTGTTTCCAATTCGTGAATAGTTGCCAAAAGCAGCGCGCGCCCGATCGGCGATCCGCGCAACACCGCCCGGCACCGGGTCAGACTGGGAGCCTCACCAAATGGGGATCACCGTCATGACCGACATCATGCAAATTCTTGCCAACATCCACCGCCCGCGCCTGCTGATCCGCGCCGCCCGATTCGGGATCGAGGAATACAACCGCGACCGCGACCTCAAGCGGGTGATGAAGACCAGCAGCGCGCCGTCGCCGATCAAGGCGGTCAACAGCCTGATCGCCGAAGAAGCCCGGCTGGAAGAGACTCGCCAGGCGGGGGATGCGGGCTATTCGGTGGCGCGCCACGTGGATGTGCTG
The DNA here is from genome assembly GCA_024277955.1 of Alphaproteobacteria bacterium. Taxonomy (GTDB): domain Bacteria; phylum Pseudomonadota; class Alphaproteobacteria; order Rhodobacterales; family Rhodobacteraceae; genus JAJRUE01. The sequence continues at coordinate 3,466 of JAJRUE010000004.1, read as the reverse complement.
ATCGCGCTGATGGCCGAAGCGCGCCTGCTGCCGCGACCGCGCCAGGGCGCCTGAACGGGCTCAGCCAAAGGCGTCGGGCATCTCGCCCTTGCGCCGGTCCACATAGGCCCGCAGCGCGTCCTCGATGCCCGCATCCAGCGCCGGCGCCCGGTAGTCGGCCAGCAGCCGCGCCACCCGCGCGCCGGCCAGCGCCTGGGTGTCGCGCGCGCCCTCTTCCTGCCAGGTTTCGAAGGGCTTGTAGTCGAACAGGTCCGAGCGCCAGAACGCATCCTTGAAATTGACCTGGGTATGGGCGCAGCCCAGGTAGTGGCCGCCGGGGCCGACCTCGGCGATCGCGTCCATGGCCTGGCCGTTTTCGCTGATGTCCACGCCGCGTGCCAGATGGTGCAACGCGCCAAGCTGGTCGGCATCCATCACGAATTTCTCGAAACTGGCCACCAGCCCGCCTTCCAGCCAGCCGCAGGCGTGCAGCATGAAGTTCACCCCGGCCAGCAGTGCCGTGTTCAGCGAATTGGCCGATTCGTAGCCGGCCTGGGCGTCGGGCAGTTTTGAAGCGCAAAACCCCCCGCCCGACCGGTAGGGCAGCCCCAGCCGGCGCGCCAGCTGGCCCGCGCCATAGGTGATCTGCGCCGCTTCAGGCGTGCCAAAGGTCGGCGCCCCCGAATTCATGTCGATCGAGGTCACGAAGGCGCCAAAGATCACCGGCGCGCCTGGGCGCACCAGCTGGGCATAGGCGACGCCGGCCAGCACCTCGGCCAGCACCTGGGTCAGCGTGCCCGCCACGCTTACCGGCGCCATCGCGCCGCCGACGATGAAAGGCGACACGATGCAGGCCTGCCCGGCGGCGGCATAGACCTCGAGCGCGCCCATCATCGTGGCATCGAAGGTCAGCGGCGAATTGATGTTGGTGAGCGAGGTCATGACCGTGTGGCTGTCCACGAAATCGGCGCCGAACAGGATTTTCGACATTTCCAGCGAATCGATGGCGCGTTCCGGGTCGGTGACCGAACCCATGTACGGCTTGTCGGACAGCGTCATATGGGCCAGCAGCATGTCCAGATGGCGCTTGTTGACCGGCACGTCTGTGGGTTCGCAGATGGTGCCGCCCGAATGGTGCAGCCATTTCGACATGTAGCCAAGGCGCACGAAATTGCGGAAATCCTCCATCGTCGCATAGCGCCGCCCGCCGGCCGAATCGCGCACGAACGGCGGGCCATAGACCCGGGCCAGCACCAGGTTGCGCCCGCCGATCTCGACGTTGCGTTCGGGGTTGCGGGCGTACTGGGTAAAGCTCGACGGCGCGGTTTCGCACAGTTTGCGCGCCAGCCCGCGCGGGAGGCGCACGCGTTCGCCCTCGACCTCGGCGCCCGCCTCGCGCCAGCGCGCCAGCGCCGCCGGGTTGTCGGTGAAATTCACCCCGATCTCGGCCAGAACGGTTTCGGCGTTGGTCTCGATGATCTCCAGCGCCTCGTCGTTCAGCACCTCGAAATCCGGGATGTTGCGGCTGATGTAGCGGGCGGTTTCGAAATGCACCGCCGTGCGTTCCGCGCGCCGAGCCGCCCCGCCGCCGCGCCCGCGCCGCTTGGTCCGCGCCTGTTCCATGGGCCTCAATCCTTTCCGTTCGCGTCCGTCCCTGGCCCCTGTCTAACAATAACACGCCGGCGCACCGGTGCGATTTTGCGGCCATTGGCGACCGAAAACGACATCGCCCCGGCCAATCTTCCGCCCCGCGGCGCCCTTGCGCTTGGCGGCGGCGCTGCGTAATCAGCCCCCATGAAGCAAGCATCCGCCCCCCCCGACCACCAGCGCCTGCTGATCATCGACTTTGGCAGCCAGGTAACGCAGCTGATCGCCCGCCGCCTGCGCGAGCTGAACGTCTATTGCGAAATCCACCCCTACCAGAAGGTGACCGACGCTTTCCTGGCCGCGTTTTCGCCGGGCGCGGTGATCCTTTCGGGGGGGCCGGCTTCGGTCATCGACCAGGGCTCGCCCCGCCCGCCGGCCAGTGTGTTTGCGCTGGGGGTGCCGGTGCTGGGGATCTGCTATGGCCAGCAGGTGATGATGCAGATGCTGGGCGGCACGGTGGAACGCGGCGGCGGCAATGCCGAGTTCGGCCGCGCCTATGTGAGCGCGACCGAACAGCGGATGCCCTTGCTCGAAGGCTGGTTCGAAAGCGGGCGCGAACAGGTCTGGATGAGCCACGGCGACCATGTGTCGGCGATCGCGCCGGGGTTCGAGGTCTACGGCACCTCGCCCGGCGCGCCCTATGCGATCATCGGGGATGCCGCGCGCAATTTCTTCGCCGTGCAGTTCCACCCCGAGGTGCACCACACCCCGAACGGCGCGCGGCTGCTGGAAAACTTCGTGCGGCTGGCGGGGTTCACCGGCGACTGGACCATGGGCGCCTACCGCGAAGAAGCGATTCGCAAGATCCGTGACCAGGTGGGCGACGCCAAGGTCATCTGCGGCCTGTCGGGCGGGGTCGATTCCTCGGTCGCCGCGGTGCTGATCCACGAAGCCATCGGCGATCAGCTGACCTGCGTTTTCGTCGACCACGGGCTGTTGCGCCAGGGCGAGGCGGAAGAGGTCGTGACCATGTTCCGAGACCACTACAACATGCCGCTGATCCACGCCGACGAACAGGAACTGTTCCTGGGCGAACTTGACGGGGTGAGCGATCCGGAAACCAAGCGCAAGATCATCGGCAAGCTGTTCATCGACGTGTTCCAGAAACACGCGGGCGACGTGGGTGGGGCGAAATTCCTGGCCCAGGGCACGCTTTACCCGGACGTGATCGAATCGGTCAGCTTTTCCGGCGGCCCCTCGGTCACCATCAAGAGCCACCACAACGTCGGCGGCCTGCCCGAAAAGATGGGGCTGAAACTGGTCGAGCCGCTGCGCGAACTGTTCAAGGACGAGGTGCGCGCGCTGGGCCGCGAACTGGGCCTGCCCGCCAGCTTCATCGGCCGCCACCCGTTCCCCGGCCCCGGGCTGGCGATCCGCTGCCCGGGCGAGATCACCCGCCAGAAGCTCGAGATCCTGCGCCAGGCCGATGCGATCTATATCGACCAGATCCGCAAGCACGGGCTGTATGACGAAATCTGGCAGGCCTTCGTGGCGATCCTGCCGGTGAAAACCGTGGGCGTGATGGGCGACGGGCGGACCTATGACTATGCCTGCGCGCTGCGGGCCGTGACCTCGATCGACGGGATGACGGCGGATTACTACCCGTTCAGCCACGATTTTCTGGGCGAAACCGCCACCCGCATCATCAACGAGGTCGCCGGCATCAACCGGGTGACATACGACATCACCTCGAAGCCGCCGGGGACGATCGAGTGGGAATGACCGGGGGCGCAGGCACCGTTTTCTTTCAAGGAAAACGGCCCGAAATCCTTGAAGGATTTCGGCGCCCGGCAGGGCTGGTGCGCAACTACCGGATCGAGGAAATCAGCCGATGACGCCG
>JAJRUE010000220.1 GCA_024277955.1 Alphaproteobacteria bacterium | reverse complement strand
CCCGTCATTCGGCCCCGTCATTCGGCCCCGTCATTCGCCATCCCGGCGGCAGAAGCGGCCCGGCTTCGCCCCGACCCCGGCCACCCCCTACCCGGCCCCCGCGCCGCACAAAAAAGGCCGCCCGGGCTGGGGCGGCCCGCTTGCGCATGTCGCGCGAACTATTCGTCGTCCAGCGATTCCAGAGCTTTTTCCAGATCGGCCTTCTTGACGGTCTTTTCCGTCACCTCGGCCTGTTCGAACACGTAGTCGATGACCTTGTCTTCGAAGATCGGCGCCTGGATCTGCTGGCGCATCTGCGGGTTCTGCTGCACGAATTCGAAGAACTGCTTTTCCTGGCCCGGATACTGGCGCGCCTGCGCCATCACCGCCTGGCTCATCTCGGCGTCGCTGACCTCGATGTCCTGCTGCTTGCCAAGCTCGGCCAGCAGCAGCCCCAGCCGCACCCGGCGTTCGCCCAGCTTGCGGTGTTCGTCGGTGGTCTCGATTTCCGGGTGATCGTGGCCCTGAACGTCGGGGTTATCCTCGTGCCAGAGCTGGTGCGCGATCTGGCCGGCCTCGGCCTCGACCAGGCTGGGCGGCAGGTCGAACGACACGGCCTTGTCCAGCTCGTCCAGCAGCTTGCGCTTCATCACCTGGCGCGCCGCCTGGGCGTATTCCGCTTCCAGACGTTCGGCGATCTGCTTTTTCAGGTCGTCGAGGTTCTCGGCGCCGTATTTCTTGGCGAACTCGTCGTCGATGGTGGCCGCAACCTTTTCCTTTACCGCCTTGACGGTGCAGGTGAAAACCGCGTCCTTGCCGGCCAGGTTTTCGGCGCCGTATTCGCTGGGGAAGGTCACCTTGACATCGATCTCGTCGCCGGCCTTGGCGCCGATCAGCTGATCCTCAAAACCGGGGATAAAGCTGTTCGAGCCGAGTTCCAGCGGATAGTCTTCGGCGGCGCCGCCCTCGAACGGTTCACCGTCGACCTTGCCGAGGAAATCGATCACCACCTGATCGCCGGATTTCGCCTTGGAGCCCTTCTTGCGGTCCTTGAATTCGGGGGTGCTTTCGGCCAGATTCGCCAGCGCCTCGTCAATCTCGGCGTCGGCGGCCTTGACCACCAGCTTTTCCAGCTTGATCTTGCTCAGGTCCACGTCCGGCACCTCGGGCAGCTTTTCGTAGGCCATTTCGACCACGATATCGTCGCCTTCCTTCCAGTCCTCGTTGGTCATCTTGACCTCGGGCTGCATCGCCGGGCGGTCGCCGGATTTCTCGAAATGCTCGTTCATCGCGGCGTCGATGGTTTCCTGCAGCGCTTCGCCCAGCACCTTGGGACCAAACTGCTTTTTCAGCAGCGCCATCGGCACCTTGCCCTTGCGAAAGCCCTTCATCTCGATCTCGGGCTGCGCTTCGGCCAGCTTGTCGTTTACCTTGGCATCGAGTTCGTCTGCGGTGACGGTAACCTGGTAGCCGCGCTTCAGCCCTTCGTTCAGGGTCTCTTTGACCTGCATTCGGTGTCCTTTACGTCTTTCGGGTGCCGCGCCGGGGCGGCAGGCATGTAAATCAGCCGTCCTTCTAGGGGCGCGGCCAGCAGGTTGCAAGGGGCAATGGCGGGCAGGCGGCGGCAGCAGGCCGTGGTGGCAGCGCGCCGGGTGCTGCCGAGCCTGGGTGGCCGAGCGTGACCGGCCTGGTCCGCGGTCCGGCTTGTGGCCTGGTCCGCGGTCACGCCACTGTCGCCGGCAGGGGCAGAGGGGCCGCAGTCGGAAAAATTTTGACGCACGGGCTTTGCGCGAGGCCGCGAATACGTTACTCACACCTTTACATTCCATCCAACGGTCGAGTATTCCATGAAGCTAACCCCCGCCCTGATCCCCCTGGTTTTCATTGCAGCCTGCAGCAGCGCCCTGCCCCCGGTGTCTCCGACCTTGCAACCGGTCAGCGGCACGGTTGGAAATTCCAATGTCACCGGCGATGTGCCCTCGGGCGGCACGGCGTTCACCATCGTGGGCGCCGATGGCGCCTCGACCGCCTTCAACGGCGTGCGTGACCCTGCATTGACCCAGGGCACCTACGGCGGGGTCACCGTTGCAGCGGCGTCGGCGGACGGCACCTATGATGTCGTCGCCTTTTCCGACGACGGGCTGGCGACCTCGGGGCAGACCTCCTACGTCAGCGCCACCGTGATCGGGCTGGGCCCGGGCGCGGCCGGCGGCTTTGGGCAGGTCGCGCGCTACAGCCGGACCAACACCGCGCTTCTGCCGGTCTCGGGCAGCGGCACCTATACCGGCGGATACCGGGCGACGCTTGGATCGGCCTCGGGTTCCATGGTGGGCGCCGGGGTCGTGGCGATCACCGGGCAGCTGGACCTCACGGCAAGCTTCGCCGGCACCCCGACGATCGGTGGATCGATCAAGAACCGCACGCTGATGCTGTCGACCGGCAGCACCGCCGGGGCATTCAATGACATCATCCTGCAGAACGCGACCATCATCAACACCGGCACCTACAATGGCACCGCCACCGGCGGCGGCTATATCGCCGGGTCCGGCGCCACAAGTTCGGGAACCTACGAGGGGCTGATCGGCGGCACCAACGGGCTGTGGACGGCAGGCGCAATCTCGCTGACCCACACGATCGGCACCGGCACGTTTACAGAAATCGGCGTTTTCACCGGCAAGCGGCCCTGACGCAGCGCATCACTGTGCGGCGCTTCACGGCGCGGCCCGCCACAAGATAGCGCCCGCACAAAAGCCCCCGGATCTCACCCGGCAAAACCGCCCATCGCGGCCCCATCGCGGCCCATCGTCGGCTGTCACCGACCTGATCCGGCCCGGAATCCGGCCCGGACGCGCCGCGATCGCTGGTGCGGGTGGAGGGACTTGAACCCCCACGCCTCGCGGCGCCAGAACCTAAATCTGGTGCGTCTACCATTTCCGCCACACCCGCACGCGCCGCGCTTCTAGCAAAGCCCCGCCTGGCTGGCGAGGCCAAATTTCGCCATGCCGCCCCGCCCCCCGCACAAAAGGGATTCCCAAGACCCGCCGGAATGTTCTACACTGCCGCAAAACAAGTCGACCAAAAAAGACGAACAATAAGAGGCATATACCCCAATGTCGAGCAGGACACCGGGGCGCAGCAGCGGGCTTGGGGCCGGCGTGCGCCGTTTCATCTACAAGACAGGCCTGTGCGAAGGCACCAACGTCAAGACCACCGAAGGCAACTTGCCGGTGGAATACCTGGCCACCGGCGACCGCGTCGTCACCGCCTCAGGCGTGCACCGCATCCGCCATATCAGCACCCGCCCGCTGACCGACTGTCCGATCGAAGTGCGCCGCGGCGCGCTGGGCCCGGGCCGGCCCGAACAGGACATGCTGCTGGCCCCCGACCAGTTCGTGCGGCTGGCCGACTGGCGCTCGCACAAGCTTTATGGCGCCGACAGCACGGCGGTGCCGGTTTCGCGCCTGCAGGACGGCGAACACATCACCTGGGGCGAACACCCCGGCGAACTGCTGGTCTACGACCTGGAACTTGAAAGCGAACAGATCATTTTCGCCGAAGGCATGCAGGTAATGAGCGCCCCGCCCCCCGCGCCCGCCGCCGCCAACATCGCCGCCGAGTAACCCCCCGGCCACACAAAACCCCCGCGGCCTTCATCCTGCCGGCAATACTCCCGCCAGAGGCGCCTGCCCTCGCCGCCCGCCTACAGGCCAAGCGCGCGAAACACCGCCGGCAGTTGTTCGGGCAGATCCTCGGCAATCAGCCCGGGCCCAAAGCGCAGCGCGCAGTCCACATGCAGCCAGGCGGCGGTTTCGGCGGCCTGCATCGGCGCAAACCCGCGTGCCCCGAGCCCGGCAATGATCCCGGCCAGCACGTCCCCCGACCCGGCGGTCGCCAGCCACGGGGCGGCGCGCTCGTAAGCGCCCACATTCACCGAACACCGCCCGCGCGCATCCGCAATCACCGTATCGGGCCCCTTGAACAGCACCACGCAGCCGGCCCGCGCCGCCGCCGCGCGCGCCGCATCCACCTTGGAAAAGGCCGGCCCGGTCATCGGCGCAGCGGCAAGCCTGGCGGCAATATCCGCAAACAGCCGCGCAAACTCGCCCGCGTGCGGCGTCATCACCACCGACGCATGGGCGCGGGTCAGCTCGAACAGCGCCTCGGGGTCGTCGGCGAAACTGGTGAGCGCGTCGGCGTCCAGCACCACCTGCCGGTCGCCGCCCAGCGCCGCGCGCACCAGGTCGCGGGTCCGCGCGCCGCGCCCAAGCCCCGGGCCAAGACAGATCGCGTTCAGCCGCGCATCCGCAAGCACCCCCGACAGGGCCGTACCATCGGCCACCTCGCGCAGCATGATCGCGTTCAGTTGCGCCGCGTTTTCGCCCAGCGCTTCGGGCGGGCAGGCCAGCGTCACCAGCCCCGCGCCCACGCGCAGGGCCGCGCGCGCCGCCAGCCGACCGGCGCCGCCATGGCCCGCCCCCCCGGCCAGGATCAGCGCGTGACCATGGGCGTATTTGTGCCCATCGGCCTTGCCCATATCCGGCGCATCGCCCGGCGCGATCCGCACCAGCGTCACCGCGCCCTCGCCCGCCCCGGCCAGACCGATATCGGCCACCACCGCCCGCCCGCAGGCCATCGGCCCCGCGGCCAGCACATGCCCCAGTTTCAGACGGTGAAAGCTGACGGCCAGATCGCAGTCGGGATAGCTCGCCGTGCCTAGCACCCGGCCGCTGTCGGAACAGATCCACGACGGCAGATCCACCGCCACAAGCCGCGCCCGCCCGCCCGCGCAGGCCTCGCCCGCGGCGGCGAGCGCCCAGTACACCGGCTCGGGCACCGGCCGGCTCAGCCCGGTGCCGAAAAACGCATCCACGAACAGATCCGCCCCACTGGCGCGGATCGCGCCGGGATCGAGCGCGCGCACCTCGCCCGCCTCGCGCCAGCGGGCACACATAACGCGCGCATCGGCGGGCAGCCGTTCCGCATCGCCATATAAAAACAGATCCACCGCCCAGCCGTGCGCCTTCAACAGCCGCGCCACCACGAACCCGTCGCCGCCGTTGTTGCCCGGCCCGCACAACACCACCGCGCGCCGCGCCCCTTCTTCTTTTTCCAAACATCCCGGGGGTCCGGGGACAGCGCCCCCGGCCAGCGAACCGGTCGGCGCGCCGGCCAGTTCGGGCCAGGCCTCGAAAACCGCGTCGACCACCCCGCGTCCGGCGCGCTCCATCAGCTCCAGCCCGCCTACATCTCCGCGCTCGATCGCCGCCCCTTCGATGGCTCGCATCTGCGCCGCGCTCAGCAATTCGTCCATCTCGCGCCTCAAATGTTTTCAGATCGCCCAAGCAATCGGCGACATGCACAAAATTTAGGCATTCACCCCGGATTCGCCCCGGCGCACCGCCTGTCCCCACCTTAGCGAATTGTGAGCCGGCAATAGAAGTGATCAACACACTCGAAGCCGGATTTCACGAGGAGTCGCACCGATGAAAAAGATCGAAGCCATCATCAAGCCGTTCAAGCTGGACGAGGTGAAAGAGGCGCTGCAGGATGTCGGCGTGCAGGGGCTCAGCGTGATCGAGGTCAAGGGCTTCGGCCGCCAGAAGGGCCACACCGAACTGTATCGCGGCGCCGAATATGTGGTCGATTTCCTGCCCAAGGTGAAGATCGAGGTGGTGCTGGCCGACGACCAGGTCGACGGCGCCATCGAGGCGATCATCGCGGCGGCCAAGACCGACAAGATCGGCGACGGCAAGATCTTTGTTTCCACCGTCGAACAGGCGATCCGCATCCGCACCAACGAAAGCGGCGAAGACGCGCTTTGAGAACACCCGCAAGGGGCCGCTGCCGCCCCCTGCCCGTTTGTTACCCTAGTCAAGAAGGAACAGGTCCCCATGAGCATCAAGGACGTGCTGAAGACCATCAAGGATGAAGATGTCGAATATGTCGACATCCGTTTCACCGACCCGCGCGGCAAGCTGCAACACGTGACGGTCATCGCCGACGAGGTCGACGAAGATTTCCTCGAAGAGGGCTTCATGTTCGACGGCTCGTCGATCGCCGGCTGGAAGTCCATCGACCAGTCCGACATGAAGCTGATGCCCGACACCGAAAGCGCCTATCTGGACCCGTTCTACGCGGAAAAGACCCTGGCCGTGCATTGCTCCATCGTCGAGCCCGACACCGGCGAACCCTACGAACGCGACCCCCGCGGCACCGCCGAAAAGGCCGAAGCCTATCTGAAGTCCAGCGGCATCGGCGATGTGTCCTACTTCGGCCCGGAAGCCGAATTCTTCCTGTTCGACGACGTGCGCTACTCGGTGGGGATCAACAAGGTTTCCTACGAGGTGGACGCCATCGACGCCTCGTGGAACACCGACACCGAATACGAGATGGGCAACACCGGCCACCGTCCCGGCGTCAAGGGCGGCTATTTCCCGGTGAACCCGATCGACGACGCCCAGGACATCCGCAGCGAAATGCTGTCGACCATGAAGCGGATCGGCATGAAGGTGGACAAGCACCACCACGAAGTCGCGTCCTGCCAGCACGAACTGGGGCTGATCTTCGGCTCGCTCACCAAACAGGCGGACGACCTGCAGAAATACAAGTATGTCATCCACAACGTCGCCCAGGCCTACGGCAAGTCGGCCACCTTCATGCCCAAGCCGATCGCCGGCGACAACGGCACCGGCATGCACGTCAACATGTCGATCTGGAAGGACGGCAAGCCGCTGTTTGCCGGCGACAAATACGCCGATCTCAGCCAGGAAGCGCTGTGGTATATCGGCGGCATCCTGAAGCACGCCAAGGCGCTCAACGCCTTTACCAACCCGGCGACCAACAGCTACAAGCGGCTGATCCCCGGTTTCGAAGCCCCGGTGCTGCGCGCCTATTCTGCCCGCAACCGGTCGGGCTGCGTGCGCATCCCCTGGGCCGAAAGCCCCAAGGCCAAGCGCGTCGAGGCCCGCTTCCCCGACCCGGCCGCCAACCCCTACCTGGCGTTCTCGGCGCTGCTGATGGCAGGGCTTGACGGGATCAAGAACAAGATCGACCCGGGCCCGTCCTCGGACAAGGATCTCTATGACCTGCCGCCCGAAGAACTGGCGGCGATCCCGACGGTCTGCGCCAGCTTGCGCGAAGCGCTCGAAAGCCTCGAAGCCGACCACGACTTCCTGCTGGCGGGCGATGTTTTCACCAAGGACCAGATCGACGGCTACATGGAGCTCAAGTGGGAAGAGGTCTACGCCTACGAACACACCCCGCACCCGATGGAGTTCAAGCTGTATTACAGCTGCTGACACCGTCGTCACGCACGGCACTCACAAGACCATCCAGGGGCGCCCACCGGGCGCCCCTTGTTCATTCCCCCACCCGGCGGCACGCCGGCAAGGCGCTTGCAAGCGCCTTGGCCAAGGTTTTTGCAAAAACCTTGGCCCCCGCACGACACGGCGCGCGCGGGCGCCGGGCCGCAGCCCCCATTTCGACCCGCGCAGGTTTTTTTCCCGATTCGGACCTAGATTCGCCCGAATTCGCCGTCAGGTTGCAGACACTGCCAACCTGCCTTGAGGGGTCCGATGCAACCTGTGGAAATCGCGCTGCTGTTCAACGGCACCCCCGACCCGGTGTTCGACCACCTGGCCGGGGCGCTGAACGCGCGCCTTGAACCGCAGGGCCTGACGGTAGAGGAAATCAGCCCCACCGCCCCGGCTCAGGCGGCGTTTCGCGGCGGCGGCATGGTGCTCGAGATCCTCTTTTCGCCGCGCCCGTTGCCCGCCGACAGCTTTGCCGGCGCGATGGACAGCCCGATATCGCAACCCTTCCGCGGCCCGCTGGGCGAAACCCTGACCCGGCACGCAGCGCATATGCTGATCCGCCTGCGGCGCGACACCCCGCCAGACTTCGCCCCGGCAGAGAGCGGCCCGCAAACCGCCCCCCCGCAAGCCACCGACGCGCTGACCGGCCTGCGGCTGGCGCATGCGGCCGCAGCCCTGCTGGCGCAGCAATACAACCCCGCCGCCGTGCATTGGCGGGCGTCGAACCAGATGCTGACCGGGGCGCAATATGCCGGGCTCTGGAACGATCCGACGCCCTGGGTGCTGCTGGCGCGCGCGCGCCTGCTGGCCCAGCCCGATGGCGACAGCGAAACGCCGCGCCGCACGCTGGTGCTCGAAGGCTGCGAAAGCCTGGTCGGCCGCCGGGTGGTGTTTGCCGGCACCGACCTGCCGCCCGACGTCATCCACGCCGCCGCGCTTTCCTTCCTGCGCCACGCGGTCGAAACCGGCGAACCGGTCCCCCACGGGCACAGCTTTGGCCCCGCCGGGGGCGAAACCTACCGTGTTACCCATGTTGCTCCGGGCGATATCCACCCGCACGGAGCCTTTGAATTGTCGGCCGCTGCCAGCGACGCCGGCACGACCCCGGGTGAATCTGCTCGGTCCCCCGGGGTCAACCTTTTCCCCTTCGACCCGCTGGTCGAAGCCGACGAAGACCGTCCCCGCCACGAACGCGCGCGCAGCCTTGCCATCGGCTATCTGATGCTGGTGCTGCTGCCGCCGGTCGGGGCGCTCTTGATGCTGTCGAACGCGATCTTCGGCTCGGACGGCTGGCGCACCGGCGTGCTGGCCACCGCGGCGCTGGGGCTGGCGATGATCCTGGGCGCCTACACCTTTTTGAACCTCGACGGCGGCAACGCCCGGATCTATTCCGACGCCAGCACCGCCAGCGTCGGCGCCATCGCGCGCTAGGTCACATACCCATCATTGGAAATCGGGCGCAAGGCGAGGGTCGCGCCCGGCCCCGAGGGGGCGCTCTGACATCTGCGCAGGGGGTTTCGCGCGTGCAACGTCGCCCCTTCTTGAAACGATACCACCAATTCGCGCCCGCCTGGGGGGCGGGGTCGGGCGCGAACCGGATCGCAGGCGATCCGGCGGGGCTGAAATTCAATGTCGTGAACTGGGGATTCAGGTGACTTGCCGGCCCCACCCCTGCTCGCCCCCCGACCCGGCCCCTATCCCCGCGCACCCTGCCCCGCGTCTACCTCCGCCTGCGCCGCCAGATCGGCGCGCCGCAGCACGAAACTGTGGATCGAAAACACCACCGCGCCGGTTTCCGGCAGGCGCAGGATCGACTGGCGTTCGGACCGGAAATAGGGCGACTCCGGCCCGCCGGGGGGGCGCGGATCGGCCTGCGGGCGCGGCGCGAACAGCGCCGGGTCGTCGTAGTTCAGCCCGTTGGCCCGCCACAGCGGCTGTTCCGCCCGGATCGCGTCGAACATGCGCTGCACCCGGCGCGCCATGCCCGGCCCATAGGCCGCGACCGGCGCGTGGATCAGCGACAGCGGGCGCAGGAATTTCTCAGAAAGCGTCCAGCCGGCGGGAAAACACAGCACCGCCCCGGTCAGGACATGTTCGCCGCCGCGCTTTTCCAGCAGGCAGAAATCTTCCTGCACCAGCCGCCCCAGACAGGCCAGCGGATCGCCGGGGTCGAGCGCCACCCGCACCCCGTCGGGCCGCACCACATCGTGCGCGCCGCACCGATAGCCCGGCGCCGCGCGCGAAAGCCCCACGACCTTGTCCAGAAGCTCGACAGCCGCGGGCATCGCCGAAGCCTCGAGCGCCAGCACCTGGTCGCGCCGGCGGGCGATCAAGTCGTCGCGCAGAGCCATTTGGGCGGCAAAGGCTTCGTCCACCAGCAGCCAGTCGCGCAGATCCAGCGGCCCGACGCCGGGCAGCCTGTCGCCGGGCGGCGGGTAGGGCAAGGTTTTCTGCAAGATCGGTTTCATGGCGGCAGGGAACCACGAATGCTCGCCGGGATGCAAACGCCAAGGCGCAAAGGCGGGGCGCAAAGGCGGGGAACCGGCCGGAAAATGTCGGAAACGGACCAGACCGCCCGGCCCCGGCGGGCAGACCATGCACGCATGCGCCCAGCAAAAGAGGCTTCCGCCATGTCCGGCCACTATCGCGACCGCCGCAAGATCGATCCCTACCAGGGCGCCCGCCTGGCCGATGGCACCGCCAACGACGGCGACCGGATCGAGATCGGCCCCACCGCGCTCGCCTTTGAAGAATGGCGCGCCGCCGGGCTGAAACTGCCGGACCTCGCCCGGATGCGCGAAGGCCGCTGGCAACGGCTGGTGGCCCATATGGTCGCGCGCGACTACGGCGGGCTGCTGCTGTTCGACCCTCTCAACATCCGCTACGCCACCGACAGCACCAACATGCAGCTGTGGAACACCCACAACCCGTTTCGCGCGGTGCTGCTGTGCGCCGATGGCTACATGGTGATCTGGGATTACAAGAACTCTCCGTTCCTGGCCGACTTCAACCCGCTGGTGCGCGAAATCCGCAGCGGTGCGTCGATGTTCTACTTTTCCACCGGCGACAAGGGCGACGAGGCCGCCGGCAGTTTCGTGGCCGAAGTGGCCGAACTGATGGCCGCCCATGCCGGCGCCAACAAGCGGCTTGCGGTCGACAAGATCATGGTGGCGGGGCTGCGCGCGCTGGAAGCCGCGGGGTTTCAGGTGATGGCGGGCGAAGAGCTGACCGAAAAGGCGCGCTCGGTGAAGAATGCCGACGAGATTCTGGCGATGCGCTGCGCGATGCATGCGGGCGAAAGCTCGGTCGCGGCCATGGAAAAGGCGGCGCGCGAAGGCGTGCCCGGCGGCACGATGACCGAAGACGACATCTGGGCGGTGCTGCACGGCGAAAACATCCGGCGCGGCGGCGAATGGATCGAGACCCGGCTGCTGACCTCGGGTGCGCGCACCAACCCGTGGTTCCAGGAATGCGGGCCGCGGATCGTGCAGGACAATGAAATCGTCGCCTTCGACACCGACCTGATCGGCGTCTACGGCATCTGCGTCGACATTTCGCGCAGCTGGTGGATCGGCGACAGCGCGCCGCCGCCCGAGATGGTCGAGGCGATGAAGGTGGCGCATGAACACATCATGACCAACATGGCGCTGCTGCGCCCCGGCATCACCATCCCCGAGATCACCGCCGCCAGCCATCGGCTGCCCGAGAAATACCAGGCGCAGAAATACGGCTGCCTGATGCACGGGGTCGGGCTGTGCGACGAATGGCCGCTGGTCGCCTATCCCGACCGCGCGGTCGAGGGCGCCTTTGATTACGCGCTTGAGCCGGGCATGGTGCTTTGCGTCGAAGCGCTGGTGGGCGAGGTCGGCGGCGCGTTCTCGATCAAGCTGGAAGATCAGGTGCTGGTGACCGAAGACGGGTTCGAGAACCTGACCACCTATCCCTTCGATCCCCGCCTGATGGGCGCGTGATGCGCGCGGCTGGCCGTGGGTATTGAAGGGGGGCTGTTACCAGGCGGCGCGGCCTTGCGGCCGCAAGACCTTTGCTGAGCGGGGCCCCTGGCCCCGCGGCGCGGGCGGCAAGGTTACGCCCCAACGGCCACGGCAGGTTTCCCGGCAGGTCACGTCGGGGTCGGAACCCGATCGGCCTGCACCGCCGGTATGGCAGGTTTTCGTTCGGAGCTGGCACGGGGTCGCAGAAATTGTGCTTCTGTTTCAAGGTCCTGTAGCGCAGTCGGGGCGGAAACCCGCCGAACCCGAAGGGCGCGAAAGGCGGGGCATCTCGGCGGCGCGGGCCGCTGAGGTATCGCACATCTCGCGCTGGCAGAGGAGATTGATCGGGCTTTGACGCTAAAGGTCGAAGGACAGCAATATCCCGTAGTGGTCGGACCCCGCCAGCGGCCGCCGCTCAAGCCGCCCCCGGCCCGAGGGCACCAGCACGTGGTCGATGGGCAGGCGGAAGAACGGCGCCTCGTTCAGCCGGAAGGTAAAGATCGTCTTGCCCGCGTGCCGGCTGCCGGTGGCGGCTTCGATCCGGCGCATGGTGTCGGACCAGGCCACCATGTTGAAATCGCCCCCCAGCACCACCGGCGCATCGAGAAATCCGAGGTTCTTCACGATCCGGTCCACCTGGCCGCGCTGGTCGAACGGATACGGCCAGAGCAGGTGCAGCGCCACCGCCCAGACCGGGCCGTCGGGGGTGATCACCTTGATCGCCGCGGGGCCTTCTTCGACGCAGGTCTGGCTGCCTTCGACCAGCGCAAAGCGCGACAAGATCGCGACCGAGCCGACGTTTTCGAATTCGCACAACAGGCTGTTGGGGTAGCGTTCGGCCAGCGCGCGCAGGATTTCCCGGTTGGCGAACGAGATTTCCTGCAGGGTCACGAAATCCGGGTTGGCGGTCAGGATGTCGTCGATGATCGCCTGCCGGTCCTTGCCGTCATAGCGCAGGTTCTTCTGATACAGCGTGTAGCGCCCGGCACCGGCGGCGGCGTCGCGCACCAGCCCGTTGGCCAGCGGCGCCGTCAGCAGCACCACCGCGCCGATCCCCAGGCCGGCCAGACGCAAATGACCGCGCAGCAGCAAGAGCGAGCTGAGCGCCAGCGCCACCGCCCAGATGTGCCGGAACACGGCCAGCGAATCGCCCAGCCCATGCAGCGCGCCGCCAAAGCTGGCCGCGGTGAGCAGCAAGCTTGTCCAGAATACCGTCAGCACGAGTTTGCGCATGCCCTTGCCTGCCTTCCCGGTTCTTTCATCGGTCGTTTTTTCATCTTTCATAGCCAAGACCGCGCCAGGGTGCGACCGTGAAATGCCGAACGCCGCGCCACGAAGCGGTGCGCGGCGGCGGTGCGAATTGTCACCTTGGCGTGACCCGGCGGCGCCCCGGCTTGCAGCCGCGCCCGTCCGGCCCCACTGTTGTGGCAAAGAAGAGGAAAAGAAATGGTTACCGAACGCATAACCTTCACCGGCCACGGCGGCGACGAGCTTGCCGCGCGGCTGGACCTGCCGGACGGGCCGCATCTGGCCACGGCGCTTTTCGCCCATTGTTTCACCTGCTCCAAGGATATCGCCGCGGCGCGCCGGATCGCCGGGCGGCTGGCGGGCATGGGGATCGCGGTGCTGCGCTTTGACTTTACCGGGCTTGGCCACAGCCAGGGGGAATTCGCCAACACCAGCTTTTCGTCGAACGTTCAGGATCTGGTGGCGGCGGCGCAATACCTGCAAGACCGCGGCATGGCGCCGGGCCTGTTGATCGGGCATTCGCTGGGGGGCGCGGCCGTGCTGCGGGCGGCGGGCAGCATGGAGCCGGTCAAGGCGGTGGTCACCATCGGCGCCCCGTTCGACCCGGAACACGTCACCCACAATTTCGGCGACGCGCTGGAAAAGATCTGCGCCGAGGGCGAGGCCGACGTCATGCTGGGCGGGCGCGCGGTCACCATCGGGCGGGACTTTGTCGAGGACGTGTCGGCCGAAAACCTCGGCCCGGCGATCCGCAACCTGAAACGCGCGCTGCTGGTCATGCACGCGCCGCTGGACAGCACCGTGGGGATCGAGAACGCCACCCGGATCTTCCTGGCCGCGCGCCACCCGAAAAGCTTTGTCACGCTGGACGATGCCGACCACCTGATCAGCCGGCCCGAAGACGCGGAATACGCCGCCGAGGTTATCGCCAGCTGGGCGTCCCGCTACCTGGACATGCGCCCGCCGGCGCCGCCCCCCGGCGCGCCCGAAGGCATCGTGCGCATCAGCGAAGCCGACCCCGAAGGCTTCTTGCAGGACGTGAACGCCGGCCCCTGGCACCACGTTCTTGCCGACGAGCCCGAGGCCTACGGCGGCACCAACCGCGGCATGTCTCCTTACGGGTTTCTGGCCGCCGGGCTGGGGGCCTGTACCTCGATGACCATCCGCATGTATGCCCGGCGCAAGAAATGGCCGCTGGAAAGCGTCAGCGTCGACGTGTGCCACGGCAAGGTGCATGCGCAAGACGCCGCCAACGGCGCCAATGCCAAGGTCGATAAGTTCGTGCGGGTGATCCGGCTGACCGGCGATCTGGATGCCGAACAGCGCCAGCGCCTGCTGGAAATTGCCGACAAATGCCCGGTGCACAAGACGCTTACCCATTCGTCGTTGGTGACAACGCGGCTCGAACCCTGAAGCCGCGCGCTTGGCCCGGCCAATGGCGAAAAAAGATTCAATGCCTCCGGCGGGGATATTTTCGGACAGAAGAAGTCGCAAGCCCTGCGCCCCGGCTGGCAAAGCAAAGGACTCTCACCTTTCAGCCATCCCGGAATCTGCTGACAATTATCTTAAAATTCTTTCTTCTTTTCAGAAATATCCCCGCCGGAGGCATCCTGCCAAAGCCACACTCCCCGATGGCCCGAACTACTCGCCCGGTTGCAACCGGCCCTGCGTCACCACCCCATCGGCAATGAAGCGCACGCTGTCGCCGTTCGCGGTGACCTCGTAGCAGGTCCAGGTCTCCGACGGAGGCCATTGCGAACAGTATTGATCGTCCCGCACCGCCCAGTATCCCCAGGCGCCGCGCCCGGCGTTATACAGGGTGCGCCCCTGGGCAAAGAAGTTCTGCCGGGCGCTGCCGTAGGTCACCTTGGCCCCGGTCAGAAGCGCCTCGATCTGCGCACCGTCCAGCCGCTTCCAGTCCTGAGCGCCCGACATGGCCGGCCAAAGCGCGCCCATCAGCACCAATATCACCGCGAAAACTCTCATGCCCCACCTTTGCTTGTCGTTCATTGCCGCGCAGTCTATGACCTCGCGTGACGCTGCGCAATTCACGAAGGTGCCCCATGATCCCCCGCTATTCCCGCCCCGAAATGGTCGCCATCTGGTCGCCCGAAACCAAGTTCCGCATCTGGTACGAGATCGAGGCGCATGCCTGCGACGCCCAGGCCGACCTCGGGGTGATCCCCAGGGAAAACGCCGCCGCCGTGTGGAAGGCCAAGGACGCCACTTTCGATGTCGCCCGCATCGACGAAATCGAGGCCGTCACCAAGCACGATGTCATCGCCTTTCTCACCCATCTGGCCGAAATCATCGGCAATGACCAGGCGCGTTTCGTGCACCAGGGGATGACCAGTTCGGACGTGCTGGACACCTGCTTCAACGTCCAGCTGGTTCGCGCTTCCGACATTCTTATCAAGGACATACAGGCGCTTCTTGAAGCGCTCAAGCGCCGCGCCTACGAACACAAGGACACGGTTCGCATCGGCCGCTCCCACGGCATCCATGCCGAACCGACCACCATGGGCCTGACGTTCGCGCGCTTTTATGCCGAGATGGACCGCAACCTGAACCGCCTCAAAAAGGCGCGCAAGGAAATCGCCACCGGCGCGATCTCGGGCGCCGTCGGCACCTTTGCCAACATCGACCCGGCGGTCGAGGAACACATCTGCAAGCAGCTGGGCCTGGAGCCCGAGCCGATCAGCACGCAAGTTATCCCGCGCGACCGCCACGCGGCGTTTTTCGCGGCCCTTGGCGTCGTTGCCAGCTCGATCGAAAATATCGCCATCGAGATCCGCCACATGCAGCGCACCGAGGTGCTCGAGGCCGAAGAATTCTTTTCCAAGGGCCAGAAGGGCAGCAGCGCCATGCCGCACAAGCGCAACCCGGTGCTCAGCGAAAACCTCACCGGGCTCGCGCGGCTGGTGCGCATGGCGGTGGTGCCGGCGATGGAAAACGTGGCGCTCTGGCACGAACGCGACATCTCGCACAGCTCGGTCGAACGCAACATTGGCCCGGATGCCACGATCACGCTAGATTTCGCGCTGGCGCGCCTCACCGGGCTGGTGGACAAGCTGGTGATCTACCCCGACAACATGCTGGCCAACATGAACAAGTTTCGCGGGTTGATCCATTCGCAGCGGGTGCTGCTGGCGCTGACCCAAAAGGGCGTCAGCCGCGAAGATGCCTATCGCCTGGTGCAGCGCAACGCGATGAAGGTCTGGGAACAGGGCAAAGACTTCAAGACCGAACTTCTGGCCGATCCCGACGTAACTGCGGCGCTGTCGCCCGAAGAGATCGAAGAGAAATTCGACCTCGGCTATCACACCAAACACGTGGACACGATTTTCAAGCGGGTTTTCAAGTAGAAAGACCGGATTTGGTAGGCCATCGTTAACCGTTCTCTGCAAGCTTGACAGAACCGAGCGTTGCAGGAGGTTTGCGTGTCCACAGCCCTGACCATGTCCCCGCCGATGACCGGGTCCATCGATGCTGCGCAACCCGAGGCGCAGGACGATGTCGGCGGCGGCGGCGCGACGATGCGGCTGAACGGGCGGCAGAAGGCGGCGATCATCGTGCGCCTGCTGCTGGCCGAAGGGGCGGAATTCACCCTGACAGACCTGCCCGAAAAGGTGCAGGCCGATCTGGTCTGGCAGATGTCGATCCTGCAGCGCATCGACGAAGCCACCATGTATGCCGTGGTCGAGGAATTCCTGGGCGCGTTCCACAGCAGCGGCCTCAAATTTCCGACCGCCGTGGAAGACGCGCTGAAGATGATGGAAGGGCGGATCAGCCCGAAACTGACCACCAAGATGCGCAAGCAGGCCGGGCTTGCGGCGATCCCCGACCCCTGGAAACGCATCCGCGAGCTGGACCACGACATCTTGCTGGGGCTGCTGGAAAAGGAAAGCACCGAGGTGGGCGCGGTGGTTCTGTCCAAGCTCAAGGTCACCGACGCGGCGCAACTGCTGGGCCGGATGCCCGGCGAACGGGCGCGCCGGATCGCCTATGCGGTGTCGCTGACGGCCGATATCTCGCCGGCGGTGGTGCAGAGGATCGGCCATTCGCTGGCCGAACAGCTGGAACACCAGCCGGAACGCGAGTTCGACGAAGACCCGGTGGAACGGGTCGGGGCGATCCTCAACTTTTCGCCGGCGGCGACGCGCGACGAGGTGCTGAACGGGCTGGAAGAGACCGACGCGGAATTCGCCAGCCAGGTGCGCAACGCGATTTTCACCTTTGCCGACGTGCCCGACCGCATCAGCGCCACCGACATCGCCAAGGTCACCCGCGCGGTCGACCCCGCCCAGCTGGTCATGGCGCTGGCCGGGGCCAGGGACAAGGATGCCGCGACCGCAGAATTCATCCTGTCGAACATGTCCAAGCGGATGGCCGAATCGCTGCGCGAGGAAATCGCCGAACTCGGCAAGGTGAAGCTCAAGGACGCCGAAGCGGCGATGACCGCTGTGGTGATCGCGATCCGCGAACTGGTGGACGCGGGCGAGATCACCCTGGTGCAACCCGAAGAAGAGGAGGAGGACTAGGGGCGGAACACATCCGCCTGCCCGCCGAAAAAGTCTTGATGCCAAGGCCTTACATGGCGCTTTTCATGCCGCGTGTCTTGCCGGGCCGGTCGATGCACCGGGGCAGGCCGGCCGGCGTGCCCCCCGGATATTGCGGGGGTTGCTGTGAACGTTTTGACCCGGCTCGACGTAGGCCGGCCATTCCGGCGGGCTGGCGCCTTGGCCGTGCAGAAATCCGCTGGGCCAAGGTCAGAAGCCACCAATCCTGCGCCGCCGGTTTTTGCGGGTTTCCGGGCTGACAAGGCGCAGAACCGCGGGAATAGTAGATCTGTTTCAAGGGCCTGTCACGCAGTGAGGGCGGCAATCCGCCAAACCCAAAGGGCACGAAAGGCGCTTCATCTTTGCGGCGCAGGCCGCTCAGACGGCGGAACCTCGCTTGCCCGCGCGCGCCCCGAACCGCCAATATCTCGCGCCTTTCGTGCTGGTGGCGCTGGAGTAATGGTTTCTGGCCCCGGGGCTGCGCGGTGATGGGGTCGGCTCGCAAGGCGCACGACGGGAATTGCCCGCGCGGTCGTTCAATCTGACAACAGGCCCGCCGCCCCGCCTTGGGGGCGCGGCGGGCATATCGCGCAGGAAAGGATGGACCGGCCATGACAGACGACATCGCAATCGCCCCCAGACCGACCGCCGTCGACCCGACCGAGAAAGCGCCCCGCCGGGCAGCCCTGCCCCGTGCCGGCGTCATGGCCCGACTGGGGCGCATCGCCGCCCTGCTGCTTGGCCTGTTTGCGGTGGCGCAACCCGCGCTGGCGGGCAGCCCATCGGCCCAACCGACCGCCACCCGGCCCTACCGCGCCGATCTTGGCGGCGCCAGCCCGTCGCTGGACATCTACGCGCCGCCGGGCCTGCGCGACGCGCCGGTGATGGTCTATGTCCACGGCGGCGCCTGGGTCGCGGGGAACAAACGCGCGGTCCACGCCAAACCGGCGCATTTCAACGGGCTGGGCATGGTGTTTGTGTCGGTGGATTACCGGCTGGCGCCAAGGGTTCGCGTCGAAGACCAGCTGGAGGACATCGACCGGACGCTGGGCTGGATTGCCCGCAACATCGCGCGTTTCGGCGGCAACAACCGCGAGATATGGTTGATGGGGCATTCAGCGGGCGCGGTGCCGTATCTCACGCGTGTTGAATGAAATAGAAACGTCGCAACGCGTTGAAACGTCAGAACAATTCGCGCCCGCCCTGGGGGGGGGGGGCGGGGTCGGGCGCGAACCGGATCGCGGAGCGATCCGGGGTTTATCATTGAATGATGCGAACTTCAGATTCAGGTGACTAGGGTCGGTCTTCATTTGCCTTGCGGCCCCGGCACGCGCCCATCAATCCTGCCCCGACCACACGAAAGGCGCGCGATCGCAGAGCTTCGGGGCGCGGAAGACAAGGGCGCTTCCCCTTTCAGGCGGCTCGTGCCGACTGCGTTACAGGCCTTTGAAATACAACCACTATTCCTGCGGCCCAGCGTCTGGCCAGAACG
This sequence comes from Alphaproteobacteria bacterium, assembly GCA_024277955.1. Classification (GTDB taxonomy): domain Bacteria; phylum Pseudomonadota; class Alphaproteobacteria; order Rhodobacterales; family Rhodobacteraceae; genus JAJRUE01. The sequence goes on along the minus strand of JAJRUE010000220.1, from coordinate 4,163 downwards.
CACCTCTGCCAAACCGGCGGCGCAGGTTGGTCGGGTTCTGGCCCCAGGTCTCGGCCCGGCTTGTGGTCACCCGCCGGGCGCTTTATGTCATGTCGTCAATGACCAGCACGGCAGATGCGCCCCCCGGGGCGCGCGCCGCTTGGACCGGGGCCCGATGCGCGCAGAGCGAAACACTGGCGATTCTCTGGCAGACAGGTTGATCGACCTGGTGCTGCGCGCCTTCATCGGCTCGATGCTGATGCTGCCCTACCGCTGGCGGGTGCCGGCGACCGGCTGGGTGATGCGCAGGGTCTTCGCGCCGCTGGGCCGCTACGACCGCCGCGCCCAGGACAATCTGCAAAAGATCTATCCCGACATGACGCCCGAACGCCGCCGCGAGATCGCCCGCGGGGTCGCCGACAACATGGGCCGCACGCTGATCGAGAACTACTCGACCCGCGATCTGCTGCGCCGGATGGCCCGCACCCCGATCGCCGGCGACGGGGTGGCGGTGATCGAAGAGGCGCGCGAAACCGGGCGACCGGTGATCCTGGTCAGCGGCCATTTCGGGAATTACGAGGCCGCGCGCGCCGCCCTGGTCAGCCGCGGATACAACGTTGGCGGGCTGTATCGCCCGGCCCGAAACAAGTTCTTCAACGAACATTATTCGCGCACCATGCACGCCTTTGGCGGCCCGGTGTTCGAACAGGGTCCGCGCGGCACCGCCGGGTTCGTGCGGCATCTGCGCGCCGGCGGGCTGCTGGTGCTGCTGTTCGACCAGCATGTGATCGAGGGCGTGCCGCTGCCGTTTCTGCGCAAGCCCGCCGCCACGGCGACCTCGGCGGCGCAGCTGGCGTTGCGCTACGATGCGGCGCTGATCCCGTTTTACGCGACGCGGCGGGAAAACGGGCTGGATTTCGACATCTGTTTCGAAGCGCCGGTGCCGCCAAGCGACGCCGAAACCATGACGCGCGCGCTGAACGCCAGTCTGGAGGCGCGCATCGCCGACCATCCCGAACAGTGGTTCTGGGTGCACCGCCGCTGGAAACTGCCGGACTGAGCGCCTTTGCGCGGCCGCGCGCGCGGTTTCGTCGCCCGATCCCATCTCGGCGCCGGCCAGATGCTTGCCCTTGCCACACCAGGGCGCGCCCGCCGTTGCGCTGGAAGCGCACCTGACGTGCGACGGGGGGCGGGCGGGCGCATGCCCGGGCCTTGTTCCTGTCGTTATCGCCTGGAGTTGAAAGAGGCCCTAACGCAGCCGGACTGCGGCGACGATCTGCCCCGGTCCCGGTTCCTGGATGATCACCACCGCCGGCTGGCTGCCCTTGAGCGGCGCCGACAGGCTGAGCTTGCTGGCGCCGTCCCAGGTGCCGATCTCTCGCCAGTCGGTGACTATATTGGTGTAAGTCATTGTCATTCCAGCATTTTCGCCGCTGGTAATCTTGACCACCTGCGAGGGCTGGTAGCGCACCAGCTGCACGCTCAGCCCGTCGGGCCAACTGTGATCGGCGGTGGCGCTGATCACCAGCCGCCCCCCCTTGCGCCCCGCATCAAGCCGCACGCCGGACTGGCGTTTGCGCGCTTCGGCGATCTCGTCCAGCACGTCCATCGGCTTGTTGCCGACCACATCCGCCACCCCGCCGATGATCATCTGCGGCGTGTAGATCATCCGCCGCCCGGCGCTGCGGGCATAGGCCTTTTGGCGCGCGGTATGGGCGGGCTTGCCGAAAATATCCTTCCAGCCGATGTAATCCCAGTAGTCCACATGCAGCGCCAGCGGGATCACCGCTTCGCGGTCGGTCAGCTTGGCCAGCAACTCATCCGCCGGCGGGCAGGATGAACACCCCTGCGAGGTGTAGAGTTCCACGACCACCGGATTGGACTGGGCCATCGCTGGCGCCCCTGCCCCGGTGGCCACGAAAACCAGAATTGCGGCAAGGAGTCTGTGCATTGGTCATCCGATCAAGTAGCGCCCTCGATGCGTTTTAGACCAGCCGCCGGGCAACTGCCAATCAAGCCTTTGCGAGAATTTGTCATCGTGGCACAAAAACCGGGCTGGATATATTGTGCACAATGGTATACCAACTCGCCAAGCACCTTGCAACGCCGCCCCGGCTGCGGCAATAGCAGGGCAAGCCACGTGCCCCGAACCGATGGAGGATACCCCGATGACCATAGTTGTTGGCCAGGACAGCGCCAAGACGCGCCGGATCCTAGCGCAGGGCGGCAGCAAGTTCGCCTATTATTCGATCCCGGCGGCCGAGGCCGCGGGCCTGGGCGATTTTTCGCGCCTGCCGGCGGCGCTGCGCGTGGTGCTGGAAAACATGCTGCGTTTCGAGGACGGCAAGACTGTGACGCTGGACGACATCCGCGCCTTTGCCGACTGGGCCGCGCAGGGCGGCAAGACCGCGCGCGAGATCGCCTATCGCCCGGCCCGCGTCTTGATGCAGGATTTCACCGGCGTGCCGGCGGTGGTGGATCTGGCCGCCATGCGCGACGGCATCATCGGGCTGGGGGGCGACGCGCAGCAGATCAACCCGCTGAACCCGGTGGATCTGGTGATCGACCACTCGGTGATGATCGACGAGTTTGGCAACCCGCGCGCCTTCCGCATGAATGTCGAGCGCGAATACGAGCGCAACATCGAACGCTACACCTTCCTGAAATGGGGTCAGAAGGCGTTCAACAACTTCCGCGTGGTGCCGCCGGGCACCGGCATCTGCCACCAGGTGAACCTTGAATATCTGGCCCAGACCGTCTGGACCGACACCGACCAGCACGGCGAAACCGTCGCCTACCCCGACACGCTGGTGGGCACCGACAGCCACACCACCATGATCAACGGGCTCGGCGTGCTGGGCTGGGGCGTCGGCGGGATCGAGGCCGAGGCCGCCATGCTCGGCCAGCCGATTTCCATGCTGATCCCCGAGGTGGTCGGCTTCAAGCTGACCGGCGAGATGGTCGAGGGCACCACCGCCACCGACCTGGTGCTGCGGGTGGTGCAGATGCTGCGTGAAAAGGGCGTGGTGGGCAAGTTCGTCGAATTCTACGGCGACGGTCTGGACCGCCTGCCGCTGGCCGACCGCGCCACCATCGCCAACATGGCCCCCGAATACGGCGCCACCTGCGGCTTTTTCCCGATCGACAATGAAACCCTGCGCTACCTGCGCGTCTCGGGGCGCGACGAAGACCGCATCGCCCTGGTCGAGGCCTACGCCAGGGAAAACGGGTTGTGGCGCGGCGACGATTACGCGCCGGTCTACACCGACACGCTGGAACTGGACATGGGCACCGTGGTGCCGGCAATCTCCGGGCCCAAGCGGCCGCAGGATTTCGTGGCGCTGGACCGCGCGGCGGACAGTTTCTTCAACGTGGTCTCCGAATACCGCGGCGAAAACGGCAGCCCCGAATCCGAAGGCATGCTGGCCGAAGGCCCCGCCGCCGACCCGCTGATCGACCCGCGCCGCAGCGTCAAGGTCGAGGGCGAGGATTACGAACTGCGCGACGGGGCGGTGGTGATCGCCTCGATCACCAGCTGCACCAACACCTCGAACCCCTATGTGATGATCGGCGCCGGCCTGGTGGCGCAAAAGGCGCACGCGCTGGGGCTGAAGCCCAAACCCTGGGTCAAGACCTCGCTTGCGCCGGGTTCGCAGGTGGTCAGCGAATACCTTGAAAAGGCCGGCCTGCAAAAGGATCTGGACGCCATCGGGTTCAACCTGGTGGGCTACGGCTGCACCACCTGCATCGGCAATTCCGGCCCGCTGCAAAAGGAAATTTCCGAAGCCATCGCCAAGGGCGACCTGGTCGCCACCTCGGTGCTTTCGGGCAACCGCAACTTCGAGGGCCGCATCAGCCCCGACGTGCGCGCCAACTACCTGGCCAGCCCGCCGCTGGTGGTGGCCTATGCGCTGGCCGGCGACATGAACATCGATCTCACGCGCGAGCCGCTGGGCACCGACAGGGACGGCAACAAGGTGTATCTCAAGGACATCTGGCCGACCACGCAGGAAATCGCCGAACTGGTGGACCGCACGGTGACGCGCGAAGCCTTCCAGAGCAAATATGCCGATGTGTTCAAGGGCGACGCGAAATGGCAGGCGGTGGAAACCACCGACAGCGAGGTCTACGACTGGCCGCCCACCAGCACCTACATCCAGAACCCGCCCTATTTCCAGGGCATG
>JAJRUE010000219.1 GCA_024277955.1 Alphaproteobacteria bacterium | reverse complement strand
GTTCAGGTGCGCGCATGCGCGGCCGTTCCGGGCGGCGTTCCGGGCGGCGTTTCGGGCAGTGCTCAGGTGCCGCAGAAGGTCTGGCGGACCTCTTCATGCGGCTCGGGCGGTGCGCGAAACGCGGCCATGTCCGGTTGTTCGTCGAAGGGGCGGGCCAGCAACCGGTGCAGGGTTACGAACGGGGCCAGATCGCCGGCGACGGCGGCTTCTATCGCCTGCTCGACGCGGTGGTTGCGCGCGATATAGGCCGGGTTGGCGGCGCGCATGACGCCGTGCGGATCGTCTTCGCCCGACAGCCGCGCGCGCCAGTCGGCGGCCCAGTCGTCCAGCCCCTCGGGGGTGCGATCATCGGCCAGGCCGCGAAAGGCGTTGGTGAAATCGTGGCCGTGGTCGGCAAGGCCCTGCAGAAAGGCCTCGATCAGCGGCGCATCGGCCGGGCGCGCCGCGGCCAGCCCGATCTTGCGGCCGAAAAGCCGCAGCCATTCGCCGGCGTAGATCGGCGAAAAGCGGTGCACTGCCTCGGTCGCCTCGCGCACCGCCGCGTCGCGCTCGCCCATCAGCGGCAGCAGGCTGGTGGCCAGCTGCGCCAGGTTCCACAGCGCCACGTCGGGCTGGTTGGTATAGGCATAGCGCCCGTTGCGGTCGATCGAGCTGAACACCGTCACCGGGTGGTAGGCGTCCATGAAGGCGCAGGGGCCATAGTCGATGGTTTCGCCGCTGATCGTCATGTTGTCGGTGTTCATCACCCCGTGGATGAAGCCGACCGACATCCATCGCGCCACCAGGCGGGCCTGCGCCTCGACCACGGCGCGCAGCAGGTCCAGCGCACCTTCGGCCTGCGGGTAGTGGCGGGCGCGGGCGTAGTCGGCCAGCGCCTGCAGCGCCTCGTCATCCCCGCGGGCCGCGAAATACTGGAACGTGCCGACGCGCAGGTGGCTGGCGGCAACCCGCGTCAGCACAGCGCCGGGCAGGGCAGTTTCGCGCTGCACCGCCTCACCCGTGGCCACCGCCGCGAGCGCCCGCGTGGTGGGGATGCCCAGCGCGTGCATCGCTTCGCTCACCAGGTATTCGCGCAGCACCGGCCCCAGCCAGGCCCGCCCGTCGCCGCCGCGCGACCAGCGGGTGCGCCCGGCGCCCTTGAGCTGCACGTCGCGCCGCTGCCCGGCCCGGTCGCGCAGCTCGCCCAGCAGCACCGCGCGCCCGTCGCCCAGCCGCGGCACCCAGCCGCCGAACTGGTGGCCGGCATAGGCCTGGGTGATCGGGGTCGCGCCCTCGGGCACGGCATTGCCGGCAAAGACCTGCAGCGCCGCGTCGCTGGCCAGCCAGGCCGGGTCAATGCCCAGCTCTTCCGCCAGGTCGCGGTTCAGCGCGATCCAGGCGGGCGCGGCCACCGGCACCGGCGCCTGGCGGTCGAACAGGCGCTCGGGCAGGGCGGCATAGCCGCTCTCGAAGGCCGGGGGCCGTGGCGCGCTCATAACCGCCCCAGCCGTTCGGTGAGCAGCGCGAAAAACCCGTCGGCGTCGATATCGCCCATGAAGGTGGCGTTGGCGGGCCGGTCGGTAACCCCCCACCAGTCGGCAACCGTCATGCCGCGGGTCAGCGGGCTCTGGGTCTCGATTTCCACGTTGATATGACGGCCCTCGAACAGGCCGGGCTGCAGCAGATACGCGATCACCGTGGGGTCGTGCAGCGGCGCCCCTTCCGAGCCGTATTTGGCAACGTCGAACCGCTCGAAGAAATGGGTCCAGCTGGCGACCACCTCGCCCACATGGCTGCCCAGCCCGGCAAAGGCGGCGACCCGGGGCGCGGTGACCAGCGCCTTGTGCGTCACATCAAGCGGCATCACCACCAGAGGAACGCCGGATTTGAACACGATATCAGCGGCTTCCGGATCGACGTAAATGTTGAATTCCGCCGCCGGGGTGATGTTGCCGACCTCGAAATAAGCCCCGCCCATCAGCACGATCTCGGCCACCCGCCCGGCGATGTCGGGGGCCTTGCGAAAGGCGGTGGCGATGTTGGTCAGCGGTCCCAGCGGGCAAAGCGTGATACTGCCCGCCGGTTCCCGCCGCAGCGTGTCGATCAGGAAATCCACGGCATGCGCATCCTGCAGCGGCATCGCCGGATCCGGCAACTCGACCCCGTCCAGCCCGGTCTTGCCATGCACATGCTCGGCGGTGACCAGCGCCCGTTCCAGCGGCGCGTCGCAACCCGCAAAAACCGGCACATCCGCGCGCCCCGCCAGTTCGCACACCTTGCGCGCATTGGCCGAGGTCAGCGCCAGGGGCACGTTCCCCGCCACGCAAGTGATCCCGACAACCTCAAGCTCGTCCGGGCTCGCCAGCGCCAGCAGGATCGCCACCGCGTCGTCCTGGCCGGGGTCCGTGTCAATGATGATCCTGCGCGCCATCCTGGTCTTCCTTCTGCCATCCAGACCGCATCCATAGCGCGCCGCCCCGGCTGTTTCCAGCCCGCCGCCCATTCTTCTTCTGTCCGAAAATATCCCCGCCGGAGGCAACGCGCCGCCCCGGCCAGGGGCGGCGCCAACAAAAGTCCTGGCGCCGCAGGCGCCGCCGCCGGATCACGGCTGGCCGGCCGCTCAGCCGTCGAAGTCGACCTCCTGGGTCAGGCGCAGCGCGGCGGCGCGCAGCCCCGCGAGGTCCATCAGGTTGACCGTGTCGGGGGTGAAACTGCCCCAGCTTGCGACCAGCGCCGCCGGCTTGGCGCCCGGCGCGATGGGGTATTCGTAATTCGCTTCGGCATAGATTTCCTGGGCTTCGGGTGAGGTCAGGAACTCCATGAATTTCAGGGCTTCCTGCGGGTGCGGCGCGGCCTTGGTCATGGCGACGCCCGAAACGTTGACATGGGTGCCGCCGCCTTCGAAAACCGGGAAATCCAGCCGCACGGCCTTGGCCCATTCGGTCTGTTCCGGGTTTTCCAGCATCTTGCCCATGTAATAGGTGTTGCCCAGCGAAATGTCGCATTGCCCGGCCCAGATCGCCTTGATCTGCGCCCGGTCATTGCCCTGGGGCCGGCGCGCCAGGTTGGATTTCAGCCCCTTCAGCCAGCCGCGGGTATAGTCTTCGCCGTGGTGGGCGATCATCGCCGCGGTCAGCGCGATGTTATAGGCGTGGGTGCCGGACCGCGTGCAGATCCGGCCCCGCCACTTGGGATCGGCAAGGTCTTCGTAGGTGGTCACCTCGCCCGGCGCGACCCGGTCTTTCGAGGCATAGACAATGCGCGCGCGCGTGGTCAGCCCCCACCACTGGCCGCCCGGATCGCGGTATTCGGCGGGCACATTGGCCTGCATCACCTCCGAGCTTACCGGCTGCGTCACCCCGGCTTCCACCGCCTTGGCGAGGCGCGCGATATCCACCGTCAGGATCACGTCGGCGGGCGAACGGTCGCCCTCGGCGCGCAGCCGTTCGATCATCCCCTTGTCCAGATAGGCCACGTTCACCGCGATCCCGGTGTCGGCGGTAAAGGCATCGGTGAGCGGCTTGATCAGCTCGGGCTGGCGGTAGGAATAGACGTTGACTTCCTGGGCCAGGACCGGGGCGGCGATCATCGCAGCCGCCACCGCTGCTGGGAGGAAAGAGGCGATCTTCATGGGCTTTCTCCGTTCGGGTGTCCATGCAGGCCCTATAACCTGAGCGAAATTGTCAGGTCAATACCTGAATGAATTACTCGGGTAATTATTCGCCTCCCTCGTTCCGCGCTTTTTCCTGCGCCTTGACCGCATCCCACAGCGCGTCCATCTCGGCCAGGTCCGACTGGTCGGGCCGTTTGCCGCGCGCTTCAAGAGCGTCCTCTACCGCATTGAACCGTCGCGTGAATTTGGCGTTGGCGGCGCGCAGGGCCTCTTCGGGGTCAAGCTTGAGATGACGCGCAAGATTGGCGATCACGAACAACAGGTCGCCGAATTCCTCGAACACCTCGCGCGGATTGCCGCCGGCGCGGGCCTGGGCAAGTTCGGCCAGTTCTTCGGCGATCTTGGCCTCGACCTCGTCGGTCGAGGGCCAGTCGAACCCGACCCGCGCGGCGCGGTTCTGCAGCTTGACCGCGCGCATCAGCGCCGGCAGCCCCGCCGCCACCCCGTCAAGCGTGCGCGCCCGCGCGCCGGCGGCCCCGGTCGAGGCGCGTTCCGCCGCCTTGATGCGTTCCCAGTCGGCGGTCTGCTGTTCGGCCGACTTGTCGCGGCTTTCCTCGCCGAACACATGCGGATGGCGCGCCACCATCTTGTCGCTGATCCGGCGGACGACGCTCTGAAAGCTGAACAGCCCGGCTTCGGCGCCCATCTGCGCGTGATAGACGCTTTGCAGCAGCAGATCGCCCAGCTCGCCTTCCAGCTCGTCCCAGGCGCGCCGCTCGATCGCGTCGGCCACCTCATAGGCCTCTTCGATGGTGTAGGGCGCGATGGTCGAGAAATCCTGCTCGATGTCCCAGGGGCAGCCCGCCGCGGGGTCGCGCAGCCGGCGCATGATTTCCAGCAGCCGCTCGATCCCGGCGTCGGCATCGTGGATCAGATCATCCGGTGAATTGGTCATTGCGCGGCCCCGGCCTTTGGTGAAAGCTGTCGGCATTTACCGCCAACAGGAAGGTCAAGTCCACATGCCCGTGATCAACCGCATCGCCGACTATGCCGAGGCCATGAAGGAATGGCGCCGCTGGATGCACCGGCACCCGGAATTGCAGTTCGACTGCCACCAGACGGCGGCTTTCGTGGTCGAGCGGCTGCGCGCCTTCGGGGTGGACGAGATCCATGAAGGCATCGCCCAGAGCGGCGTCGTGGCGATCATCAACGGTCAGGGCGCGGGGCCCACCATCGGGCTGCGCGCCGACATGGACGCGCTGCCGATGGACGAGGAAACCGGGGCCGACCATGCCTCAGCCGTGCCGGGGCGGATGCACGCCTGCGGCCATGACGGCCACACCACCATGCTGCTGGGGGCGGCGCGCTACCTGGCCGAAACCCGCAAGTTCCGCGGCCGGGTGGCGCTGATCTTTCAGCCCGCCGAAGAAGGCGGCGGCGGCGGCGACGTGATGGTGCGCGAAGGCATCATGGAGCGTTTCGACATCGCCGAGGCCTATGCCCTGCACAACGCCCCCGGCGTGCCCGTGGGCGAGTTCAAGACCACGCCGGGGCCGATCATGGCCGGGGTCGACACTTTCGAGATCCACATAACCGGGCAGGGCGGCCACGGGGCGCTGCCGCATCTGACGCGCGACCCGATCGTGGCGGCGGTGGCGATGGTGGACGCGATCCAGACCATCGTCAGCCGCAACCACTATGCGCAGGACGATCTGGTGGTCTCGGTCACCCAGATCCACAGCGGCACCGCCGACAATATCGTGCCCGACGCTGCCTATATCTGCGGCACCGTGCGCACCTTCGACAGCGCCGTGCAGTCGATGGTGCGCAGCCGGCTGGAAAGCATCGTCGAGGGCACCGCCGCGGCCTATGAGCTTGAGGCGGCGCTGGAGTATCAGCTGGGGTATCCGGCGACGGTCAACCACGCCGCCCAGACCGAATTCGCCGTCGAGGTGGCGCGCGAAATCGCCGGCGACGACCGGGTCGAAGCCAATGCGGGCCGCGAAATGGGGGCCGAGGATTTTTCCTACATGCTGCAGGCGCGCCCCGGCGCCTATCTGTTCCTGGGGCAGGGGGATACGGCTTCGGTCCACCACCCGGCCTATGACTTCAACGACGATATCGCGCCGATCGGGGCGTCGTTCTTTGCCCGCCTCGTGGAAAAGGCGGCGCCGCTGTGAGCGGGGGGCAGCGGGGGGGCTGTTTTGCAGGACGCCTCCGGCGGGAGTATTTCTGGCAAGAAGAAGCGGCGGGGGAGCGGATGATGAGACGGTCGCGGCGGCAGTTGCGGGGGGTGCGGTGAACTGGCTGGTCGCCGGGGCGGCGGCTTTCGGGCTGGCGGTGGCCGGGCTGGGGCTGTGGGTGCGCCTGGCGCCGGTGGAGGCAGCGCGCTGGCACGTGGACCCGGCGCGCGCGCCCGACCCCGGCGAGGGCGGCCATTGGGCCGAGCTGGATTTGCCGGGGACGCCGGACGCGGTGCTGGCGCGCCTGGACGCGATTGCGCTGGCGACGCCGCGCACCATCCGCCTCGCCAGCGGCCCGGACGAGGGGCGCATCTCCTGGCAGACCCGGTCGCGGCTTTGGGGCTTTCCCGATTACACCACCGTGCAAGCGCGCCCGCAGGACGGGGGCACGCGGCTGGTGATCCTGGCCCGGCTACGATTTGGCCGGAGCGATCTGGGGGTGAACCGGGCCCGGGTGCGGGCCTGGCTCGAGGCCCTTGAACAGGTCGAAGAATGACACCCCCGGACAGCCGTCCTGGATCTTGCGCCACATCGGGTTGTTCAGGCTCATGTCGCAGCGCGCCAGCCAGGTCAGGCAGCTGGCGGCGATGCAGATCACCTCGCCGATCTCGCGGCGCTGGCCTTCGGCGTCGGTGCAGTAATATTCGATTTTCGGCAAGGGCGGGGCGTCCGGGGATTTTTCCCGGTGCTTGAAGCCCTGGGCCAGCGCAACCCCCGGCAACAGGGCGAAAAGGACCACCAGCCGCCACATGCGCCGATGATAGCAGGTTTTCGGCCCCGGCGCACCGGCAGTTGTGCACACAGTTGCGCCCGGCCCTTGACCGTCGGCGGCGGACAGGGCAACAGGCAGACCATGGTTCCAATGGACAAACTCCGCCAGATCACCGAGCGCTTCGAGTTTCTCGAGGCCTCGATGGCCAGTGGCACCGGCGACATCGCGGCGCTGGGCAAGGAATATTCCGACCTGCGCCCGGTGGTCGAACAGATCGCCGAATACCAGCAGTTGCTGCGCGACATCGCCGAAGCCGAAGACATGCTGGCCGATCCCGAAATGAAGGCGCTGGCCGAGGAAGAGCTGCCGCAGCTGCGCGCCCGCCTGCCCGAGGTGGAACAGGCGCTGCGCATCGCCCTGCTGCCGCGCGACGCGGCGGATGCGCGCCCGGCGATCATCGAGATCCGCCCCGGCACCGGCGGCGAAGAAGCGGCGCTGTTTGCCGGCGATCTGTTGCGCATGTATCAGCGCTATGCCGAACGCATGGGCTGGAAATTCGAGATCCTCGAATTGAACCAGAGCGAACTTGGCGGCGTGCGCGAGGTGGTCGCCAACGTGCGCGGCGAAGGGGTCTTTGCGCGGCTCAAATACGAAAGCGGCGTGCATCGGGTGCAGCGCGTGCCGGAAACCGAAAGCGGCGGGCGCATTCACACCTCGGCCGCCACCGTGGCGGTGCTGCCCGAAGCGCAAGAGGTCGATATCGACATCCCCGCCAGCGACCTGCGCATCGACACCATGCGCGCCTCGGGCGCCGGCGGCCAGCATGTGAACACCACCGATTCGGCGGTGCGCATCACCCACCTGCCCACCGGCATCGTGGTCACCAGTTCGGAAAAATCCCAGCACCGCAACCGCGAGATCGCCATGGAGGTGCTGCGCGCCCGTCTTTACGACGCCGAGCGCCAGCGCCAGCACGCCGAACGCGCCGACGCCCGCAAGAGCCAGGTCGGCTCGGGCGACCGGTCGGAACGGATCCGCACCTACAACTTTCCGCAAGGCCGGATGACCGACCACCGGATCAACCTGACGCTCTACAAGCTGGATCAGGTGATGGCCGGGGACTTGAACGAGGTGATCGACGCATTAATTGCGGATGATCAGGCCACGATGCTGGCCGAAATGGGGGCATGACCACGTGACGACCGAGAAAACCAGCGACAACCCGGCCAGCAAGAACTCCGGCAATCACCCGGGCGCATTCCAGGTGTCCGATCCGGTCGGGTTGAACTGGGGCGAATTGCTGCGCGAAGCCGCGCGCACGCTTGCCGAAGCCGGCATTCCCGACCCGATGCGCGATGTGCGCGCGCTGCTGACGCATGCGCTGTCGATCCCGGTCGAACAGGTCACGCTGATCATGCCTGACTGCCCGCCGGAACCCGAAATCGAAAGCTTCCTGGGCCTGGTGGCCCGGCGCGCCGCGCGCGAACCGATGGCGCATATCCTGGGCAAGCGCGCCTTTTTCGGCCGCGAATTCATCGTCACCGCCGATGTGCTGGACCCGCGCCCGGAAACCGAACACCTGGTGGAACGCGCCCTTGACGCGCCCTTCCGCCGGGTGCTGGACCTTGGCTGCGGCTCGGGCTGCATCCTGCTTTCGCTGCTGGACGAACGCAAGTTCGCAACCGGGCTTGGCGTAGACATTTCGCCAGCCGCGCTCGAAGTGTCCGAGCGGAACGCACGCAAGCTGGGGCTTGGCCAGCGCGCCTCTTTCCGCCAGTCGGACTGGTTCGAAACGGTCGACGGGATGTTCGACCTGATCGTTTCGAACCCGCCCTATATCACCACCACCGAGATCGACGACCTGCCCCGCGAAGTGCGCGAGTTCGAGCCGCATCTGGCGCTGTTCGCAGGCCCCGACGGGCTGGCCGCCTACCGCGCGATCCTGCAGGGCGCGCCGCGCCGGCTGTTGCCGGGCGGCCGGCTGATCGTCGAGATCGGCCCCACCCAGGGCGACGCGGTCTGCGCGCTTTTCGAAAGCGCCGGGCTGGTCGGCTGCGAGATCGGCAAGGATCTGGCCGGGCGCGACCGCGTGGTGGCCGGCAGCCGCCCGGCCAGCGATCCCGCCTGAGACCGCCGCCCCCGGCAAGGCGCCCCACACAGGTGAACGGCCCGCGCGGCGCGGCTGGCCGCCGCCCGATTGGTGCCTCCCCGATTGTTGCGTCATAGTTGCGCATCTGCCCGAAAAAACGCCAAAGCCGACAATTTTCCCTTGTTTTCCGCTTTGTGTCGTGTTTACTCAAACGTAAGCGGCAGGTCGGATAAGATCCGCAACCGCCCAATTATGCCTCAAATCGAACGAACCCAGGGATAAGGCACCCCGCGTCAGGCGGCAGAGGTTCACCGCAAAGCCAAAAGGCTGGACAACAAACACATGAGATCTTCCAAGTCACGATCGCGGTCGAAGAACAACCGTAACCGTTCCGTCGGCAACATAATGAACCGGGTCTTCGACAGCTCCGGTCCCGAAGGCAAGGTGCGCGGCACGCCGCAGCAGATCATCGAGAAATACAACCAGCTGGCGCGCGACGCGCAGCTGAGCAACGACATCGTGGCGGCGGAAAACTTCCAGCAGCACGCGGAACATTACACCCGCCTGCTGGGCGAAGCGCAGCGCGAACAGGAAGCTCGCCGCGAACAGCAGGAACGCGAACATCGCGAACGCCAGCAGGCGCGCGCCGAACAGCAGCAGAACCAGCAGTCGCGCCGCGGCAATGGCAGCGGCGGCAATGGCGGCAACGGCAGCGGCGATCAGCAGCCCACGGCCCCCGCGGCCTCCGCCGACAGCCCGGCGGTCATCGACCCCGGCCTTGGCGAGCAGCCCGATATGATCGCGCCGCTGGTGGACGCCGACAGCGGTCTGGTGGAAACCCCCGAAGAAGCCCCCTCCAAGCGCCGCACCCGCAAGCCGCGCAACCGCCCGGCGCGCAGCCCCAAGGATCAGGACGCGCAGGCCGACGCGCCCGGCACGCCCGACACCCCGGACGCGCCAAAAGCCGCCGAATAGCAGCCAGCCGCGACTGGAGGTGCGCGGGGCAGGGGCCGGATAGCCGGCGGCCTCCCTGTTTAGAGTATGTCGCACCTGATCAGATTCGCTGCTGCTCGAAACCGAGGGCATGCGGCTGCCCGG
>JAJRUE010000218.1 GCA_024277955.1 Alphaproteobacteria bacterium | reverse complement strand
GCGGCCATGTCGAAAATCTCGCCCGGCGGGCAGATCAGCCCTTCGAACAGATGCGCCGGGGCGCCGGCGTGTTCGGGGTCGGTTGCCGGAGGCGCGGCCGGCTCAGAGACCGGGGGCGCCAAAGCTTCTGGGTGCCGGGTCAATGACTACCACCTGATTGTCCTGGACCGTGGCCACCGCCAGGCCGCGTTCGTTGGTGCCGTTGGCCAGCAGGCGGAAGACGCCGTTCACCCCGACAAAGCCGGCGGGCTGGGTCAGCGCGTTGCGGGTCAGCGCGTCCGACTGACCCTGGGCGGCCAGCGCGCCGATCGCGGCGATCCCGTCATAGGCCAGCCCGGCGATCGGGTGCGGATTGTTGCCATAGGCGGCGGCGTAACGGGTCTTGAAATTGTCGTTCATCGTCGGGTCGGGCAGGGCGAACCAGCCGCCCTGAACGCCGGGCAGTGCCAGCGCGCTGGCCGGAATATCCCAGCGCTGCAGGCCGATATACTGGATTTCCGCCGGGTCGATGCCGTTTTCCGGCAGCAGCTGCGCCAGGAAGGGCAGCGCCCCCGACGTGCCCGAGGTCAGAAAGATCGCCTGCGCGTCCCGGTCCTTGATTTCCTGCGCCATCGGCCGGATCGCGTCGATCACGCCCTGCTGCGACAGCTCGAAGGGCACCACCCCCACCAGCGTTCCCCCGGCCGAAGCGACGGCGCGCGCGATCGCGTCCCGCCCGGCTTCCTCGGCGGCGTCGCGCCCGTGAATGATCATGATGCGCGACTTGCCCTGGACGACGGTGTAGCGCGCCAGCCGGTTGGCGGTGTTCTGAAAGGTCGGCCCCAGCGTAAACACGTTGCCCCCGGCGATCGCCGGGTTGTTGGAAAAGGCGAGCACGTTGATGTTGCGCGCAGCCACGGCGCGGCCGGCGGCGGCGGCGCTTTCGGCGAATACCGGGCCCAGGATGATCTTGGCGCCCTCGCGCACCGCCTGGCTGGCCACCTGGGCCGCCACATCCGGCTGGCCCATGGTGTTGTAGACCCGCAGATCGATGTTCACGTTCTGCAGATCGGCAATCGCCAGACGGGCGGCGTTTTCGAGGCTGGTGGCGATCAGGTTGTCGCCGGTATTTTCGGACCCGCCGGGCACCAGCAGCGCCACCGGGATCGGCCGGCCCAGGCTGATCGAAGGCCCGCCCCCGCCGCCGGTCTCGCAGGCGGCCAGCAACAGGGCGAAGAAAAGCAGGCCGAAACGCAGCAACAGCTTGCGGGCAGAGCCGAAAAAGAAAACCATGGGGGCGCATCCTCGCCTTGTCACGAAAAAACAGCTACTCGGTTGAACATTATGCAATACCCGCACCTTAGTAAACGCCACAAACCGCGCCTGCGGCCATGAGCAGCGCCAACACGCCCACCCCCGGCGCCCAGTCAGAGGCCCAGTCAGGCGCCCAGCCCCGCTCGCGGGCGCATCCGCTGGCGCCGGGGCTGCATTTCGTGGCCACCCCGATCGGCAACGCCCGCGACATCACGCTGCGCGCGCTGGACGTGCTGCGCGACGCCGACATGATCGCCGCCGAAGACACCCGCACCGCGCGCCACCTGATGGAGATTCACGCGATTGCGCTGAACGACCGCCCGCTGATCGCCTACCACGATCACAACGGCGCCGCGGTGCGCCCGCGTCTGTTGCGGGCGCTGGCCGAGGGCAAGACCGTCGCCTATGTCAGCGAAGCCGGCACCCCGCTGGTGGCCGACCCCGGCTACGCACTGGCGCGCGACGCCATCGCCGCCGGCCACCCGGTGAGCACGGCGCCGGGGCCTTCGGCGATGATCGCGGCGCTTACCATCGCCGGGCTGCCCACCGACCGCTTCCTGTTCGCGGGCTTTCTGCCCAACGCCCCGGGCGCCCGGCGCAAGACTCTCGGCTAACTGGCCGATATCCCGGCGACCCTGGTTTTCTACGAAAGCCCCAAGCGCGTTCACAAATCTTTAGAAGATATGCGGCAAACCTTGGGGGCCGGGCGGCAAGCCGCGATTTGCCGGGAACTGACAAAGAAGTTTGAGGAAGTGCTGCGCGGTTCGTTGGATGAGTTGTGCCGGTACCTGGCAGATCGCACCCTGAAAGGGGAAATCGTGCTGCTCGTCGATCGCAACCGCGAAGGCGCCAGCGAACAGGACATGGACCAGGCGCTGGCGGCGGCGCTGCAGACCCTGTCGCTCAAGGATGCCGTGGCCCAGGTGGCCGACCGCCTGGGGCTGGCCCGCCGCAAGGTCTACCAGGCGGCGCTGAAAATGGAGAAGGACAGATGACCGGACAGGTTTCCTATCACGCGGGTCTTGCCGCCGAAACCCAGGTGGCGGCGGATTACGAACGCCGCGGCCACGCGATCCGGGGCCGGCGCTGGCGCGGGCGCGGCGGCGAAATCGATCTGATCGCGCGCGACGGCGACGGTGTCATCTTCGTCGAGGTCAAGAAGGCCCGCGATTTCGCCCGCGCCGTCGAACGGCTGACCCAGCGCCAGCTGCGCCGCATCTACAACGCCGCCAGCGAATATATCGGCCAGATGCCGCTGGGGCTGAACACGCCGGCGCGCATCGATGTGGCGCTGGTCAATGCCACCGGCCAGATCCGAATCATCGAAAACGCCTACGGCCAGTGATCGTCTTGCGACTGG
>JAJRUE010000217.1 GCA_024277955.1 Alphaproteobacteria bacterium | reverse complement strand
TCAGCGCGCCGCCCGCAGGATCCTGATTTCGCGCGCCCGCAACCGCTTGAAAACCGCATCCGCCCAGGCGCCCGAGGCATAAAAGCGGTGCGTGTCCAGCACCGTGAAGATTGACGCAGGCTGGACGATGGTTTCGAGGGTTTCAAACCGCGCGGCGTCCGCCAGCGCCTGGGCCGAGATGCCCTGCGGGTCCACCAGGATATCGCCGGGCGAAATCACGCTGACGCGGCTGTCATAGGTGATCATCCCGGCGCGCGCCGCATACCACTGCCAGCCCCAGTGGCCGCGGGTAAAGACCTTGACCCCGGGTCCGGCCAGGGCGCGGGCGCGGTCGGCCAGGATCGGCGCCTGGTCGCGGTAGAACCGGGCAAAGGCGATGTCGTTGGCGGTCACGAACACCCCCACCAGCGCCCAGGGCAGCAGGATCGCGCCAGCCCGCCCGAGGCCCGGCGCGCGCAGGTGGCCCCGGCAGGCCAGCGCAAACAGCGGCACCGCCAGCAACAGCGCATGGCGCGTCGCCATGAAGGGCGGAAAGGTGGCGAAGAACACCGCGCCCCCGGCCAGCCACAAGACCAGCGTCGCATCACCCCGGTGGCCGGCGAACCAGCCCGCCGGATCCCCCCGACCGCGCCAAAGCGTCCAGCCCAGCCGCGCCACGCGCGCACCCGCCGCAGCGCCCACCGCCACCGCCGCGCCGAACAGCAGGGCGTTCAGGCTCATCAGCGGTTCGCCCGGGCGCGCCAGCAGCACGAGGATCACCGGGTAGAACGCCGCCGCGCCTGCCAGCCACAGCGCCCCCCAGACCAGCCGCCAGCGCGACGCCACCACCAGCAGCGCCGCCACCGGCACGGCGAACGCGCCCAGGTTGGCGATCAGCGCGATGGTCAGCTTGGGCGACGGCACGATGCCGCCTTCGTTCGCGGGGCGGTTCAGCACATGGACCGCACCGTAGTCGTAAAGGTTGAACAGGCTCCACCCCGCCAGCGCCAGCACCGGCAGCAGCGCCCAGGCCGCGGCCCGCCGGTTCGCAAGCGCGCCCCACAGCAGCGCCGGAAACAGGAACACGGCGGAATATTTGCTGAGCAGCGCCGCGCTGAACACCGCAAAGGCCGCCGCGCCGCGCCGCGCGCTCAGCCGCTCGTCGGTCACCAGCAGCACCGCCAGCGCCATCAGCGCCAGCACCGGCATGTCCACCATCACGTTCTGGTTGATCAGAAACCCCGGCCCCAGCACCAGCGCCGCGCTCAGAAACAGCGCCAGATCCGGCACAAAGCGGGAAAACAGCCGGTGCGCGGCCCAGATCGCCAGCCCGGTGAACAGCGAAAGAAACAGGTGCAGAACCACCTCGCCGGTTCCGAAAACCGCCATCACCCCGGCCAGCAGGTAGAAAAACAGGTGCGGCTGGTTGGTGACAAAGATCGGCTCGGCCGTGTCCAGCCAGTTGAGCGTCCGCGACAGCGGGTGCAGCGGGTCGCGCAGGATCTGTTCGGCGATCAGCAGATGCGCGGTATCGTCCAGATGGAACGGCTTGAGCAGGTTCAACCCCGTCGCCAGCACCCAAAGCCCGGCCAGCCCCCACGCGCGGTAGCGCCCGTCCGCGAGGCCCCGCGCCCTGGCCATCAGCTGGGATCTTTCCAGGTGTAAAGCGCGGTGATCGCGTAGTTCCAGATCGCGCCCACCACGATGCCCGCCAGCGCCGCCAGCACCCAGGGCAGGCCGACGTTGTCAAACAGGAACACCGCCAGCCCCACATTGGCCAGCGCCCCCACCGCCGAAGCCGCGCAAAACGACAGCCAGCCGGGCAGCAGCGCCCAGCCGGTCAGGCGCCGGTCGAAATAGGGGAAAAAGTTGTTCACGAAGAAATTGACCGTCATCGCCACCACCGTCGCCGTCGCCTGGGCCACCGCAAACCCGGTCAGCCCGGTGCCAAACAGCCCCGACAGGATCGCCATGTGCACCACCACGCCCAGCGCGCCGACCATGGAGAACATGATGAACTTGGTCGGCACATAGCGCCCGAGCGTGCGCGCGATCAGCAGCTCGAAGAAATCGAGCATCACCTTGTTGTCCAGCTTGCTTTCCCCGGCCTGGCGGGTGGCGAATTCGTAAGGAACCTCGGCCAGCGACAACTGCGCGCCGCGCGCCGAAAGAATATCCAGCAAGATCTTGTAGCCGACCCCCGTGACATCGCCGACGCGGGCGCGAAACGCCTCCATCCGGACCATGAAAAACCCGCTCATCGGGTCGCTGAGCGTCACGCCGGTCAGGCGCAGCGACAGCGCGGTGGCCAGTTTCGACATGCGCAGCCGGTTTTGCGACCAGTCGCCAAAACCCCCGCCTTCCATGTAGCGCGACCCGACGACGATATCGGCGCCTTCGCGGCGCAGGGTTTCCAGCATTTCCGGCAGGCGGGTTTCGTCATGCTGCAGATCGCCGTCGATCACCGCCGCCACCGGCGCGCTGGTGGCCATGAAGCCTTCGACGACCGCGATCGACAGGCCGCGCCGGCCGATCCGCTGCACGCAGCGCACCTGCGGGTATTTCGCAACCAGCGCGCGCACCTTGTCGGCGGTGCCGTCGGGGCTGTTGTCGTCGACAAAGATGATTTCATGCGCCAGCCCGGCCAGGACCCGGTCCAGCCGCTCGACAATGGCTTCGACGTTGTCCAGTTCGTTGAAGGTCGGCACGATCACCGCGATGTCCAGCTCGCCGGTTCCGGGGCGCGAAGCGGCGGCGCCGCCGGGCTGGGCTTGGGCCGAGGCCGCCACGTTATCCTGTTTCATGCATGTCCGCCTTTTCGCGCTTGCCCTGCCGGCCCGGCCGGCCGCATTGCCGCCCTGCACCCGCGCCACAAACGCCGGTTTCAATGGTCCCGTGAATTGCACAATGGCCGGCGCGTTTCAAGATCGCCCCGCCCCGGCTTGGACGTTAGGGTCAAAACCCGATCAACCTGCACCGCCAGTTTGGCAGATTTCCGTTCTGGCAAGGCACAGGGTCGCAGGAATAGTGGTTCTGTTTCAAGGGCCTGTAACGCAGCCGGGGCGGAAATCCGCCAAACCCTTCGGGCGTGAAAGGCGCTTCATCTCAGCGTCTTGGGCCGCTTCGAAAAGGAACCACCCTGCCGCGCGCGCCCCGAGCGTCGGATATTTCGCGCCTATCGTGCTGGCGGTGCAGCTTGATTGGGTTTTGACCCCAGCGCAAAACGTGGCAAAGATACGCTGCGGTCGGGGTCGGTTTTGCTTGAGGCGGGGGCGGTTTTGCTTGCCTGGCCGCGTCGGGCGTCCTAGATATCCAGCGCCGCCACGGAGGGCATACTATGGCATACAAAGACACATACGCGGCCTGGCAGGCCGATCCCGAAGGCTTCTGGATGGAGGCCGCCAAGGCCATCGACTGGGACCGCGAACCAAGCCGGGCGCTGTTTGACGAAAACGCGCCGATATACGAGTGGTTTTCCGACGGGCTGGTGAACACCTGCTACAACGCGGTGGACCGCCACGTCGAAGGCGGGCGCGCGGATCAGACCGCGATCATCTACGACAGCCCGGTCACCGGCGCCAAGGCGCGCATCAGCTACGGCGAGTTGCAGGAAAAGGTCGCCCGCCTGGCCGGCGCGCTGGTGGCCAGGGGCGTCACCAAGGGCGACCGGGTGATCATCTACATGCCGATGGTGCCCGAAGCGCTGGTGGCGATGCTGGCGGTGACGCGCATCGGGGCGATCCACTCGGTCGTGTTCGGCGGGTTCGCCGCCAACGAACTGGCGGTGCGCATCGACGACGCCACCCCCAAGGCGGTGATCGCCGCCTCTTGCGGGATCGAACCGGGCCGGGTCGTCCCCTACAAGCCGCTGCTCGATGGCGCCATTGACCTGGCCAGCCACAAGCCCGAGTTCTGCATCATCCTGCAGCGCGAACAGCAGCCCGCCGAGCTGACCGAGGGCCGCGATTTCGACTGGCACGAGGTGCAGGACGGTGTCGAACCCGCGCCCTGCGTGCCGGTCGAGGGCAACCACCCGGTCTACGTGCTATACACCTCGGGCACCACCGGCCAGCCCAAGGGGGTGATCCGCCACACCGGCGGCCACCTGGTCGCGCTGAACTGGACGATGAAGGCGATCTACGGCATGGAGCCTGGCGATGTCTACTGGGCGGCCTCGGACGTGGGCTGGGTCGTGGGGCACAGCTATATCTGCTACGGCCCGCTGATCCACGGCAACACCACCGTGGTGTTCGAAGGCAAGCCCGTCGGCACCCCCGACGCCGGCACCTTCTGGCGGATGATCGAGGAATACAAGATCCGCGCGCTCTTCACCGCGCCCACCGCGTTTCGCGCCATCAAGCGCGAAGATCCGGCGGGCGAATTGGTTAAGAAATACGACCTGTCGTCGCTGCAAACCCTGTTTCTGGCCGGCGAACGGTCCGACCCGGACACGATCCACTGGGCCCGGGACCAGCTGGGCGTGCCGGTGATCGACCACTGGTGGCAGACCGAAACCGGCTGGGCGATCTCGGCGATCCCGGTGGGGCTGGGACTGCTGCCGGTCAAGATCGGCTCTCCCGGCGTGCCGATGCCGGGCTACGACGTGCGGGTGCTGGACGACGACGGCCAGGAACTGCCGGCGGGCGAGCTGGGGGCGATCGTCATCAAGCTGCCGCTGCCGCCGGGCACGCTGCCCAACCTGTGGAACGCCGAAGACCGCTACCGCAAGAGCTACCTCGACCACTTCCCCGGCTACTACGAAACCGGCGACGCCGGCTACATGGACGAAGACGGCTATCTCTACATCATGGCGCGCACCGATGACGTGATCAACGTCGCCGGCCACCGCCTGTCCACCGGCGCCATGGAAGAAGTGCTGGCCAGCCACCCGGACGTTGCCGAATGCGCGGTGATCGGGGTCGCAGACCAGCTCAAGGGGCAACTGCCGCTGGGCTTTTTGTGCATGAACGCCGGCGCCGGGCGCGATGCGGCCGAGGTGGTCGGCGAAGTGGTCAAGCTGGTGCGCGAAAAGATCGGCCCCGTGGCCGCCTTCAAACTGGCGGTGGTGGTCGAGAGGCTTCCGAAGACGCGTTCCGGCAAGATCCTGCGCGGCACCATGGGCGCCATCGCCGACGGGCGCGACTGGAAAATGCCCGCCACCATCGACGACCCGGCCATCCTCGATGAAATCACCGAAGCCCTGAAAACCCTCGGCTATCCGAAAGGCTGAAAGCCTGGCAAGCAGAGCGCCCCTGCG
>JAJRUE010000216.1 GCA_024277955.1 Alphaproteobacteria bacterium | reverse complement strand
GCGCCTTCGGAAGGGGTGCTGAAGATCGGCATCAAGCGCGTCGATGGCGGCGTGTTTTCTAGCTGGGCAAACGCGGACCTGAAGGTTGGCGACGTTCTGGAAGCCATGCCGCCTTCGGGCCGTTTCACCGTGAAAACAGACCCTGATGCGGCGAAAAACTACCTTGGCTTTGCCGGTGGATCGGGGATCACGCCGGTGCTTTCGATCCTGAAAACCGTGCTGGAGGAAGAGCCCGGATCGCAGTTCACGCTGGTCTATGCCAACCGCGCGGTGAACACGATCATGTTCCGCGAGGAACTGGAGGATCTCAAGAACCTCTACATGGGGCGGCTGACGGTGATCCATGTGCTGGAAACCGACGCCCAGGAAATCGACCTGTTCACCGGCCGCGTTGACGAGGAAAAATGTGCGCTGCTGTTCAGGCACTGGATCGACATCGCCTCGGTCGACATGGCGCTGATGTGCGGCCCGCAGCCGATGATGGAGGCGATCACCCGCGCCCTGAAAGATCATGGACTGCGCGGCGACCAGATCCACTTCGAACTGTTCAAATCCGACCAGCCCGGCCGCGCCCCGCGCCCGGCCAGGGTGGTGAACGGCCACGCGGTGCTGACAACGGCGCAGGTGACGCTGGACGGGGCCACGCAAAGCTTTGAAGTTCCCGAAGGCATGTCGATCCTGGAAGCGGCGGTGGAAAACAACCTCGACGCCCCCTTTGCCTGCAAGGCCGGGGTCTGTTCCACCTGCCGCGCACGCTTGATCGAAGGCGAGGTGGACATGGTCGCCAACCACGCCCTGGAGGATTACGAGGTCGAGGCCGGCTATGTGCTGACCTGCCAGTGCTACCCGCTGAGCGAAAGGGTCGTCGTGGACTACGACCTGTAGAAACTGCGAAGCGGCGCGCCTTCGGCGCCGGTTTTTTCTTGTCCCCGCTGGCGCGGTGACAGTCCGCTCCGCTCGGGGGATATTTTCGGACAGAAGAATTCCACACGCTTCTTCTGTCCGAAAATATCCCCGCCGGAGGCATCGCGACCGCGAAGCGGGCGCAATACCTCTTCAGACCCCGGTCAGGCCCTTTAGCGTGAGATCGGCCACGAGCGCCGCGTAGTCTTTGCGTTCCTCGGTGCCGGCGCGGCTGTTCCACATGTAAAACCAGTTCAGCATCCCGAAAACCGACATGGTCACGGACCGCAATTTCGTGGCATTCCGCCCCAGGGTTTGAGGCGCGAGTTTTCGCAGGATATCCGCCATGTGGCGCACAAGGTCGCGCTGGTAGTCGCGCAGCACCGCCTGTTGTTCTACTGGCAGAGCGCCCAGACCGCTGGCCTGAACCCGGTGTTCGTCGTCTGCGCCTTCATAGGCCAGCAGGATCTCGCATAGCGTCGCGCGGAAGTGTTCTTCCGGGCTGCGGCCCTCGGCGGAGACGGCGCAGACCCGGTCCTTCAGGTCACGCAGGTAGGTATCGAGAATGTCGAACAAGAGCGCGTTCTTGCTGCCGTAGTAATGATAGATGTTCGCTTTCGAGATGCCGCATGCCTCGGCGACCTGGCTCATCGATGCGCGATCAACGCCATCTATGGCAAAGACACGGGCCGCAGTTTTCAGGATCTGCTTGCGCTTCTCATCGTGATCCTTGGCGATTGTGCGTGCCATGATCAGCCCTCGGAGCGGTTGTCGATGACGCGCACGGCCTTGCCTTGCGACCGCGGCACGGTGGCGGGTGCGCCCACCGCCACCTCGACGCTGATGCCGGCGGTGTCCTTGATCTTCTTGGCCAGCACCCGCATCGCGCGTTCCTTGGCGGCTTCGTCTGCCTGGGCGGGCAGGGCCTCGACCATGACACGCATGGCGTCCATGCGCCCCTTCTTGTGCAGCTCGATCTGGAAATAGGGCGCCAGCCCGTCGGTGGACAGCAAGAGTTCTTCTATCTGGGTGGGGAACACGTTGACGCCGCGCAGGATGATCATGTCGTCGCTGCGCCCGGTGATTTTTTCCATCCGCCGCATGGAGCGCGCCGTGCCCGGCAGAAGCCGCGTCAGATCGCGGGTGCGATAGCGGATCATCGGCAGGCCTTCCTTGGTCAGCGTGGTAAAGACCAGTTCTCCGATCTCTCCGTCAGGCAGGTTTTCGCCCGTTTCAGGGTCGATTACCTCGGGGAAAAAGTGATCTTCCCAGATATGCAGCCCGTCTTTGGTCTCGACGCATTCGTTGGCAACGCCCGGCCCCATGATTTCCGACAGACCGTAGATGTCGACCGCGTGCATGTCGAAGGCCTGCTCGACCTCCTGGCGCATGGCGTTGGTCCAGGGTTCGGCCCCGAAAATGCCTACCTCCAGCGATGATTCGCGCGGGTCCAGCCCGCGTTTGTGGTATTCTTCGAGGATATTCAGCATGTAGGACGGCGTCACCATGATCGTCGAGGGCTTGAAATCTTCGATCAGGGTCACCTGGCGCGGCGTCATCCCGCCCGAGATCGGCACCACCGTGCAGCCCAGCCTTTCAGCTCCGTAATGCGCCCCAAGCCCGCCGGTGAACAGACCGTAGCCATAGGCCACATGCACGATATCGCCGGGCCGGGTGCCGCTGGCGCGCATCGAACGGGCCACCAGATCGGCCCAGTTGTCCAGGTCCGCCCTGGTATAGCCGACAACTGTGGGCTTGCCGGTGGTCCCGGAAGAGGCGTGGACGCGCAAGATGCGGTCGCGCGGCACGGCGAACAGACCGAACGGGTAGTTGTCGCGCAGGTCGGTTTTCACGGTGAACGGAAATTTTGACAGATCCGACAGGTCTTGCAGATCATCCGGGTGCACGCCCTTTTCATCGAACCGCTGGCGATACATCGGTACGTTTTCATAGGCATGGCGAAGCGACCATTTCAGCCGGACGAGTTGAAGCGAACGGATCTCGTCTATCGAGGCGATCTCGATCGCGTCCAGCTCGGAAGGTTTCGGGGTCAGGTCTTTCATCGTCGTCTCCGTGGGGTGTGTCCTGGCGTGTCTCTTGCTGTGTCGTCGCTCTGGTCGCGGGCGGCGCGGCGCCCGGTGGGGGGCTGGTCCGAAAGCTCATTCCTTGAACAACTGGCCACGAATGGCGCGCGAATGGCCGCGGAATTCGGCGATCCGGGTGCCGTCCTGGTTGGTGACGGTTACGTCGTAAACCCCGTTTTTCCCTATAACAGAGACTTCTTTCGCCTCTGCGGTCAGGCGATCCCCGGCCTTGGCGGGCGCGATATAGGCGATGGTGTTGAACTGGGCGACGGTGGCCTGGTTGCGGCTGTTGCAGGCAAAGGCAAAGGCGCTGTCTGCCAGCGAATAGGTGACCCCGCCGTGGCAGATGCCGTGGCCGTTGGTGTGATGTTCGGCGACCGTCAGGCAAAGCACGGCGCGGCCTTCGTCCACCTCGACAATCCGGGCGCCGAACCACCGCGAGGCCCGGTCGCCTTCCCACATGGCATCGGCGGCTTTCCTTGCGCGTTCCCTGGGTGTCATCGGTCCTGTTTTCCTTGCCGAAAGTCGCCGGAACCGGCGTTGCCTCGGGATGAATTCGCGGCACACTCTTGCATAAACCGTCCGGTTGGTCAATAAATGGAATCGGAATTCATCGCCGGGGAATTGCGCGACCAGATGGACAGTTTCGGCCCAGTCAACCTTCGGTTTGACGGCGATGTTGCATGGATCACCATCGACAACCCGCCGGTCAACGCCACCTCGACCGCAGTGCGCGCCGGGCTGATGCAAGCGGTCGAGCGGGCGCAATCCGCCCGGGTCGCGGTGATTACCTGCGCCGGGAAAACCTTTGTCGCCGGCGGTGACATGGCCGAGTTCGACCGCCCACCGGAAGAACCGCACCTGCCCGACGTATATCAGGCGATCGAGGACAGCGAAACGCCGTTCGTGGCGGCGATGCACGGAAACGTGCTGGGTGGCGGGTTTGAACTGGCGATGGCTTGCGCCTGGCGGGTGGCGCTGGCGGGCACGCGTTTTGGGCTGCCCGAGGTCAATGTCGGGTTGATCCCCGGCGCCGGCGGATCGCAGCGCCTGCCCCGGCTGGTCGGGTTTGAGGCCGCGGTCGATATTGCCTGCCGCGGCAAGATGATTGGCGCCGCGGACCTGGCCGCGCTTGGCGGGTTGGACCGGGTGATCGAGGGCGACCTGGCGGCGGGGGTGGCCGAATTCATCGCCGCTTTGCCGGCGCGCCCCGAGGCGCTAAGCAGGCGAAAATCGCCGGAAATAGACACTGATTTTGTCGAAGCCGCGCGCGCCGATCTGGAAAGGCGCGCGAAGGGTGCACAGGCGCCGCTGCACAATCTGCGGGCCTTGCAATGGTCGGCCCTTCCATTTGCCGAAGGCCAGCCCAGGGAACGGGCGCTGCACCTGGAGCTGCGGCAGTCCGCCGAAAGCAAGGCCTTGCGCCACGCATTTTTTGCCGAACGCGCGGTGGCGCGCCCCAAGGCGGTGGATGGTGCAGCCCCGCGCGAGGTTTCGCATGTCGCGGTTGTCGGGGGCGGGCTCATGGGGGCCGGGATCGCGGCGGCCTGCCTGCTGGCCGGGATCAAGGTGACCATGCTGGAAGCCAGCGAAGCCGCCGCAGCCGACGGGCGCGGTCGGGTGGACAAGATACTGGACGGGGCGCTGGCCCGGGGCAAGATTTCGCAGGCGACGCGCGACGGCTATGGTGCGGTCTTTACCGCCACCAGCGACTATTACGCCACGCGGGGCTGCGATCTGGCCATCGAAGCCGTGTTCGAAGACCTTGAGGCCAAGCGCAGCGTGTTCGCGCGCCTCGCCGCGGTCCTGCCCAAAGACGCGATTCTCGCGACCAACACCTCGTATCTCGACCCGGTGCGGATCTTTGAAGGCATCGCCACCCCCGCGCGCTGCATCGGGCTGCATTTTTTCAGCCCCGCCCATGTGATGCGGCTGCTGGAAATCGTGCGCACCCCGGCGACCAGCGCGCAAACCCTGGCGACCGGCTTTGCCTTGGCGCGGCGGTTGCGCAAGGTCGGGGTGCTGTCGGGCATCTGCGACGGGTTCATCGGCAACCGCATGCTGGCGGCCTACCGGCGGCAGGCGGATTTCATGCTGGCCGACGGGGCGCTGCCGCATCAGGTTGACGCGGCGATGCGTGCATTCGGCATGCCGATGGGCCCCTATGAACTGCAAGACCTGACCGGCCTGCAGATCGCCTGGGCCAACCGGAAACGCCAGGCCGCAACCCGCGATCCGGCCGAACGCTACGTCGCCATCGCCGATCGCCTGTGCGAAATGGAACGGTTCGGGCAGCGCAGCGGCAAGGGGTGGTATCGCTACGAAGATGGGTCGCGCAAACCCATCCGCGACCCCGAGGTTGAGGCAATGATCATTGACTATTCCAGGGAAAACGGCATCCGACGGCAGGCGTTTTCCGAATCCGAGATCACCGATCGGCTGTTTGCGGTGCTGGTCAACGAAGGCGCGCTGATCGTCGAACAGGGCATCGCCGAAAACGACGCCGCGGTGGATATGGTGCAGATCCACGGCTACGGATTCCCGCGTTGGCGGGGCGGGCCGATGCATCATTCCGAACAACGGGGTTGGGATATCATTGCACCTGCAATGAAGTCTGTTATCCTGCAATCCGCGAACACGTGGACTTTATCGAAACGACTGACTTGAGCGGACCCGTCCGGGACGGGCCGCGAAAGGCCAACTTTCAGGGAGGACGACATGGCCAAATTCACGAAACTGACGACACTTCTGGCGGGCGCGGCATTTGCGCTGGCGGGCGCGGCGGCAAGTGCACAGGAATACACGCTGACCATTTCCAGCTGGGCGCCGCCGACCCACGGGATCAACGCCAAGATGTGGCCCAAGTTCACCGAGATGGTCGAAGCGGCCACCGGCGGGCGCGTCACCACCGAGCTCAAGCTGGGCATTGCCCCGCCGCCGGCGCAGATGGACCTGATTCAGGACGGGGCGGCCGATGCCTCGATCATCTTCCACGGCTACCAGCCGGGGCGGTTTGTCACCACCAAGCTGATCGAACTGCCGGGCTACGAAGGCAGCGCGGAAGCGGCCTCGGTCGCCTATTGGCGGGCCTATGACAAGTATCTGAAACAGGCGAAAGAGGCGCGCGGCGTCAAGGTCATCGCGCTCTTTACCCACGGGCCGGCGCAGCTGCATTCGGCGAAGGAAGTCACCTCGCTCGACCAGATCGCCGGCATGAAGATCCGCATTCCGGGCGGTGTTGGCGGCGATGTCGGCGCGGCGCTGGGCGCGACCGGCATCCAGGTGCCCGCCCCCAAGGTCTATGAAACGCTGGCCTCGAAGGCGGCAGATGGCGTTGTCATGCCGTTCGAATCGCGCAAGGGCTTCAAGCTGACCGAAGTTGCGCAGAACGTCTTTGAAATGCCGGGCGGGCTGTATCGCGGGTCTTTCGCCTTCATCATGAACGAAGACACCTTCAACGAACTGCCGGCAGACATGCAAAAGGCGCTGGAAGACAAGGTGTTCGGCGAACCGCTGTCGCGCGAGATCGGCAAGATCTGGGACGAGATCGACGCCATCGGTCGCGAAGCGACGCTGGCGGATCCGACCAACGCGATCCATGTGGCTTCGGCCGAAGATCAGGCGAAATTCGCCGAAATCTCGAAGGGGATCATCGAAAAGGTGCTGGCCGAGATTGCCGCGACCGGCGTCGATGCACAGGCCGCCTATGACATGATCAAGGCCGAAATGGCCGCCTACAAGTAAGGCACGCGGGCCGGCGCCCAAACGCGCGCCGGCCCCGTTTTCAGGAACGAGGGGCAAGATGGACCGAGTGCTGGACCTGATCCGCCGCGCCAGCCGCCTGCCGGTGCTGTTGGCCTCATTGGCGCTGTTCGTTCTGATGGTGATGACGTTCATGGATGTCATCCTGCGTTCGACCCTGAATTCCCCGATCGAAGCCGCGACCGAGCTGACGCGCATCCTGATGGCGGTGATCGTATTCGCGGTGTTGCCGGTGGTTTCGGTGCGCGGCGATCACATCGCGGTGGACCTGTCGGACCCGCTGTTTGACCGGCTGCGGCTGGCGCGCATTCGCGACGGGGTGATCCAGATCGCCAGCGGCGTGATGCTGTATTGGCCGGTGCTGCGGGTCTGGGTTCTGGCCGAGCGCGCCCGCGATTACGGCGATGTCACCGAATACCTGGCGATCCCGCAATTCTACATCGGCTGGTTCATCGCCGGCGCCACCGCGATCACGGCGTTTGGGATGATCGTCACGGGGCTTTTGACCCTCTTTGCCCCCAAACTGTTGGAGCCCACCCCATGACCGCCGCGCTGATCGGCTTTGCCATCGTCTTGCTGCTGGTGCTGCTGCGCCTGCCGATCGTGTTTTCCATGGGGCTGGTGGGCACGCTGGGCTATGCCTATGAACGCGGCGGCTCGCTGCTTTCCGAGCGCGGCATGAAGGCAGCGATGTCGATGGTCGGCCGCCAGATCACCGATACCGCGCAGGATTACGGGCTGTCGGTGATCCCGCTGTTCATCCTGATGGGCTTGTTTGTGAACAAGGGCGGGCTGGCGCGCGAACTTTATGCGGTGTCGAACGCCTTTCTGGGGCACCTGCGCGGCGGGCTGGCGATGGCCACTGTCGCGGCCTGCGGCGGGTTTTCGGCGATCTGCGGATCGTCGCTGGCCACGGCGGCCACCATGTCAAAGGTGGCTATGCCGGAAATGCGCCGCTACGGCTATGCCGACGGGCTGTCCACCGCCTCGATCGCCGCGGGCGGCACGCTGGGCATCCTGATCCCGCCCTCGGTGATCCTGGTGATCTACGGGCTGCTCACCGAAACCTCGATCGGCAAGCTGTTTATCGCCGGGGTAGTGCCGGGGATGCTGGGCATCCTGTTCTACCTGTTCGCGGTGCGCTGGACGGTCTGGCGCAACCCCGCCGCCGGGCCCGCCGGCGAACGCGCCGACTGGGGCGCGCGCCTGAGGGCGCTGCGGTCGGTCTGGGCGGTGCTGCTGCTGTTCTTCCTGGTGATCGGCGGGCTTTACGGGTTGCTCGATTTCTATCCGCTGAACCTGACCTTTTCCCCGACCGAGGCCGCCGGCATGGGCGCCATGGGCGCGTTTCTGATCGCGCTCAGCCGGGGTGGGCTGACCGTTTCAAACACGCTGGAAGTGCTCAAGGAAACCTCGTTCACCGCCGCATCGCTGTTTTCGGTGCTGATCGGCGCGCAGATCTTTTCCAACTTCGTCAACCTCGCCGGTCTGCCGGAATCGCTGATCGGTATCGTCACCGCCTATGACGTGTCGCCGTTCGTGGTGATGCTGATGATCCTGGGCATCTACATACTGCTGGGGATGGTCTTTGAAAGCCTGTCGATGCTGCTGCTGACGGTGCCGATCTTTTTCCCGCTGGTGATTTCGCTGGGGTTCGATCCGGTCTGGTTCGGCATCGTCGTGGTGGTGGTGACCGAAATCAGCCTGATCACCCCGCCGGTGGGGCTGAACGTGTTTATCCTCAAGGGTGTGGTGGGCGATGTGACCACCGGCACGATCTTTCGCGGCGTCACCCCGTTCTGGGCCTTCGACATCCTGCGGCTGGCGCTGATCGTGCTGGTGCCGGCGATCGTGCTGTTCCTACCGAACCAGATGTGATGCTGGATTTCGTCCTGACATCACCGCCCCAAGGGTTCCACGACGACCCCTACCCCACCTACCGGGCGCTGCGCGAAGACAGCCCGGTGCACCCCCAGCCCGACGGCAGCTTCGTGATCAGCCGCTATGACGATCTGGACATGATCTACCGCGATACCGGGCGGTTCATTTCCGACAAGCGCGCGGTTTTCGGCCCCAAGTTCGGCCCCGACAGCCTGCTGTACGAACACCACACCAATTCGCTGGTGTTCAACGATCCGCCGCTGCACACGCGGGTACGTTCGGTCATGGTCGGGGCGCTGAACCCGCGTGCGCTGGCACATCTGGAACCGCAGCTGATCGCGCTCGTGGATCGGCTGCTGGATGAGATGGAGGGCAGCCCCGACGTGGACCTGATCGCCGCCTTCGCCGGCGCCATCCCGGTGGAAGTCATCGGCAACCTGCTGGGTATCCCACATGCCGATCGCGGGCCTCTCAGAGACTGGTCACTGGCCATTCTTGGCGCGTTAGAGCCTAAGTTAACCCCCGAACAGATGGACTGGGGCAACCGTTCGGTGGCCGAATTCAAGGCCTATCTCAGCCAGGTCGTCGACGATCGCCGCGCCCTCCCGGGCAACCCGGAAACCGACGTGCTGACCCGGCTGATCCAATCCGAAGACGGGCATCTGAGCGAAACCGAGCTGCTGCAAAACTGCATCTTCATCCTGAACGCGGGCCACGAAACCACCACCAACCTGATCGGCAACGCCCTGGCGCTGCTGGACCGCGACCGCGACGCGCGACGCGCCCTGATCGACACGCCCGAACTGATCGCAACCGCGGTTGACGAATTCCTGCGGCTGGAAAGCCCCAACCAGTTCGGCAACCGTCTGACCACACGGGAAATCACCCTGCACGGCACCCACATCCCCGCGGGCACCGATCTGCACCTGTGCATCGGCGCCGCCAACCGCGACCCGGCCCGGTTCGAAAACCCCGACCGGATGCAGCTGGACCGCCGCCCGAACAAGCATCTGGCCTTTGCCGGCGGGCCGCACACCTGCGTCGGCCTGTCAGTCGCGCGGATGGAAGGGCGCATCGCCGTCGCCCGTTTCCTGCAGCGCTACCCGGATTACACGCTGAGCAAAGGCGCCCGGCGCGGCGGCCGCATCCGGTTTCGCGGCTTTGCCCGCCTGCCCGCCCGCCTGTCCTGACCCCAAAACCCCGGAGATCCCCGATGACGATCCAGCAGATCAACAGCTTTGTCCAAGGCCGGTGGGTTGCCCCTGGCGACGGTGCGCGGCCCATCCACAGCGCCATCACCGGGGCCGAGATTGCCCGCGCCGGCAATGACGCGCTGGATTTCGCCGGGATGCTCGATTTCGCGCGCGAGGTTGGCGGCCCTGCCTTGCGCGCGATGACCTTCCACGACCGCGCCCGGATGCTCAAGGCGCTGGCGGTGTATCTGAACGAACACAGGCAGGTCATGTATGACCTGGCCTACGACACCGGCGCCACGAAATCGGACAGTTTTATCGACATTGACGGTGGAATAGGCACTGTTTTCGTCTTTGCCTCGAAGGGCCGGCGGGAAATGCCCGACGACCGGGTCTATATCGACGGCGACATCGAACAGCTGTCGCGCAACGGCACATTTCTGGGGATGCATGTCTGCACCCCGCTGCAGGGTGTCGCGGTGCATATCAACGCCTTCAACTTCCCGGTCTGGGGGATGCTTGAAAAACTTGCGCCGACGCTGCTGGCCGGGGTGCCGGCGATCGTCAAGCCCGCCACCGCCAGTTGCCAGGTCACCGAAGCCTGCGTGCGCCTGATCGACCAGAGCGGCATCCTGCCCAAGGGCGCGGTGCAGCTGATTTCCGGGGGCACCGGCGATCTGCTGGACCATGTCGGCAGCCAGGACGTGATCAGCTTTACCGGCTCGGCCGCGACCGCGCTGCGGCTGCGCTCGGCGCCGAACATCCTGCGCGACGCGGTGCGGTTCGTGGCCGAACAGGACAGCCTGAACGCCTCGATCCTGGGGCCGGACGTTGCGCCGGGCAGTGAAGAGTTCGCCCTGTTCGTGAAAGAGGTCCAGCGCGAAATGACCGTTAAGGCGGGGCAGAAATGCACCGCGATCCGGCGGATCATCGCGCCGGTTGACCGGGTAGAAGCGGTGATCGAGGCGCTTTCGGCCCGGCTGGCGAAAACCACCATCGGCGATCCGCGCGATGAGGCCACGCGCATGGGCGCACTCGTGTCTAGCGCGCAGAAAAATGGCGTTCTGGACAAGGTTCAACTGTTCCGTCAAGAGGCCGAAATGGTCTGTGGCGACCCGGAAAATTTCCGGGTTGAGGGCGCCGACGCCGCCAAGGGCGCCTTTCTGCCGCCGATGCTGTTTCACTGCGCCGACCCGGACCGCGCGCAGCGCATCCACGATACCGAGGCGTTCGGTCCGGTGTCCACGATCATGGGCTACCGCGACCTTGACCACGCCATCGCCATCGCCAACCGCGGGCAGGGCAGCCTGGTCGCCTCGGTGATCACCGCATCCGGCGATGTTGCGCGCGCGGCGGTGCTGGGGGCCGGGGCCTATCACGGGCGGCTCTACTTCAACAACGCCGTCTCGATGAAGGAAAGCACCGGGCACGGGTCGCCGTTGCCGCACATGACCCATGGCGGGCCGGGACGAGCCGGGGGCGGCGAAGAACTGGGCGGCGTGCGCGGGGTGATGCATTACATGCAGCGCACCGCGGTGCAGGGCAGCCCCGACATCCTGAGCGCGGTCGGCAACACCTGGGTGCCCGGCGCGGCGCAGATCACCCCGCCCGCGCACCCCTTCCCCCGCCGTTTCGGCGAGTTGCAGATCGGCGAAACCATCGTCACCGAAGCGCGCGAAGTCACGCTGGACGATATCGAGCATTTCGCCCGTTTCACCGGCGACACCTTTTACGCCCACATGGACGAAGAGGCCGCCGCTGCCAACCCGTTCTTTCCGGGCCGCGTGGCGCATGGCTATCTGCTGCTGTCTTTCGCCGCCGGGCTGTTCGTGGAACCGAACCCCGGCCCGGTGCTGGCCAACACCGGGCTGGACGGCCTGCGGTTCATGAAGCCGGTG
This sequence comes from Alphaproteobacteria bacterium, assembly GCA_024277955.1. Classification (GTDB taxonomy): domain Bacteria; phylum Pseudomonadota; class Alphaproteobacteria; order Rhodobacterales; family Rhodobacteraceae; genus JAJRUE01. The sequence continues at coordinate 2,625 of JAJRUE010000216.1, read as the reverse complement.
GTGCCGGGCGACAGCATCCGGGTGCGCCTGACAGTGATGAAGAAAACCCGGCGCAACGATGACTATGGCGAAGTGCGCTGGCACGTGGCCCTGAGCAACCAGGACGACGAAGCGGTTGCCGAATACCAATTGCTGACGATGGTGGCCTTTTGATCTGCCTTCGGGTTAACAATCTGTATGGATCAAAACGTCGATACCCCGGCTGACGCCCTGATCGGGCAGTTCCTGGACCTTGGGCTGCTGCGGGTCTGGTCGGTGATCATCACGGTTTTCGGCGACCTGGCGACGCGGCCCGGCGCCAGCATCCCGGCCGCCGACCTTGTGCGCCTGACCGGGCGGATGGGGATCCGGGCGGATGCGTTTCGGGTGGCGGTGCACCGGCTCAAGAACGACGGCTGGCTGACGTCGGTCCGGCAGGGGCGAAACAGTCTCTATTCCTTGACAAAAGCGGGGTTTTCGCAGTGTCACGACGCGCGCCCGCGGATCTACGCCAGCGCGCCGCCGGACCGCAGCCGGGTGCGCATCCTGCTGGCCCCGCCGCTGGACGCGGGCGCGCTTGCGCAGTTGGGCGACAGCATGCGCGACGCCGGGTTCCAGCCGATCACCGCGCGCCTGTTTGTCGGCACCGGGCAGCCGGACGCCGCGCAGCCCATGCTCGCGCTTGCTCCAACCGGCGCGACGGTGCCGGACTGGCTGCGCCAACAGCTGGGTCCGGCGGACCTTGTGACCGGATTTTCACGGCTGGAAACGGCGCTGTTGGCGCTACACAAGGCGCTGGCCTCGGGGCTCGGGTTTTCGGCGGATGACGGCGTGGTGCTGCGGGTGCTGACGATCCATCGCTGGCGGCAGCTGATCCTGCGCAGCCCCGACCTGCCGGCCGAGTTCTTTCCCGACGACTGGCGCGCCGAAGCCTGCCGCCGCCTGGTTCACGAAATCCTGGCCGCCCTGCCGCCGGCCCGTCCGCTGGCAGGCCAAAACCAGGGAGCACAGGGCAGCGCAAAAGGGGCATGAAACATGAGAAGGGAGGGTGTCTTTGGCCCATCACCCCCCCTTCCAATCCAAACCGCCATCAGGAAGAGAGCTTGGGAGCGGCCCGGAAGATCATGTTAACGCTAACATACACCGGTCTGTTCGCTTGAACAAGGCCCGGGTTTGCGGCTACAAGAATTCACCCCATTGCACACAAGGAACCGCCGGTGGCAATCAATCCCGCGAACGCCCTTCACCGCCCGCTGACGCTGCGCGACGTGTCCGAAGCCTCAGGGGTCAGCGAAATGACCGTCTCGCGGGTTCTGCGCAACCGCGGCGATGTTTCCGACACCACCCGTGCGCGTGTTCTGGAAGCGGCGCGCACGCTTGGCTATGTGCCCAACAAGATCGCCGGCGCGCTGGCGTCGCAGCGGGTCAACCTGGTGGCGGTGGTGATCCCGTCGCTGTCGAACATGGTGTTTCCGGAAGTGATGACCGGTATTTCCGACGTGCTGGACGAAACCGACCTGCAGCCGGTGGTCGGCGTCACCAACTACCTGCCCGAGCGCGAAGAAAAGGTGCTTTATGAAATGCTGTCCTGGCGGCCCTCCGGTGTGATCGTGGCCGGGCTGGAACATTCCGACGCCAGCAAGGCGATGCTGCGCGCCTCCGGCATTCCGGTGGTCGAGATCATGGATGTGGACGGCGAGCCGATCGATGCCGCGGTGGGCATTTCGCACCGCCGGGCCGGGCGCGAGATGGCGCAGGAAATCCTGCGGGCCGGCTACCGGCGGATCGGGTTCCTGGGCACCAAGATGCCGCTGGACCACCGCGCCCGCAAACGTTTCGAAGGTTTTGTCGAAGCCCTGGCCAAGGAAGGTATCGAGATCGCCGATCAGGAATTCTATTCGGGCGGGTCGGCGCTGGCCAAGGGCCGCGAGATGACCAAGACCATTCTCGACCGCACGCCTGATCTGGATTTCATCTATTATTCCAATGATATGATCGGGGCGGGCGGGCTGCTTTACTGCCTGGAACAGGGCTATGACATCCCCGGCAAGATCGGGCTGGCCGGTTTCAACGGGGTCGAATTGCTGGACGGTCTGCCGATGCGGCTGGCGACGATGGACGCTTGCCGCACCCAGATCGGCAGCGCCGCGGCGCGGGTGATCGCCGAGCGCGTCGATGGCAAGGGCAGTGGCGGCGGCGAGATTCTGACGCTTTCGCCCAAGCTCGCCCCCGGTGACACGCTGCGCCGCTGACGCGACGATCCGGGGCGGAACCGGCACAATTCGCTTGACCCGCCTGACGTAGTGCAAATGATGCGGTGTCGAGCCTTTTTACGATTGGAAACGCCATGCCACCTGTCGCAGACACCCAGCCCGTGGATCTTTTCATCATCGGCGGCGGGGTGAATGGCTGCGGGATTGCGCGCGATGCCGCCGGGCGCGGCATGACGGTGACGCTTGCGGAACAGGGCGACCTGGCGCAGGCCACGTCTTCGGCCTCGACCAAGCTGTTTCACGGCGGGCTGCGCTATCTGGAATATTACGAATTCCGCCTGGTGCGCGAAGCCTTGATCGAACGCGAACGCCTGTGGTCGGCGATGCCGCATATCAGCTGGCCGATGCGTTTTGTGCTGCCCTATCACAAGGG
>JAJRUE010000215.1 GCA_024277955.1 Alphaproteobacteria bacterium | reverse complement strand
GGTTTCGGGCGGGGTGCGGATACTGGTGGTCCAGTTGACGGTGGTGCCGCCGCCGACGCTGCGTCCCTGCAAAACAAGGATGCCCTTATCCTTGGTGCGCTGGCCGCCGCCCTGCTGATACAGCATTGCGGTGGCCACCGCTTCGTTCTGCGAAAAGGTGGCGGCAGTCTGATAGGCGCCTTCCTCGACCATCACCACGTTCAACCCGGCCTTGGTCAGCACCTCGGCGGTATAACCGCCGCCGGCGCCGGTGCCGACAATGATGACATCGGCCTCGATCGTCCGATCGCTGGTCAGAGCCGAGGCATCGATGAGATTTCTGTTATCCATTACTGACATGTCGTTTTCCTCGAATTTCTCTCTTGATCAGACTTCTTCACCGGGGCCTTCGAGCAGCGGCCCGTCATAGCCGACCAGGGCCCAGGTACCTGGAATCGCGTAGAAACTGGAGGTCGCGAGATCGTGCATGGTGATGTAGATCAGCCGTTTCAGATTGCCCGAGGAACCCTGGAGCGCGATCAGCCAATCGCTGACCTCTTCGCGGGTTGCGTTTTCCCAGCCGCCCCAGCGGCCCGACAGGGCGAGTCGGGTCGGGGCAAAGGTCAGCATCTTCAGCAACCCGCCCAATTCCTTCTGCACCTGCGGCGGCAGGCCGGAAATGCCGGCGTCCAGCGCCCCGATGGCGCCGACCAGCAGCGGTTCTTCCATCCCCTCGGGCAGCATCGAATGCAGCACCGCATCGAAAACCCGGTGCAGCATCTGCTGCGCCTCGGCGGTCAGGTTCACCGCGTTCTCAAGGATCGGCTCGGCGCTGCCATCGGTCAGGCGCGCCGCGACATAGCCGCCTCCGACAATCGCAACCAGCCCGATGCCGCCCATTTTCAGGAACGAACGCCTGTTTGATTTCATCATGGTGGCGTGCATTTTTCTCTCCCCGTTTGCGGTGCCCGGCTTTGCGGGGCCCACGTCCATCCCTCGTCTGTCTCACGTCATTCCCTTGCGTCCGGTCGGATTTTCGCAGGTTTTCAAAAGCTGCGTTTTCGACCGAACCGGTTGGCAGACAAATTTTTGTATCTTTGATCTGGACATTTGTCCAGTATTTCTTATTGTCCCTCGGCGTAACGCACAAGATTTCACGCAATACGGCACCGGGTGACATTGTGTTGACAGGGGGGGCGCCACCGGATTCACTCCCCTCTTGCAAACTGAGAGGTCTCGCCATGAAGATCACGGCCAATATCGACTGCACGGCGGCGGAGGCACGCGAGCTTCTCGGCCTGCCGGCCGTGAAAACGGTCCAGGACGAATGGATGCGCAAGGTCGCGGAACAGATGAACGAAAACGTCCAGAATTTCTCGGCCGAGGAACTCCAGAAGAAATGGATCTCGGGTGCCAGCGGCGGCGCCGACTGGATGAACGCGATTCTGTCGGGATTTGCCCAAGGCACGACGGCCAGGAAATAGGAACGCAACCGACAGGAGAATACGATGAACCGCCACTGGATAAAGACCTACGATGCCGGCGTCCCCGAAGAGATCGACCCGGACGCCTATCCGTCCATCGTGGCGCTGTTCGAAGAGGCCGCCGAAAAATACGCCGATCTGGTGGCGTTCGAGTGTTTCGGAAAATCCATGACCTACGGCGAGGTCGACCGGCAATCGCGCGCCGTTGCCGCCTGGTTGCAGACGGAACTGGGGATCAGGCGCGGCGACCGCATCGCGCTGATGTCACCCAACATCTTCGCCTTTCCCATCGCCATGCTGGGAATCCTGCGCGCCGGCGCCTGTCAGGTCAACGTCAACCCGATGTACACCCCGCGCGAACTGGAACACCAACTGCGCGATTCCGGCGCCGAAACGATCCTGATCTTTGCCGGCTCGACCCCGGTTCTGGCGGAAATCGTCGACAACACGCCGATCAGCAAGGTCATCACCATCGATCTGGGCGACGGCGCCGGATTGCCGATCCCCTCGCCGCAGGTCGACGCACGGCTCGGCGATACCGTCGCGCTGGCCGATGTGCTGGGCCTGGGCGCCGGGATGACATACACGCCCGTCGGCCTGACCGGTGATGACAACATCTTTTTCCAGTATACCGGCGGCACCACCGGCCCGTCCAAGGGCGCGGTGCTGAGCCATCGCAACGTGGTCGCCAACCTGGAACAGTTCAAGGCGTTCCTGCCCGAGGCCACGGTGCCCACCAAAGAGGTGATGGTCGCCGCCCTGCCGCTCTACCACATCTTCGGGCTGACCTTGTCGCTGGCCTATATCTCGCTCGGATGCCGGATCATCCTGATCCCCAATCCGCGCGATATCGATGCCTTCCTCGGTGCGATCAAACAGGCCGGCATCACCGTGTTCCCGGCCGTCAACACGCTGTTTGCCGGGCTGGCGATGCATCCGGGCACCAGAGAGGTCGATTTTTCGCATCTCAAGGTGTCGATCGGCGGCGGCGCCGCGATCATTCAAACCGTGTCCGAGGGCTGGAAGGCGCTGACCGGCAAGCATATCACCGAAGGCTACGGGTTGTCGGAAACCTCGCCCCTGCTCTCCGTGGTGCCGATGGGCGTGTCCGAGTTCACCGGGTCGTGCGGGTTGCCGGTGTCGTCCACCGATATCAAGCTGCTGGACGATGACGGCAACGCAGTGCCGATCGGCGAGCGCGGCGAAATCTGTGCCAAGGGGCCGCAGGTGATGTCGGGCTATTGGAACAAGCCCGAGGCCAACCGCGAGGCGTTCACGCCGGATGGATATTTCCGCACCGGCGACATCGGCACCTTTGACGAGGCCGGTTACCTGCGCATCGTCGACCGCAAGAAGGATATGATCATCGTGTCGGGCTTCAACGTCTTCCCCAACGAGATCGAGGCGGTGGTGACCGCGCTCGACGGTGTCGCCGAATGCGCCTGCATCGGCATCCCGCACGAAAAGACCGGCGAGGCGATCAGCATCTTCGTGGTGAAGAAACCCGGCGCCGAGGTCACCGATGACGCGATCATCGCCCATTGCCGCAAGGAAATGACCGCCTACAAGACGCCGCGCAAGATCACTTGGCTGGATGAGCTGCCGAAATCCGGCGTCGGCAAGATCCTGCGCCGCGAGCTGCGTGATGTTTGAGCTGGATATGTGATGGCACCGCCCGACAATTACAGCTTTGCGACGCTTGAAACCCATGTGGGGCATGATTTCGGGGCCGCCGAGGATATCGTGGTGTCCCAGGAGCGGATCGACAGTTTCGCCGATTCGACCAACGACCGGCAATGGATCCACGTCGATGTCGAACGCGCCAGCGCCCACAGCCCCTTTGGCGGCACCGTGGCGCATGGCTTTCTGACCCTGTCGCTGGTGGCGGGCGCCATCGGGTCCTCCGGGGTGGTGCCACGGGATGCCAAGGCAGTGTTCAACTACGGCGTTGAAAACGTGCGCTTTCTGGCACCGGTTCTGGCCGGTGCAACGGTACGGTCGCGGTTCGTGCTGAAATCGGTTGAAGACAAGGGCGACGGGCGAAAGCTGCTGACGATCGCCGGCACCGTGGAAATCGAAGGATCCGACAAACCGGCGCTGATCGGCGACTTTCTGGCGCTCGTGATTGCCTGAGGAGACAGACAATGGTCAAGAAGAACCTGGACAGCACCGCCGATCTGGCACGCGCGCTGGCGAATTTCTATGGCACCGCGCTGCGTCGGCCGGACACGATGGTCAATGCCTCGGTAAGCGCCATGCAGGACATGTTCAAGATCTTCACCGGCGCCTCTGACGTGGCACCGGACCGGGCCGACAAGCGGTTCAAGGACCCGATCTGGACCAGCAACCCGGCCTACAAGGGGTTGATGGAGGCCTATCTGACCTGGTCGCGTGGCATGAACGACTGGGTCGACACCCTGGACCTGAGCAATCGCGACAAGTTGCGCGCCAAGCTGCTGACCTCGATGGTGACCGACACGCTGGCGCCGACCAATTCCCTGCTGGGCAACCCGGCGGCGATGAAGGAAACCCTGGATACCGGCG
>JAJRUE010000022.1 GCA_024277955.1 Alphaproteobacteria bacterium | reverse complement strand
GACCAGCTGGCCCGCGCCCGGCTGGGCAAGGCGCTGCCCAAGGGCATGGAAATCAGCCATTTTTCGGTGCTCAACCACCTCGCGCATGTGCAGGAAGAACGCAGCCCCGCGCAGCTGGCCCGCACCTTCAACGTGACCCGCGGGGCGATGACCAACACGCTGAGCAAGCTGGAAATCGCCGGGCATGTGCACATCCGCCCCGACTGGGACGACGCCCGGCGCAAATTCGTGGCGATCAGCCCGGCCGGCCGTCAGGCCCGCGACGCGGCGATCGCTGCCATCGCGCCGGTGATTCGCGACGTGGTCGATGCGGTGGGCGTCGAAAAGGTGCGCGCGGCCCTGCCGGTGCTGCGCGAAATGCGCCTGCGCATGACCGAGGGCCGCGACTGACCCGCCGCGCCCAAAAACATGGCGCTGAAGAATAGAGTGTCCATCCTTCATGTCGGGATTGAAGCGTGTCGCGTTTGGCTGAACTCACTTCGCCCGGGACGCGCAGCGGCCCGGGCATGCGCCCGCCCGCCCCAATGCGATCGCATGCCCTCTGTTTGTGGAAAAGGTGAAACGTTGCGGGTGCGGACCCGCGCCCTGCCCCCGGCTCAGTCCGGCCGGACGCTCGTGGTGACATAGTTCACCGACAGGTCGCGATCGGAAATCGCCCAGTCCCAGCGCAGCGGGTTGAACACAAAGCCCTTGCGGTCCACCGGTTCCAGCCCGGCGCCACGCAGCATCTCGAACAGCTCGTCCGGGGTGATGAACTTGGACCACTCGTGCGTGCCCGGCGGCAGCCAGCGCATCACCACCTCGGCCCCGACGATCGCCACCATGTAGCTCTTGGCGTTGCGGTTGATCGTGGAACAGACCATCAGCCCGCCCGGCACCAGCAGATCGCGGCACACCCCGAGGAAATCGCGCGGGTCGGCCACATGTTCGACCACCTCCATGTTCAGCACCACGTCAAAGCGTTCGCCCCCGGCGGCGATATCTTCGGCGGTGGTGTGGCGATAGTCGATTTCCAGCCCCGCCTGGCGCGCATGCACTTGGGCCACCGGAATGTTGCCAGCCGCCGCATCGGCGCCCACCACCTGCGCCCCCAGCCGCGCCATCGGTTCCGAAAGCAGCCCGCCGCCACAGCCGATATCCAGCAGCCGCAGCCCTTCAAAAGGCAGCGGCCCGGTCAGGTCGCGGTCAAACTCGGCGGCGATCTGGGCGGTGATATAGTCCAGCCGGCAGGGGTTGAGCATGTGCAGAGGCTTGAACTTTCCGTTCGGATCCCACCATTCGGCGGCCATCGCCTCGAACTTGGCGACCTCGGCGGGATCGACGGTATTGGTGGCGGTATCGGCGGTGCTCATCGCAGGATCTCACGCAAAATTCGACTCGCGGCCCGTGGCGGGCGCTTGGCAAGCGGTTTATAGTGTTTGCAATGGATAGAACAGCGACCCACCCGCAAAGCGGCAGTTTTTTGTATCCGCCGCTCGAACCCTATGCCTCGCGGATGCTCGATGTCGGCGACGGCCACACGATCTATGTCGAAGAATGCGGCAACCCCAAAGGCCTGCCGGTGGTGGTGCTGCATGGCGGGCCGGGCGGCGGCTGCAGCCCCTCGATGCGCCGGTTTTTCGACCCCCAGGCTTACCGGATCATCCTGTTTGACCAGCGCGGCTGCGGCCTGTCGCGCCCGCATGCCAGTGTCGACGCCAACACCACCTGGCACCTGGTCGCCGACATGGAAAAGATCCGCAAGACCCTGAACATCGGCAAATGGGCGCTGTTTGGCGGCAGCTGGGGCGCGACGCTGGCGCTGATCTACGCCCAGGCCCACCCCGACCGGGCGCTGCACCTGGTGCTGCGCGGCGTCTTTTTGATGACGCAGGACGAACTTGACTGGTTCTACGGCGGCGGCGCCGGGCGGTTCTGGCCCGACCAGTGGCGCCATTTCCGCGACATGGTGCCCGAAAACGAACGCCACGACCTGATCGCCGCCTACCACGAACGCCTTTTCAGCGGCGACAGCATGCGCGAAACCCGCTTTGCGCGGGCCTGGGCATCCTGGGAAAACGCGCTGGCCACCATCGCCAGCGACGGGCGCGGCGGTGCCGGGTCATCGCATTACGCGCGCGCCTTCGCCCGGCTGGAAAACCACTATTTCTTCAACCGGGGCTTTCTTCGCGAAGACGGCCAGATCCTGCACGACCTGTCGCGCATCGCCCATATCCCCGGCATCATCGTGCAGGGCCGCTACGACATGATCTGCCCGCCGATTTCCGCCCAGCGCCTGCACGACGGCTGGCGCAGTTCGCGCCTGCGCATGGTCGGCCTGGCCGGGCACGCGCTTTCGGAACCGGGGATCAGCCGCGAACTGGTGCGCGCCACCGATGCGGTCGCCGCCCGGTTCGCGCGCCGCCGCAGCCGGTGAACCGGGGCGGCGCAAACGGCCCCTGCTTGATACCGCGCGCCGCGGCCCCCATTTCGGAACAGGCGACAGGGAAGGAAAAACATGCCCGACAGGAAACCCCCCACCATCGGCGTGCGTGAAAACGGCCCGCTGGTGGCGCGCAACATCGCCTCCATGCGTGACGGCGAGGGGCGCGACATCGCGACCAAGCCGATCATGGCGCTCTGCCGCTGCGGTCACAGCGCCAACAAGCCGTTTTGCGACGGCACCCACAACAAGATCGGCTTTGACAGCCGCCCCGGCACCCCGGCCGGCCCGGACCGATTGTTCGAATACGCCGGGCGCGAGGTCACCGTGACCTACAACGCGCGCCTGTGTTCGCACGCCGCGCGCTGCGCAGCCCTGGCGCCGCAGGTGTTCGACCCGGCGCAAAAGCCCTGGGTGCAGCCCGACAAGGGCAGCCCAGGTGAAATCCGGGCGGTGGTCGCGGCCTGCCCCTCGGGCGCGCTGGCGCTGGCGGGCCCGCAGCATCTTTTCGCCGAACGCGCTGAAATCACGGTGGAAAAACACGGCCCCTACTGGGTCGAAGGCCCGCAGGTCGAAGCCCCGCCGCCCGGCAAGGGCGCGACCGCCGGCAAGGTGGTGCTGTGCCGCTGCGGGCTTTCGGGAAACAAGCCCTACTGCGACGGGTCGCACCGCGAAGCCGGCTGGAAGGACGGTTCCTGATGGCCGCATCGCCCTGGTTCTGGAACCGGCTTGCGCGCACCTATTCGCGCCAGAAAATCGCCGATCAGGCCGCCTACGAAGCCAAGCTGGAAAAGACCCGCGCGTATTTCACCCCCGATAGCGAAGTGCTTGAAATCGGCTGTGGCACCGGCACGACGGCGGTGCTGCACGCGCCGCATGTGCGCCACATCCGGGCGCTGGATTTTTCCAAGAACATGATCGCCATCGCCCGCGGCAAGGCCCATGCCGCCGGGGTGAACAACATCGACTTCGAGATCGGCTCGGTCGACGATCTCGACGCCGCGCCGGAAAGCTACGATGTGATCCTGGCGATGAGCATCCTGCACCTGCTGGACAACCGCCGCGAGGTGATCGCGCGTCTGTTCGAGCTGCTGAAGCCCGGCGGCGTGCTGGTGTCGTCCACCGTCTGCGTGCAGAAATCCGGGCTGTTCGGGGCGATCGTGCCGGTGGGCCGGGCGCTGGGCATCCTGCCGACGCTGAATTTTCTCCACAAGGACAGCCTGCTGGCCGAGTTTCGCGCCGCCGGGTTCGAGATCGAACACGAATGGCTGCCGGGCAAGGGCCTGGTCCTGTTCGCGGTGGCGCGCAAACCGGGCTAGCCCACCATCCAAAACGCCCACCCCT
>JAJRUE010000214.1 GCA_024277955.1 Alphaproteobacteria bacterium | reverse complement strand
TCACCCGGGGTCGAATCGCGGCTGCGACGCAAATGTGCTGCCGAATTCGACCTCTACGAATCGATCGGCTGAACCGGCCCCGTTCCGGCACGATCACTGCAATTGCCGATGCACGGTTTCGGTCAGTTGCACCAGCGAGAAAGGCTTGGGCAAGAACACCGAATTGGGCACCGTCGGGCCATCATCCCCGAACGCACCCTCGGCATAGCCCGACACGAACACCACGCGCACATCCGGGCGCGCCTCCAACGCCTGACGCACCCAAGAGGGCCCGTCCATCCCGGGCATCACCACATCGGTGACGAAGACATCGACATTCAGCTCCGGATTGTCGAGCATTTTCAAGGCCTCCTCGGCCGATCCGGCCTCCATCACGGTATAGCCGCGCATCCGCAGCGCACGCGAGGCGAAGGCCCGCACCGGGGCTTCGTCCTCGACCAGCAACACCACGCCGTCGCCCTGACGGGCGGTTGTCGCCGGCAGCGGTTCGGAGACCGATACCCGAGGCTGCGCCACTTCTTCGTGAACCGGGAAATACAGGGTGAAACAGGTGCCCGTCCCCGGCGTGCTGTCGACAAAGATGAAGCCGCCGGTCTGCTTGACGATGCCATAGGCGGTGGACAGGCCCAGCCCGGTGCCCTCGCCGGTGCGTTTGGTGGTATAGAAGGGCTCGAACACCTTTTGCAGCTTGTCGGGCGGGATGCCGGTGCCTTCGTCGCAAACCCGCACCGTCACATATTCCCCCGGCGGCACCGTGGCACGATCGCGGTGCAATTCGGTACGCAGCACGGCCACCTCGGTATCGATGCGGATTTCGCCACCCGAGGGCATCGCGTCGCGCGCATTCACCACCAGGTTCATCAACACCTGTTCCAACTGCCGCTTGTCGGCGCGGATGGTCTTCAGCACCGGATCGTGGCTGAGTGTCAGCGTCACCTTTTCGCCCACCAGCCGGTTCAGCAGATGGGTCAGATCCGACAGGGTGTCGCGCAGATCCAGCACCTCGGGGCGCAGGGTCTGCTTGCGCGAAAACGCCAGCAACTGCCCGACCAGCGCCGCGGCGCGGTTGGCATTCTGGTGGATCTGTACCAGATCGCCATAATCCTGATCGCCCTGATCGTGGCGCAGCAACAGCAGGTCGCAATGCCCTGATATCGCGGTCAGAAGGTTGTTGAAATCATGCGCCACGCCGCCCGCCAACTGGCCGATCGCCTGCATTTTCTGGCTTTGGACGAACTGCGCTTCCAGCGTCTTCAACTCGGTCGCATCACTCAGCACCGCGATCAGCGTGGTGCCGTCGCCGTCCCGGGCCGCCTCCTCGCCGTTGACCCGGCTCAGCGTCACCTGCACGAACACTTCGCGATCGCGCCGGTTCAGGCGCAGGAATTCCGACTGATGTACCGGTTTGCCGGCCGCCGTGTCGCGCAGCCAGTCCACCACCGGACGGCCCAACCCCTGCATCACCTCGCTCAGCCCGGTATCCTTGCGCACCGCGTCGCCCAGCAACCGGCGCGCCAGGCGGTTGACCGCCAGGATCCGCCCGGAGACGGAAACCTTCAGCAACGCCACCGGCAGGGTTTCGAATTCCAGGTTTCGCCCCGGCGGCCCGGTATCGGCGGGCAGCAGAAACAGTTCACGCCGCGCGGCCGTCGCATCGCGCAGGATCACCAGCACGTCCCGCACCCCATCCGGCGTGATCAGCTGATGCACCTCGCCGGCGCGCAAGGGCAGATCGCCGATCAACGCCTCCAGCGTCTTGACCCGTCCCCCGGTCATCGCCCGCGCGGCATCGTTCATGAACAGGATCGCGCCGCTTCGCCCCAGCGTCACCATCGCCACCGGCAGGGTTTCGGCGGCGCGCCCGGGATGGGCGCGGTCCGGCAGTTCCTCGATCCGCCACAAGAACCCGGCCTCGCCCAGGCCATGCACCGCCACCCGCACATGACCGCGCCTTGTCACGATATCCTCGCTGGCGCCGCCACGCCCACGCGCCCGGGTCTGCATCCGAAACAGCACCGCCGCCGGATTGGCGAATATCGAGCGCAGGGTGCCGGCCAGCGTCCCGCCGACGGTATCACCAAAGCGATGCTGAGCCGCCCGGTTCCACGACATCAGCACCCCGTTCGCATCGGTGACAAAGCCCGGCGCGCTGTCGTTTTCGATCACGCCGGCAACGGTCGCCGTCGCGCGGCGCCGCACCCGCCTTCGCATCCGCGACTGGATCACGATCAGCCCCGCCATCGCCAGGATCGTGGTCAGCGCCGCCAGCGCCGCGCGCGTCGCCAGCCCCGGTGGCGCATAGATCGCCAGCCCGCCGGCCAAAAGGACGGCAACCAGAAACACCGCAAGACCACGCGCCCAAGGCACTCCGGTCCGGCTGGCCGCATCATCTGTCTGGCGGCTGATCAAGGCGCGCCTCCGCAAGAGTGTCATCCGACGCCAGTCTCGCGCAACAGGCGTTAAGCCGCGCTTAACACGCGCGCACTATACTTTAGGTTGCGTTTTTAGAAAGTCAATCCCGCCGCAGATGCGCAGCATGGAACCCGTAGGGGCCCTGTCCCAGCGGCCAACGCCGTTGCGACACCGCTCGCCAATCCCGATGCCGCGCCAGAAAGGCGTCGACCCGGTCGCCATTTTCCGATGACAGCACCGAACAGGTGGCATAGGCCAGCACGCCTCCCGGGGTCACCAGCCCGGCGGCACGATCCAGAATCCGATCCTGCAGCGCGTTCAATTCGTCCAGTCGCTGCGGCGTCAGGCGCCATTTGCCCTCGGGCGCGCGCCGCCACGCACCGCTGCCCGAACAGGGCACGTCGCACAACACCAGGTCGAAGGGCGCGGCATCCGCCACTGCGGGACCGTCCAGCAAGGTCACCTCGACCCCGGCCCGCGCCGCCCGCGCCGGCAGGTCGCGCATCCGTTCGGGCGCCGCGTCATGGGCGAACACGACCGCACTGCGCGCCGCCATCGCCAAAGTCTTGCCACCGCCACCGGCGCAATAGTCCAGAACCCGCATCCCCGGTGCCAGCGGCAGTTCGTCGACCACCGCCTGACTGGCGGCGTCCTGCAACTCGACCAGCCCGTCGGCATAAGCCTTTCCCAGGCGCAGGCGACGCGCGCCCTCGGTGATCTCCAGCGCACCGGGCGAGGCCGGATGCGCGCGCGCGCCGATGCCGTCGCTTTGCAGCGCGGTCAGGGCCTCGGCCCTTGTCGTACGGGCCAGGTTGACGCGCAGGAACACCGGCGCGCGGTGGCGCAGCGCCTCGGCAGCCACGCCCGCCCCGTCGCCCAGACTGTCACGAAAACGATCCCACAGCCAGTCGGACAGATCGTGGCGCTCGGCATCGGTTTCGGGATCGCGCCCGCCCGCCCGCTCGGCCGCGTTCAAGCGGGCCGGGGCATGGCCAACGCCGTTGAATATCGTATCCGGATCCAGATTATCGGCGCGCAATGCGCCCAGCATCAGCCCGCGCCCGCTCATCGCACCGCCCAGCACCGCCTGCGACCGCTTGCGACGCAACGCCCGGAACACATGATCGCGCACCATGGCCCGGTCGCCGGACCCGGCAAAACGGCTGCGCCGCGCCCATCCGGTCAGCGCCTGTTCCGCCGGTGTTCCGGCCAGCACAAGGTCCAGCAACCCGATTGCCGCCTGCACCCGTGCAGCCGGGGTCATGGTTCACCCTTTACATCAGGAATCACGCCTAACCCAAAGGATTTAAACAATTTACATGACCCGATAGTTCGGGCTCTCCCGGGTGATCTGAACATCGTGAACATGGCTTTCCTTCAACCCGGCACCGGTAATCTTCACGAACTGGCAGTCCCGGCGCATTGCTTCGATGGTGGCGCAGCCGGTATAGCCCATGGCGGCGCGCAAGCCCCCGACCAGCTGATGGATCACCGCCGCCGCCGACCCCTTGTAGGGCACCTGCCCCTCGATGCCTTCGGGCACCAGCTTGTCGCTGGCGGCATCTTTCTGGAAATAGCGATCGGCCGACCCTCGCGCCATTGCCCCCAGCGACCCCATACCACGATAGGACTTGAAGCTACGCCCTTGATAAAGAATGACTTCCCCCGGGGACTCATCGGTCCCCGCGATCAGGCTGCCAACCATGGCGCAGGACGCGCCGGCGGCAATCGCCTTGGCGAAATCGCCGGAATACTTGATGCCGCCGTCGGCGATCACCGGCACATCGCCGGCGGCCCCGGCGGCATCCATGATCGCGGTCAACTGCGGCACGCCGACACCCGCAACCATCCTCGTGGTGCAGATGCTGCCCGGCCCGATCCCGACCTTGATCGCATCCGCCCCGGCATCGATCAGCGCCCGCGTCGCTTCGGCGGTGGCGACATTGCCGGCCATCACCTGAACCTCGTTGGACAGGGTCTTGGCTCGCTCGACGGCACGCGCCACGCCTTCGGAATGACCATGCGCGGTATCGATCACGATCATGTCGACCCCGGCCTCGACCAATGCCTGAGCGCGCTCGAACCCGACATCGCCGACGGTGCTGGCCGCCGCCACGCGCAGCCGCCCCAGCGCGTCCTTGCAGGCAGTCGGATTCAGCACCGCCTGTTCGGTATCCTTCAGCGTCAGCAACCCGGTCAG
>JAJRUE010000213.1 GCA_024277955.1 Alphaproteobacteria bacterium | reverse complement strand
CGGCTCGAACGCGCCAAACAGCCAGTGGCTGGAAAACAGGTCGGCGGCGAACAGGCGCTTGCCACGCGCCAGCCCGGCCTTTTCCAGATCGGTCACGATGACGTCGAACCAGGCGGGCACCCCCAGCGTAAGTTCGCATTGGGGCAGGGTTTCGCCCATGAAAACAGCCGGTTCATCGCGTTTGGCCGCTTCTTCGTAGGCTTCCAGGCCCATGCCCTCGGCGCGCAGCGGGGCGCGGATGTCCATGCGCGCGGCGCGCAGTTTCACGGCGTAGATGTCGCCATGCAGCTCGGCGCGGGGCAACAGCTGGGTATAGTCTTCGGTGTCGATCCTCAGGTGCCGGAACGGGCTGTAGGCAAGGTTGAAGAACGACGGCACCGCCAGCGCCAGCGCCACGCCCGCGGTGATCTTGAGCGCCGCGCGCATTTCCCAGCCCAGCCCGTTGCGCAGGCCGCGTTCGGGCAGAAACGCCAGCAACAGCACCGCCAGCAGCAGCAACCACTGGGGGTCGTTGGCGAAATTCTGATAGGTCACATAGAAGAACCCCGGCGCCAGCAGCAGCAGGATCAGCCCGCCCACATCTTCGCGCGACTGGCGCAGCAGGATCACCGACGCAAACAGCGCCAGGCTGGCCCCCAGATAGGCCGGCGCGCCGATCACCGCGCTCAGCGGCTCGCCCGGGTTCGACCGCACGTCCGACGCGGCCACCGTCGCGAGATCACGCAGATAGGAGAACCAGTAGTCGGTGCCCGCCATCAGCGTAAGCGCGATCACCACCACCAGCCCGGCCAGCACCGCATAAGCGAGCGAGGCGAACGACCGGCGCAGCACCAGCGCCAGCAGCACCGGGATCGCGAAGGCGGCGAAATAGGTGACCTTGGTCAGCAGCAAGGCCGCCATCGCCAGGCCGATGATCGACCCGTCCGCCAGCGGCCTTTCCTGGCCCCGCGCCGGGATCACCGCCGCCGAGATCGCCACAAAGGCGGCGGCCCAGGCCCAACGGTTGTAATGCATCGAGATCGAAATCGAGCGCTGCGCTTCGCCATGCACCAACGCCCCGATCAGCACGAAGACGAACAGGCCGAATAGATAGGGCAGCACGCCGCCCATCCGGCTGTAGGCGACCCACCAGACCGCCGGCAGGAACACGATCGCCACCAGGGTCTGGCCCAGCAGGATCGACATGCCGATCCCGAAACCAAGCTTTACGAACAGCGCAAACGGCGCAAAGGCCAGCACCCCGATCGGGGTCATGAAGTCCAGATGCGGCCACTGCCCGCCGGCCATGCGAAAGACGATCTGCATCATGTGCAGCGTGTCGCCTTCGTGTTTGCCCAGGTAAAACCCGCCCTTGGCCAGCGCGGCACCACAGATTACCAAGATCAGCGCCACAAAAAAGCCAAATAGAACTGTAGGATTTGCTTTGCCCATGGACGCCACCCTTGTGTCTTTTCGCTGCACGATACAGGGGTTCGCGGGGCAAAGTAAAAACCCTTCGCCGGTCCTGGCCCGAGTTTTTTTGAAACCCGCGCCAGAATCACCACAGGGCCGGCAAGAACGCAAAAGGATTGCGCATGAACATGCAGGTTTCCGGGGTGATGGCTCCGCCCGCCCCACGCTCGATGGAAGATACCGGCCTGGGGATGGTGATGATGCGGGATATCCTGCTGAAAACCATGTTCCGCATGAACCTCGACCAGGTGACGGAACTCTCCCGCGTCCTGTGCCTGCCGGTGAACGTGACCCAGGAACTTGTCGATCAGGCCCGCACCCAGCGGCTGGTGCAGGCCACCGGCACGCTGCACGCCAATTCGGGCGGCGAAATGGGCTATGAGCTGACCGATGCCGGCAAGTCGCGCGCGCTCGATGCGCTGTCGCAGTCGGAATATTACGGCGCGATGCCGATCCCGATGGCGGTCTACGGCGAACAGGTCAAGCGCCAGTCGATCCGCAATACCCAGGTCACGCGCGACATGCTGACCGGCGCGATGGGCCATCTGATCCTGCCCGACGAACTGCTGGGCCACCTGGGGCCGGCGGTGTCGGCGGGGCGCTCGATCCTGATGTACGGGCCGCCGGGCAACGGTAAATCCTCGATTTCAAACGGGATTCGCGATGCGCTGGGCGACAATATCTTTGTGCCCCGGGCGATCGAATATTCGGGCCAGGTGATCACCGTTTACGACCCGATCGTGCACACGGTGGCCGAAGAACTGGTGGATGATCCCAACAGCCTGCGCCGCACCTCTAACCGCTACGACCGGCGCTACGTGCTGTGCGAACGCCCGACGGTGGTGACCGGGGGCGAACTGACGCTGTCGATGCTGGACCTGGTCTACAACCCGACCTCGCGCACCTATCAGGCGCCGCTGCAGATGAAGTCCACCGGCGGCATCTTCATCGTCGACGACCTTGGCCGGCAGGCCGAACCGCCGCAGGCGCTGATCAACCGCTGGATCGTTCCGCTGGAGGAAAACAAGGATATCCTGGCGCTGCAATCGGGCGAGAAATTCGAGGTGCCCTTCGACACGCTGGTGATCTTTTCCACCAACTTCCACCCGAACGAGATCTTCGACAAGGCGGCGCTGCGCCGGATCTTCTTCAAGATCAAGGTCGACGGCCCCAGCCAGGAAGACTATCTCAAGATCTTTGCGATGGTGGCGCGCAAAAAGAAGATCCCGCTGAACGAAGAGGCGCTCATCTACCTGATGAAGCACAAATATCCCACGATCGGCAACGTCTACGCCAACTATCAGCCGGTTTTCCTGATCGATCAGATGATCTCGATCTGCGACTTCGAAGGCATCCCCTACCAGATGACGCCCGAGCTGATCGACCGCGCCTGGGCCAACATGTTCGTGCGCGAAGAAGATATCGTTCACTAATTGTTCACTCTTGGCGCGGGGGCGGCTAGGCTGGGGCCATGACCCGGTTGCCGCCCCTTTTCCAGGACTGGTTCGCCGCCCGCGGCTGGCAGGCGCACGCGCACCAGCTTGACCTGCTCGCGCGCGCGCAAGCGCCGGCGCTCTTGCTGATCGCGCCCACGGGCGGGGGCAAGACGCTTGCAGGATTCCTGCCAACCCTGGTGGAATTGTCCGAAAATCCGGCCCCGGGCTTGCACACTCTCTACATTTCGCCGCTCAAGGCGCTGGCGGCCGATATCGCCCGCAACCTGTCCAGGCCAGTCGCCGACATGGGGCTGAACTTGCGCATCGAAGACCGGACCGGCGACACACCCGCCACGCGCAAGAAGCGCCAGCGCGCCGATCCGCCGCATATTCTGCTGACCACCCCGGAAAGCCTGGCCCTGCTCTTGTCCTACGAAGACGCCGGGCGGATGTTCGGCGGGTTGCAGCGGGTGGTGGTCGATGAAATTCACGCGCTCGCCGAAAGCAAGCGCGGCAACCAGCTGATGCTGTGCCTGGCGCGCCTGCAAAGCCTTGCGCCCGGGCTGCGCCGGGTCGGGCTGTCGGCGACCGTCGACGACCCCGCCGCCATCGCCCACATGCTGGCCCGCCACCCCGACCCCTGCCCGATCATCCAGGCCGATCCCGGCCCGGACCCCGACATTTCGATGCTGAACGTCCAGGCCCCGCCCCCCTGGGCCGGCGGCGGCGCGGCCTATGCCATCCCCGAGGTGCTGAAGCTGGTCGAACAGCACCGCACAACGCTCATTTTCCACAACACCCGCGCGCAGGCGGAAATCTTCTTTCACAAGCTGTGGCTTGCCAACAGCGGCGGCCTTGCGATCGGCATCCACCACGGGTCGCTGGCGCGCGAACAACGCGAAAAGGTGGAAGCCTCGATGGTCGCGGGGCAGCTGCGCGCGATCGTTTGCACCGGCTCGCTCGATCTGGGGATCGACTGGGGCGATGTCGACCTGGTGATCCAGATCGGCGCGCCCAAGAACGTCAAGCGGCTGGTGCAAAGGATCGGCCGCGCGAATCACCGCTACAACGCCCCGTCCAAGGCGGTTCTGGTTCCGGCCAACCGGTTCGAGGTGGTCGAATGCATCGCCGCGCTGGAAGCGGTGCGCGCCCGCGATCTGGACGGCGATGCCCGCGCGCCCGGGCCGCGCGACGTGCTGTGCCAGCACCTGCTGATCGCCGCCTGCGCCGGTCGGTTCGATGCCGACGCGCTGTTTCGCGAAATTGCGACCTGCGGCGACTATGCGACGCTGTCGCGCGCCGCGTTCGACGACTGCCTGGACTTCGTGGCCACCGGCGGCTACGCGCTGCGCCGCTACGACCGCTGGCAACGCCTGATGCGCCGCGCCGATGGCCTGTGGCAGCTGCGCGACCCCCGCCAGGCCGCGCGCATCCGCATGAATATCGGCACGATACAGGATACGGACCTGCTCAAGGTTCGGCTGAAAAACCGGCGCGGGGGCAAGCCGCTGGGCGAGGTCGAGGAATATTTCGCCGCGTCGCTCAGCCCCGGCGACACGTTCCTGATCGGGGGCCGGATCGTGCGCTACGAAGGCCTGCGCGACGCCGTGGTCGAGGTATCGCCCGACGCCACCAAGACCCCGCGGGTCGCGGTTTTTTCCGGCACGAAATTCGCCAATTCGACCCAGCTGTCGCACCGGATCCTGCGCCTGTTGCAGCAACCCGACTGGTCGAACCTGCCCCGCCATACCGCCGACTGGCTGGCCTTGCAGCGCGCGCGCTCCAAGTTGCCGCGGGCGGATCGGCTGCTGGTCGAAACCTTCCCCGACGGCGGCCAGCACTACCTGTGCGTCTACGGTTTCGCCGGGCGCAACGCGATGCAGACCCTCGGGTTGCTGTTGACCCAGCGCATGGAAAAGGCGGCGCTGAACCCCCTGGGCTTTGTCGCGACGGATTATGCGACCCTGATATGGGGGTTGGACCCGGTGAACGATCCGGCTCCGCTGTTCGACGAAAACGCCCTGCGCGACGGCTTTGAAACCTGGCTGGCGGGAAACGCCGTGATGAAACGCACCTTTCACGGGGTCGCCACCATCGCCGGGCTGATCGAACGAAACAGTTTCGGCGCGCGCCGGTCCGGGCGCCAGACATTGTTTTCCTCGGACATTCTCTATGACACGCTTCACAAGTACGACCCCGACCACGTGCTGATGCAGATCACCCGCGAAGAGGCGATGAAGGGGCTTGTCGATTTCAGCCGGATCGAGGAAATGCTTGCGCGAACCGGCGGCGTGATCGAGCATGTGAGCCTCGACCGGCTCAGCCCCCTGTCGGCGCCGCTGTTTCTGGAAGTGGGCCGCGTCCCGGTCGAAGGCAGCGCGCGCGAAAAGCTGATTTCCGACGAGGCCACGCGCATTTTGGGAGAGGTCTGACTTGCCAAAATCATGCAATCTGCGGAAATTTTCTGTTTGTTTTCAGTGATAGATCAGCATCATTTCAACATATCCGGCGAAACCTTCGCCGCTCTGGCATCCGGGGCGCTTTGGTGGCAGGACGCCGGAGTTCTGGTGGTGTCGGATTTGCACCTGGGCAAGTCCGGGCGGATTGCCCGGCGCGCGGGCCCGATGCTGCCACCCTACGAGACGCGCGAAACCCTTGCCCGGCTCGAAGCGGATTTGCTCCGCACCGACCCCCGCCACCTGATCTGCCTGGGCGACAGTTTCGACGACGCCCGCGCGGCTGACGAACTTGACCCGGACGAACAGGCCTGGATCACGCGCATGCAGGCCGGACGGGAATGGACCTGGATCGAAGGCAATCACGACCCCGGCCCGCTCGGGCTGGGCGGCAGCCACAGGCGCGAACTGCAGATCGGACCACTGGTCTTTCGCCACATCGCGCAAGCCGGCGCGACGGGTGAAATCTCGGGCCATTTCCACCCAAAGTTCAGCCTGCGGGTTCGCGGCCAGACGATCACGCGGCCCTGTTTCCTGCACGACGAAAGCCGGGTCATTCTGCCCGCATACGGAACCTATACCGGCGGCCTGTCCTGCCTGGACCCGGCGCTGCGCGGGCTGTTTGCCGGCCAGGCGACGGCGATCATCACCGGCAAGACGGTGCGCGCCTTTCCAATCCCCTAGGATCAGGCGGTCAGGCAGTCAGTCCTTCGGGTTCCGGATGGCCGAGTTCGCGGCAACAGGCCGTCAGGGTATTGGCCAGAAGGCAGGCGATGGTCATCGGGCCGACACCGCCCGGAACCGGGGTGATGGCGCCGGCGACGGCGGCAGCGCTGGCGAAATCCACATCGCCCACCAGCCGGGTCTTGCCTTCGCCCTTTTCCGGCGCATCGATGCGGTTGATGCCCACATCAATGACCGTGGCGCCCGGCTTGACCCAGTCGCCGGTGATCATTTCCGCGCGCCCCACAGCGGCAACCAGGATATCGGCGCGGCGGCACAGGGCCTCGATCTCGCGGGTGCGCGAGTGCGCGATGGTGACGGTGCAGCTGTCGCGCAGCAGCAGTTGCGCCATCGGCTTGCCGACGATGTTCGACCGCCCCACCACCACGGCGTTCAGACCGGAAAGGCTGCCGTGTTCTTCGCGCAGCATCATCAGGCAGCCCAGCGGGGTGCAGGGCACCATTGCCTTTTGTCCGGTCGCCAGCAGCCCGACGTTCGAAATGTGAAAGCCATCCACGTCCTTGGCCGGGTCGATCGCGTTGATGATGTCGAATTCGTTCAAGTGTTCCGGCAGCGGCAGTTGCACCAGAATGCCGTGCACATCGGCGTTTTCGTTCAGATCCCGCACCAGGTTCAGCAGGGTTTCCTGGCTGCAATCCGCCGGCAGGCGGTGTTCGTAGGACTTCATCCCCACCTCAACCGTCATCTTGCCCTTGGAGCGCACATAGACCTGGCTGGCCGGATCGTCGCCCACCAGCACCACCGCCAGTCCGGGCGTGACGCCAGTTTCGGTTTTCAGCGCGGCGACCTCGTCCTTGACGCGGGCGCGCACCTTGGAGGCAAAGGCTTTTCCGTCGATGATCCTGGCGGTCATTTGGGTATCCTCGTCTGTGGGGTCGGCAAAGGGGTAGCGGGCCGGGCCGGGCTTGCCAAGGCCCTAGAACAGCCCCTCGATTTCGCCGGCGTCGTTCAGGCCGATCTGTTTGGCGGCCGGGTTTCGCGGCAGACCGGGCATGGTCATGATCGCGCCGCAGATCACCACGACAAAGCCGGCGCCGGCGCTGAGCCGCACTTCGCGCACCGGCACCGAATGGCCGGTGGGCGCGCCCCGCAGGTTCGGGTCGGTGGAAAAGGAATACTGGGTTTTCGCCATGCAGATCGGCAGGTGGCCGTAGCCGGCCTCTTCCCAGGTGCGCAGCTGGTCGCGGATCTTCTTGTCGGCCAGCACTTCGTCGGCGTGGTAGATACGCTTGGCGATGGTTTCGATCTTTTCAAACAGCGGCAGGTCATCGCGGTAGAGCGGCGCGAATTGCGCAGCGCCGCTGTCGGCCAGCTCGGCGACCCGGGTGGCCAGCTCCACCGTGCCTTCGCTGCCCAGTTCCCAGTGGCGGCAGACGATGGCCTCGGCCCCCTCGGCGGCGGCGCTGTCGCGGATCACCGCCACTTCGGCGTCGGTATCGGTGACGAAATGGTTGATGGCGACGATCACCGGCACGCCAAAGGCCTTGAGGTTGCCGATGTGGCGCGCAAGGTTCGGGCAGCCGTCGGCGACCGCGGCGACGTTTTCCGCATCAAGGTCGGCCTTGGCGACGCCGCCGTTCATCTTCATCGCCCGCACGGTCGCCACCAGCACCACTACGTCGGGGGCGATGCCGGCCTTGCGGCACTTGATGTTCATGAACTTCTCGGCCCCCAGGTCGGCGCCGAAACCAGCCTCGGTCACCACGTAATCGGCGATCTTCAACGCCGTGGTGGTGGCGGTGACCGAGTTGCAGCCATGGGCGATATTGGCGAACGGCCCGCCGTGGACGAAGGCCGGGTTGTTTTCCAGCGTCTGCACCAGGTTGGGCTGCATCGCGTCCTTCAAGAGCACGGTCATGGCCCCGTCCGCTTCCAGGTCGCGGCAGTAGATCGGGGTGCGGTCGCGCCGGTAGGCCACGATGATGTCGCCCAGCCGGCGTTGCAGGTCTTCGAGGTTGCGCGCCAGGCACAGGATCGCCATGACTTCGCTCGCCACGGTGATGTCAAAGCCGGTCTGGCGCGGAAAGCCGTTGGCGACCCCGCCAAGCGAGGTGACGATGTCGCGCAGGGCGCGGTCGTTCATGTCCACGACACGTTTCCAGCTGACCCGGCGTTCGTCGATTTCCAGTTCGTTGCCCCAGTAGATATGGTTGTCGATCATCGCGCTCAGCAGGTTGTGGGCGGATGTGATGGCGTGGAAATCGCCGGTGAAATGCAGGTTCATGTCCTCCATCGGCACCACCTGGGCGTGGCCCCCACCGGCCGCCCCGCCCTTCATGCCAAAGCATGGCCCGAGCGAGGCTTCGCGGATGCAGATCGCCGCTTTCTTGCCGATCCGGTTCAGCCCGTCGCCAAGGCCAACGGTGGTCGTGGTCTTGCCTTCGCCCGCCGGTGTCGGGTTGATCGCGGTCACCAGGATCAGCTTGCCGTCTTCGCGGTCCTGGACCGATTCGATGAAGTCCTGGCTGACCTTGGCCTTGTCATGGCCGTAGGGAAGCAGATGCTCGGCGTCGATCCCAAGCTTGGCGCCAATTTCCTGGATCGGGAGTTTCGTCGCGGCACGCGCGATTTCGATATCGGATTGGTAAGCCATGAAGTCCCCGCTGACAAATGTGACACTACCGAAATTTGTAACGGTAGACCGTCGCATACCTCAAATCATTTCCGACCGATTGCGCGTCAAAATCGCCGTTCCGGCACAAGCCGGGACAAAAAAAGATGCACCGGTCCGCGCTGAACCGGTGCATCTGTCATCTGCCCTGAAAAACGATGGCCCGCCGCGACGGGCGCGTTTGGCGTTCAGGTGGTGGGTTCGGGTTCCATGCCGCCCTTGGGTTCGGACTTGGGCTTGGTTTTCGGGATCGCCGTTACCGACACTGCGCTGCCTTCGTCGGGCGTATCATCCTGGTCGTCGTCGCCGCCCAGCGCTTAGCCCCTGATCACCTTCTGGATGTCTTCGCCGGTGAGGGTTTCGTATTCCAGCAGCCCTTCGGCCAGGCGTTCCCATTCCTTTTTCTTCTTCTTGAGGATATTGAAGGCGGTGGCATAGGCTTCATCGACAAAGCGTTTGACCTCTTCTTCGATCAGCTCCTTGGTGTGGGCCGATACCGACAGACCGCCGGCGCCATTGCCCATGTAGCCTTCGTGGGCCTGCTGGTAGTCGATGTTGCCGACCTTGTCGGACATGCCCCAACGCAGCACCATGGCGCGCGCCAAAGACGATGCCTGCTGGATGTCGCCGGCCGGGCCGTTGGAGACGTTTTCTTCGCCGAACTTGATGATTTCGGCCGCCTTGCCGCCCATGGTCATCGCCAGCTTTTGTTCGCATTCGGCCTTTTCCCAGTTGAGCCGGTCGATCTCGGGCAGGCTGACCACCATGCCCAGCGCGCCGCCGCGCGGGATGATCGTGGCCTTGTAGACCGGGTCGCACTTGGGCAGGCTGAGCCCGACAATCGCGTGGCCCGCCTCGTGCCAGGCGGTCTTTTCCTTTTGCTCCGGGGTCAGCACCATCGAGCGGCGTTCGGCCCCCATCATCACCTTGTCCTTGGCGTTTTCCAGGTCTTCCATGGTCACGAAGCGCCGGCCGATGCGGGCCGCAAGCAGGGCGGATTCGTTGATCAGGTTGGCCAGGTCGGCGCCGGAAAACCCGGGCGTGCCGCGGGCGATCAGCCGCAGGTCCACATCGGGGCCCAGCGGCACCTTGCGGGCATGCACCTGCAGGATCTTTTCGCGCCCCTTGATGTCGGGGTTGGGCACCTGCACCTGCCGGTCGAAGCGGCCCGGGCGCAGCAGCGCCGGGTCCAGAACGTCCTTGCGGTTGGTGGCGGCGATGATGATCACGCCTTCGTTGGCCTCGAACCCGTCCATTTCCACCAGCAGCTGGTTGAGCGTCTGTTCGCGTTCGTCGTTGCCGCCGCCGTAGCCTGCGCCACGCGACCGGCCGACCGCGTCGATCTCGTCGATGAACACGATGCAGGGCGCGTTCTTCTTGGCCTGTTCGAACATGTCGCGTACACGCGACGCGCCCACGCCCACGAACATTTCCACAAAGTCCGAGCCCGAGATGGTGAAAAACGGCACCCCGGCTTCGCCGGCAATCGCGCGCGCCAACAGGGTTTTACCGGTGCCCGGCGGGCCGACCAGCAGCGCGCCCTTGGGGATGGTGCCGCCAAGGCGTGAAAACTTTTGCGGGTTGCGCAGGAATTCGACGATCTCTTCCAGTTCTTCCTTGGCCTCGTCGATGCCGGCGACATCGTCAAAGGTCACCCGCCCCTGCTTTTCGGTCAGCAGTTTCGCCCGGCTCTTGCCAAAGCCCATGGCGCCGCCCTTGCCGCCGCCCTGCATGCGGTTCATGAAATAGATCCACACCCCGATCAGCAGCAAAAACGGCAGGAAGGTCATGACCACCGAAGCAAAGCCCGACTGTTCCTGAGGCTTGGCGTTCACCACCACGTTCTTGTCGATCAGGCGCTTGGTGATTTCCGCGCCCTTGGGCTGGATCGTCACATAGTCCTGCCCGTCAGAGCCGCGGAACAGGATGCGTTCGCCGTCCAGCGTCACCGCCTGCACTTCGCCATTGTCCACCGACTTGACAAAATCCGAATAGCTCACCGTGCGGGAACTGATCGCCGACTGGCCCCCGCTGAACAGGTTGAAGAGCGCCAGGATCAGCAGAAAAAGCACAACCCAAAAGGCGATATTTCGCGCGTTACCCAAAGCAACTCTCCTTGCAAGAAAGGGCCAATTCCGCATCTTGGCGGTTCAAAGCCTAAAATAAGGATGATGACCGGCAGTTCAATGCGATAAAACCGAGGAAAGGAAATGATTTGCCGGGTGGATCAATTCCGCCGACCAGCCGGTTTGCGCAATTGCCAGCGGTGCGGCGACCAATGTGCGCGCGCGCCAGACCGCGGGCGAAGCCAGCAAGACCGCGCGCGGCAGCCCGGTCGAACGCCAGTCCGGGCATGATTTCAACCCGTTCTCGCCCAGTGCGCGCACTTCGACGCCTTGCTCCGGGCCATGCACGATCCAGCGGTTGTCCCAGGTTTCGCCGACCCGCGCTGCCAGGCCTTCCACCGCCGCCGGTTCGCGCGCAATCACGCAGCGTCCTTTCGCCGCGCCGATCAAACAACCGTGAAGCGTAAAGTTTCTCCCCGCCCGGATCGCCGCATCCACCTCGGCCATCGCCGCCCGGCGCGGCCCGTAGGCGGCGCTTGCCACCCAGCGCAGCGCATGGATCAGCAGCCGGTGGCGGGTTTCTTCGGGCAGCGCCATCAGCGGGTCGGTCTGCAGGAAAACCGCGCCGCCCCGGGTATGCGCGATCTCGCGCGCCGCGTTCTGGGCGGCGGCTTCCAGCACCGCGCGCGCGTTTTGCATCCGTTCGGCGGTCTGCGCCAGCGTCTCGGCGTCGATCCCCAGGGGTTCGAGCTGCTGCAAGGCCCGGCGCACCCGCACCCGGTCAAAGCGCGCATCCTCGTTGCTCGGGTCTTCGCTCCAGCCGATGCCGGCGGTTGTCAGCATGTCGCGCAGCGTCTGGCGGCGCTCGCCCAGCAGCGGGCGCAGCCAGGTCACGCCATCGGCCCGGCGCACCGGGCGCATCGCCGACAGGCCGTCTACCCCAGAGCCGCGCGCCAGCCGCAACAGTACCGTTTCGGCCTGATCGTCCAGCGTGTGCCCCAGTGCGACCGAAGTGATACCGCGCGCCCGCGCCCAGTCGGCAATCAGCCGGTAACGGGCGGTGCGCGCCGCCGCCTGCAGGTTGCCCGCACCATCCCAGCCCCGCCAGGTCAGGCGGCTGTGCGCAATTCCCAGGGCTGCGCATTGCTCGGCGGCGCGATCCAGTTCGCCGCCCGCTTCGGGGCGCAGACCGTGGTCCACCGACACCGCCTGCAGCGCAATACCGCGCGTGCGCGCCCAGTTGGCGCAAAGATGCAAGAGCGCTGTCGAATCGCCTCCCCCCGACAGCGCGACCGCGACCGGCCCGCCGCCGTTGCCGTCGCCGTTGCCGTCGCCGGGGTAAAGCCGATCCATGGTTTCGGCAAACCGGCCCGGCAGGGTCAGGGGCAATTCAGATCCTGCATCGACCCGGCGGCCCGCCCGACCACATCGGCGTCGGGAAACCGCACCGCCAACTGGCCCAGCGATACGCAGGCCTCGTTGACCTGGCCCAGCTGGCCCAGCGTCACCCCGAGCCGGTATAGCGCATCAGGCGCGCGCGGCCCGTTGGGATCGCCCGAAAAGCTTTTGAGAAAGGCGCGCGCTGCATTGGCGATATCGCCCAGCCCCGCCAGCGCCTCACCCCGGTAATACTGGGCCTCGGGGGTCAGCGGGCCGTCGGGGTAAGTGTCTATGAACGCGGCAAAAAGTTCGGAAGCCTTCTGGTTGTCGCCAGCTTCCAGCGCGGCCCTGGCCCGATCGAAATCGCCCTTTTCGCCAACGGCGAATTCCGGCGAATCGGTCGGCTCGGGCGGTTGCACGATCGGCGCAAGCGCCCCGATATCCCCACCCAGGGTCGTGGTTTCCCCCAGCTTGCTGACATCGCCGCCTTCCAGTTCGACCAGCCGGAATTCCAGATCGCCGATCCGGTTGGTGCCGTCGCGCACGATCCGGTCGATGCGGTTGGTCAGCTCTTCGGTGACGGCGGTGACGCGGGCCAGTTCGGCTTCGATCTGGTCCAGCCGTTCGAGCGCCGCCGAAGCGGTCAGGTTCACCCGCGCGGCGCCGGTTGTGGAAAGTTCCCGCTTGAGGCGCTGGATCTCTACATAAACCACCGACAGTTCCTGGCGGATATCGGCCAGGGTTTCATCGCGGGTCTGCGCGCCCGCCGGCGCCGCCGCAAGCTGCGCGCTGATCGCCAGCGCCGCGAAAGCCGTCAGGAAACGCCGCATGGGTCCGCCCTCCGAAATCTAGCCGATACCGCCCGCGGTGATCACCGTGACCGCGCGCCGGTTCTGGGCATAGCAGGCTTCCTGGCTGCAAAGCGCGACCGGGCGTTCCTTGCCCAGCGGCAGGGGTTTCAGCCGCGCCGGATCGACGCCGCGGCTGACCAGGTATTCGATCACCGAATTGGCCCGCCGCCCGGACAGCGCCAGGTTGTAGACCGAAGTGCCCTGTTCGTCGGCATGGCCTTCGATGATGGCGGTATATTCCGGGTTGGCGTTCAGCCAGTCGGCCTGCTGATCCAGAATGGCCATCGCTTCGGGGCTGAGCGTGTGCTGGTCCACCGCAAACAGAACCCGGTCGCCGATCGCTTCCTGGAAATAGGCGGGCGAGGCCGGGTCCGCGGTGCTGCCTGCGCCGCCGGGCCCGCCGGCGCCGCCGCCAAAGCGGCCCGGGTTGGTGCAGGCCGACAGGATGACCGCCGCCAGGATCAGTAAGGCTTTGCTGTAAAGTTTCATTTTCGGGTTTCCCGTATGTTCGCTTGATCAACGCTTGCTCGATTTTGCGCCATCCTACCACCGCCCCGCCGAATTGGAAATGCGCGCGGTTGGGGCGCGGTCGGGGCGCAGTCCGGGGAGCGGTTTCGCCGCCGCCGGGCCATCACCTGAGCACCGGCGACCAGGCCGCGTCCGAGGCGCCGTTTTCGGTGGGCACCCGGCGCAGGTTGCGCCCGGTGATGTCCACCGAATAGAGCGCGCGCGTGCCCTCGGCCCCCTTGCTTTCGCGGGTGAACATGATCACCCGGCCGTTGGGCGACCAGGTCGGCCCTTCGTCCAGGAACGACGCGGTCAGCAGCCGTTCTTCGCTGCCGTCCAGGCGCATCACGCCGATGTGGAACCGCCCCTTGGTCTGCTTGGCAAAGGCGATCAGATCCCCGCGCGGAGACCACACCGGAGAGCCATAGCGCCCCTTGCCAAAGCTGATCCGGCGTGCATCGCCCCCGTTCGCGCCCATGATGTAAAGCTGCGGCGTGCCGGAGCGGTCGCTGACAAAGACCATCTGCTTGCCGTCCGGCGAAAAGCTGGGCGCGGTTTCGATCGAGGGCGCCAAGGTCAGCCGTTGCAGCGCCCCGCCGTTGATCGTGGTGCGGTAGATGTCGGTATTGCCGCCCTGTTGCAGCGACAGCACCACGGTCCTGCCGTCGGGCGCAAAGCGCGGCGCAAAGCTGAGCGCCTCGGCCGGGATGTCGAGCGCGCGTTTGCTGACCGACCCGATATCCAGCACATAGACCTTGGGAAAGCCGGTTTCATAGCTGGTATAGAGGATCCGCCGGCCATCGGCCGAAATGCGCGGCGCCAGCACGATGGTGCTGTCATCGGTCAGAAACTGCAGATTGGCGCCGTCGTAATCCATGATCGCCAGGCGCTTGCGCCGCTGCCCCTTGGGGCCACTTTCCGACACGAAAACCACCCGGCTGTCGAAATAGCCCCCCTCGCCGGTGATCCGGCTGTAGACCGCATCGGCCACCTTGTGCGCCATCCGCCGCCAGCTGTCGGCGGTGCCCGAAAACCGCAGACCCTCGCCCATCTGGGCGCCGGCGAAAATGTCGAACAGGCGGAACTTGACCGTCAGACGCCCGTCATTGCCAAGGCTCACCGCGCCGGTGACCAGCGCCTGGGTGTTGATCGCTTTCCAGTCGGCGAACTGCACCGCGCTGGTGAACGAGGTGGGCCGCGAAATGTAGGAGTCGCGCGGGGTTTCGCGAAACAGCCCCGTGCCGGTCAGGTCAGACGCGATGACCCGCGCAATCGAGGTGGCGTATTGTTCGGCCGCCGGGTTTTCGGCGATGAAATCCGGGATCGCCACCGGCAGCGGTTCGATCACGCCTTCGGTGATCTCGATGCGCAACGGACCGTCGCGTTGCTGGGCCAGTGCCGGTTGCGTCAGCGCGGCGGCTGTCAGGGCAAGTCCCAGGGCAAGTAACAGTCTCATTTGATCCTCATTTTTTCGGGATTGAAGGTCATTTCCACATCCTGCCAGCGCGAATATTTTTCCGCCGGCAGGTCAAAGCCGCGCGCGCCGCAGCGGATGATCGCGCGCCGGGCGGCCTCGAACGCCTGCCGGGCCGAGCGGTCAGACCCCCCCGAGAAGCTGACCATGCGGATGCTGGCGGTATCGGGCCGCCCGTCTCTGTTCATCTTTACCCCCACGACGACGGTTGTTGAAAGAGCCTCGCTTGAAAGCGACCCTACATTCCAGCACTTCTGGACTGCAATCCTCAGCGCGTCTTTTTCGCCGGCACTCAGCGGAGGTCCGCTTGGCCGGGGCGGCTGCGGGCTGGGGCTGGGCGTGGTCGCGGCCTCGGCAACGGCCTGGGCCACCGCATCGGCAAGCGGATCGGGGGCCGGTTCATGCGGCGGTTCGGCGGGCGGTGTTTCGGTGGGGGGCTTTTCGGCAGGCGGCGTCGGGCGCGACGGGCGGGCCATCGGGCGCAGCGATGCAACCGGCGCGGCGCTGGCGGGGGTTTCGGCTTCGGTCACGATCTCGGTCGCCGCTTCCTGCGGCGCGGTGGCCCGGGTTTCGGGGGCCTGGACATCGGCATTGGCGTCCGGGGCCACCTCGGGGGTGGTCTGGTCGGCGATCTCGGCTTCGGGCGAAGGCTTGGCCGCCGGTTCGGGCGCCACCCGCGGCGCGGGCGCAGGTTTCGGGGTTTCGTCCGGCGGCGCGATCACCGGCGGGGCCGGTTCGGGGGCCGGTGGTTCGGGGGGCGTCGGTTCGGGCGGGGCCGGTTCGGGTGCAGGTTCGGGTGCAGGTTCGGGCGCAGGTTCGGGGGCAGGCTGCGGCGCGGGCGGTTCAGCCGGGTTGTCCGCTGGGCCGGGCGGCGGCGGCGCGGCGGGTTTTTCCGGCGCGGGGGCCGGTTCGGGCGCGGGGGCGACCGGCGGGGCCGGCACCGGCTCGTCCGGCGGCGTGGCCGGGATTGGCGGGGTGATCTGCACCTGGGGTTGCGGCTGCGGCACCGGCGCGGCCTGGGTCAGGGCTGCGAATTCCTGCGCCGAAACCAGCGAAACCTCGGTAGTCTGCACCGGCAGAGGCGCGCGCGTGCTCAGGAAAAACCCGCCGAACAGCACCCACAGGATAAAGGCCGCATGCGCGGCAGCCGAGATATATGCGCCGGTTTTCACGCCCCCGCGCCCGGTCAGTTGTCAGCCGGCGCGCCCGGCGTCGGCGTTCCGGTCTGCGCCCCGGCATCGGATCCGTTTGCATCGCCCGATGCGCCCGATGCGCCCGGCGTGCCGCCCGACAGGCTGTCGGTGACCAGGCCGATATCGCGGAACCCCGCGGCGTTCAGCGCGCCCATCACCTGCATCACCCGTTCATAGGGGATCGCCCCGTCGGCGCGCAGAAAGATCTTCTTGTTCTTGCGTTCCGCCGAGATCGCCCGCAGCCGCGCAACCAGATCGCCGGGCGCGGTTTCGGTGGTCTGGATCAGCAGCCGGCCATCGGCGGTCATGGTAATCGCCAGCGGTTCTTCCTGTTCGCTGGGAAGCGCGGTGGCCGCGGTTTTCGGCAGTTCGATCGGCACGCCGACGGTCATCAGCGGCGCCGCCACCATGAATATGATCAACAAGACCAGCATCACGTCCACAAACGGGGTGATGTTGATTTCCGACATCACCTGCGCGCCGCCGCCCCGGCGACGTCTGCGCCGCCGCCCGGTGCCGCCGGTTTTCTGAATGACGCCCCCGCCCATCTCAAACGCCCCCGCCCATGTCAGTTGTCCAGCTGGCGGCTGAGGATGGTAGAGAACTCATCGGCAAAGGCTTCGGTGCCGGACATGATGCGGTCGCTGTCGGTGGAAAGCTTGTTGAAGAACACCACCGCCGGAACCGCCGCGAACAGGCCCAGGCCGGTGGCCATCAGCGCTTCGGCGATGCCCGGCGCGACCACCGCAAGGTTGGTGCTTTGCTGCTGCGAGATCTCGATAAAGGCGTTCATGATCCCCCAGACCGTGCCGAACAGCCCGACAAAGGGCGCGGTGGAACCGACGGTCGCCAGAAAGGACAGGCCGCTGGTCAGGCTGTCGGCCTCTTTGGCGATGGCCACGTCCATGGACCGGTCGATGCGCGACTGCGCCCCGGCGATCAGCCCGCCATCGTCGCGGTGACTTCGTCGCCATTCCAGCATGCCGGCGGCAAACACCGTTTCCGACGGCCCTTCCGGCGCGGCGCCGACCTGGTCGAACAGCTCGTCCAGCGGCTCGCCCGACCAGAAGGCCTGGTCGAAATTCGCTTCGGCCGCGCGGGCGCGCCGATAGTCGATGTGTTTCTGAATGATGATTGCCCAGGACCAGAACGAAGCGACGATCAGCAGGATCATCACCAGTTTCACGGTCAGGGTAGCGCGCAGAAAAAGCGCAAGAAAAGAGAAATCAATCTCCTGCGCCATCGCAAGGGTGTCGTTTGCCATCGTACCTGCTCTTGTGATCGGCCGTCTTGTTGCGGCCCCTGATGCCACCAAGGCTAGCTGAATTCAAAGGCCAATGCCAACACAAGCGCGCGATAACCGGCCGAGCGGCCCGGTTTTCGGGGAAATCACTGCATCAACCGGCGGATCTTTGCCGGCAGCCGCACCGGCTGGCCGGTTTCGCCCAGCGCCGCCAGCGTGACCGTGGCGATGAACAGGTCCTGTCCGTCGCGGCGCACCGCCTGGTTCAGCACGATGCGCGCGCCGGTCACCTGCTCGGGGCTCGTGACCACCGTCAGCGCATCGTCGAAACGCGCCGGCGCGAGGTAGTCGGCCTCGATCCGGCGCACCGCAAAGACGATGCCTTCGGCGTCGCGCAGGGCGGTCTGGTCGATGCCGAGGGCGCGAATGAACTCGGTGCGGGCGCGTTCGATGAACTTCAGGTAGTTGGCGTAGTAGACGATCCCGGCAAGGTCGGTGTCCTCGTAGTAAACGCGCAGGTCGAACTGGTGCATGAAAGGCCTCGCCCCCCTTTTGGCTGTGCCGGCTTGGTTGTACCCCGTGGTTGTGCCCCCGTGGTCATCCCCCAGTGGCTGCGCCGTCTTGGCTGTGCCGCGCCAAGGTGCACAAGATCGCGCCGCTGGGCAAGGCGGCAAATCTCAGCGTGGCATCCGGGCGAACAGGCGCAGGGCCAGGGCCGGATCGTCGCCGGATGCGGGCAGTTCCGGCGCGTAGGCCGCGCGGATCAGGGCGGCGATCTCGGGGCGCAGCAGGGTTTCGCCCTTGACCGTTTCAAGCGGCGGGCGGGTGTCGAACGCGCCGCCGCCCCACAGCAGCATCAGCTTGACCGCTTCGCCAAGCGCCAGCACATCGGCAGGCAGCGCCATCAGCGCCTTGTCCATCCGCAGCAAGGAAAACGCCGCCCGGATCGCGCCATCGCTTTCAAAACGGAAAAGCCGATACTGGTTCGCCCCCGCGTCCTGCAAACGCGGCAAGGCCGAGGGCAGTTCCGGGATCAGGTCGGCGAATTCCGGCACATCGGCCAGTTCGGACCAGTCGCGCAGGAAAAAAACGTAAAGGTTCGCGCCCATTTCCGGGTCGGTTTCGGCCATCTGGTGACCGGCGATGGTCACCAGCGCCTCGATCGCGCCCTTGACCACGCCCAGGGTGGCTTGTTCGACCCCCAGCACCATCGGCACGATCGGCCGCGACCAGCGGGCAAAGCGAAACCCGGCGTCGCCGCGAAAAAGCGTCTCGATCTGTTCCGGAGTCACGCCCGCCCCCTAGTTTTCGCGAAAGATCTCGGCAAAGACCGCCGGCAGCCTCCGCCCGTCGTCGCCCCAAAGCCGCAGCCCGGACCGGTCGCGCAGCGCCACGACGATGCGCCCGTCCAGCAGGTTGACCGCCAGCGCGCCGCGGTTGTCGGCGCAGTCATGCGGCTGGCAGCCTTCGCCCGCCACCCAGTTGCCGTCGCGCCGCATGGGCGAGGCCAGCGCCATCATCCGCTGTGCATCGGGCAGCCCGGCGGGGCCAAGCAGCGCCGCCAGCCGGTCCTGAAAATCGGCCGCCGCCAGCAGATCGTAGGGATAGCGCCCGATCCAGAAATCCGGGCCATCGCCGGGTTTCATGCCCGAAGGCGCGAGCCCCAGCTGCACCTCGCGCACCGGGCCGCGCCCGTCGTAGACAAAGGTCACATCGCCCTTGCCCGGCGCGAACGACGGCATGGTGACGCTGACGGTTTCGCTGTCATAGGTGACCTGCGCGAGATCCGAGCAGGTTCCGAACTCTTCGGTGCGCCGCACCGCGCCGGGGGTGGCGTGAACCCAGACGTAAAAGCCGGGACAGGCGTTGCCGCCCTGCGAATAGAGCACCAGCAGCAGATCGCCCAGCTTCTTTTCGATGAAGGCGATATAGGGCGCATCCGGCAGGGGCACCGGCACATCGCCCACCATCAGCAACCGGCTGCCGTCGCCCGCGTCGACGATGCGCGCCAGCCCGGCCCGCGTCATGATCGCATCGCCCGTCACATCCTGCTGGGCCAGCGCCGCCTGGCCGCCCGCCAGCATCAATCCAATGGCCAGAACCCAACCCCGAACCAATGATCGCCGCATCGCTTCCCCGCTGTGTTTTGCCGGCCAATACCGCGCCGGCGGCTTCCAATCTATTTTCCGAACAGGTCATTTTGCCCCGGAGCCGCCGGCGCCGCAATCCCCAGATGCGCCCAGGCCTTGGCCGCCAGCATCCGCCCGCGCGGGGTGCGCTGGATCAGCCCCTGTTGCAGCAGATAGGGTTCGATCACCTCTTCCAGCGCGTCGCGGCTTTCCGACAGCGCCGCCGAAAGCGTCTCGATCCCCACCGGGCCGCCGGCATAGTTTTCGGCGATCAGCCCAAGATAGCGCCGGTCGGCCCCGTCCAGCCCCAGCCCGTCCACCCCCAGCCGGGTCAGGGCGCCATCGGCGACCGCGCGGGTCAGCCGCCCGTCGCCCTCGACCAGCGCGAAATCCACCACCCGGCGCAGCAGCCGGCCGGCGATGCGCGGGGTGCCGCGGGCGCGCCGGGCGATTTCCCGGACGCCCTCGGGGTCGGCCGCGATCCCCATCAGCCGGGCGCCGCGCGACACGATCTCGTGCAGTTCGTCCACCGAATAGAACTGCAGCCGCACCGGGATGCCGAACCGGTCGCGCAACGGCGTGGTCAGCAGGCCCAGCCGCGTGGTGGCACCCACCAGCGTGAACGGCTGCAGCTCGATGCGCACGGTGCGCGCCGCCGGGCCTTCGCCGATCACCAGGTCCAGCTCGAAATCCTCCAGCGCCGGGTAGAGCACCTCTTCCACCGCCGGGTTGAGGCGGTGGATTTCGTCGATGAACAGCACGTCGCGCGGTTCCAGATTGGTCAGGATCGCCGCCAGATCGCCGGCCCTGGCCAGCACCGGGCCGCTGGTCATGCGGAAATTCACCCCCAGTTCGCGGGCGATGATCTGCGCCAGCGTGGTCTTGCCCAAACCCGGAGGCCCGTGAAATAGCGCATGATCCATCGCTTCGCCGCGCATCCGCGCGCTTTCGATGAACACCCGCAGGTTGGCGCGCGCCTCGGGCTGGCCGATGAAGTCGTCAAGCGCCTGCGGGCGCAGCGCGCGGTCTTCGTCCTCGGGGCGCGGTTCGGGGCGCAGGGTGGGGTCGGGTTCGCGCATCGCCTAGCCTTTCGGCGCCAGTAGTTTCAGCGCCGCGCGGATCAGCCCGGCCGTGTCGGCGCCGGGCGCGCTGCTCGCCGCTTCGGCCACCGCGCGGGCGGCATCCGCGGGCGCGTAGCCAAGGTTGCGCAGGGCCGAAAGCGCCTCGGCCTGGGCGCCGTTGTTGCCCGGGGCGGGAGCCGGCGGCGGGGTCGTCGGTTCGATCACCGCGTCGTCCTCGACGGCTACGGGCACAGCGGTGGTGTCGCCGGCGCTGCCCATCGCCATCACCGTCGGCGCCTTGTCCTTCAGTTCGTTGACCACGCGCTGCGCGATCTTCGGCCCGACGCCCGGCGCGGCCTTCACCGCGTTCCAGTCCCCAAGCGCGATCGCCCGGCTGACCCCGTCGGGCCCCAGCGCCCCGAGGATCGCCATCGAGGCCTTGGCCCCGATCCCCTGCACGCTCATCAAAAGCTTGTGCCATTCCTTTTCGACGAGCGTGGTAAAGCCGAACAGCTGCAACAGGTCTTCGCGCACCAGCAGATCGGTATAAAGCGAAACCGCTTCGCCGACGCCGGGCAGCGCCGACAGGGTGCGCTGCGACACATGCACCACAAAGCCGACGCCGCGCACATCGATCAGCACATGGTCGTCGCCGCGATAGTCGATCCGCCCCGAGATTTTTCCGATCATGCGCTCGCCCTTTTCAAGGCCGCGTCCAGCCGTCCGGCCGATTGCGCATGGTGGGCGTGGCAGATCGCGATCGCCAGCGCGTCCGCCGCATCCGCCCCGGCAATCTCGGCGCCGGGCAGTTGCAGGCGCACCATGTGGCCGATCTGCCCCTTGTCGGCGTGGCCCACGCCCACAACCGCCTTTTTCACGGTGTTGGGCGCATATTCCCCGATCGAAAGCCCGGCGCGGGCCGGCACCAGCATCGCGATGCCGCGCGCCTGGCCCAGTTTCAGCGTGCCGGCGCCGTCCTTGTTGACGAAGGTCTGTTCCACCGCCGCGGTGTCGGGCACGAAACGCGCGACGATCTCGCTCAACTGGTTGAACAGGCTCAAGAGACGTTCGGACAGGTCGTCGCCATCGGACCGGCACACGCCGTTGGCCACATGCGTCAGGCGCGATCCCGCCACGTCGATCACCCCCCAACCCAGGTTGCGAAGGCCGGGATCGATCCCCAATACGCGCATTGTCTTGCCCTGCTCTTGCTGGTTTTTTTCCCGCCTAGCACGAAAGGCGAACATCCGCCAGAAAATCTTGCCGGCCCCGGGGCGGCAGGGGCCGGGAACGCGGCGCGCCCGCGCGGTCGGAAAACGCCGTTTCAAGGGCTGAAAGCGACCCGCCTGATGCGTATTTTTCCATTAATTACCAGATGGTTGACAACGCCCTGAAGCCATGCAATCGCCGCACGGGAGGTATGCAATAATCGCGGCTTGTCGCAGCGGCGCATTGGCCCTAGATGCCCCCCGGTCCGACGCATGGCGCGTCGGCCGACTTTCGCAAAGGATCAAGACGATGGCTGCTTTTGAAACCACCCGCCCCAATGCCCTTGGCACAGGTTTCGGCGCCCGCACAGCGGCCGCCGTGCGCATGCTTGTGCAAAGCATCGTGACCTGGAACGACCTGCGCAAAACCCGCGCCGCTCTTCGCCAGCTCAGCGATCACGAACTTGAAGACATCGGGCTGCGCCGCGACGACATCGACCGCATCGCGTTCTGATCGCGCCCACCCGGCCCCCACCCGGCCCCACCCGGCCCCCGCCAGAACCAAGGCCGCCCGCGACGCCGGACGGCCTTGGATTGGCATCGATGCCAGAGGGAAAACTTGTTCAGCGCGACCTGCCGGACAGCACCCCGGCGATGGTCACCGTGATCGGGTCGGGATACATCACGCTGGCCCCGATCTTTTCCAGAACCGACCCGTTTTGCAGCTGCAGAATGCGCAGCCCATAGGCCGTTTCGCCGATCTGGCCATACAGAAACCCCTTGAAGCCCATCAGGACGACCAGACAGGCCAGAAGGCTGCGCATCGCGCTGCCCGAGGACTTTCGCTGCGGCTTGAGCTCGATCAGGCCGGTGGGCGCGATGGTCGCCACATGGCCGCGCGACAGCTTGCGATGCTGGCGGCTGATGCGTTGCACCCGTTGAGAAAACTCGGCTCTTTTTGCGTCTTCCATTGCCACCTCGCATGCCCAGACTTGCCGGGCGCCCACTCCGTTCGACTGCGCCGTTCGACTGCGCCGTCTGTGCCGGGGAACTGATTGGAAAATTTCGCCGAAATGCGGCAGGAATATGGCGGTGGCCGCCGCGCGCGCCCTATCGGCGGGATTTCACCAATGTGAGGGTGGTCCAGTCGCCGATCTCGTCGCGTTCGCGCAGATTGTAGCCGTTTCGCTGATAAACGCCGATAACCTCGTCGGCCTGCTCGTTCAGGATGCCGGACAGAATCACGATCCCGTCCTCCGCGGTGGCCAAGGCCATTGCCGGCGCAAGGTCGATCAGCGGCCCCTTGAGGATATTCGCCAGCACCAGGTCGAACGGCATCGCGGCGGCAATGTCGGGGTGCTCGAAGCCCGAGGCCTCGACGCAGGCGATGCGCCCGGCCAGCCCGTTGGCGGCGATGTTGGCCTGGGCGACCTCGACTGCCACCGCGTCATTGTCGCTGGCGATCACCGCGCCGTCGAACACATGCGCCGCCGCCATTGCCAGAACCGCGGTGCCACAGCCGATGTCGGCGGTGCTGCGCGCGCCAAAGCCCTGGCTGGCCAGCCGGTCGATGGCCCGCAGACAGCCCAGCGTGGTGCCGTGGTGGCCGGTGCCGAACGCCATCGCCGCGTCGATCAGCAGGCCGATCGCGCCCTCGGGCACCCGGTGCGCGTCGTGGCTGCCATGCACCAGGAAACGCCCCGCCTCGACCGGCGACAGTTCGCGTTTCACATGCGCCACCCAGTCGGTTTCCGGCAGTTCCGACACCACGAATTCGGCCGCCCCGAAAGCCGCCGCCAGAAGCGCCAGCGCCGCCTGGTCGGGGGGCTGGGTAAAGTAGCCGCCGATTTCCCACAGGCCCGATCCGTCTTCCATCTCGAACACGCCGACGCCGATCGGCTCGGGCGTCATCCGTTCCAGCGCCGCGCCGAGGTTTTCGGCGTTTTCGCGCCCGCCAAGGGTGGTGTAGGCGGTGAAAGTGGGCATCGCGGGGCTCCGGGGTCGTGAGGCTGAGGGCTTGGGGATCGGGGGCTTGGGGATCGG
>JAJRUE010000212.1 GCA_024277955.1 Alphaproteobacteria bacterium | reverse complement strand
CAGCGCCTCCAGATCGTCGCCCGCCTCGACCGCGTCGACATCCTGCGCCGGCTCATCGCCGCCCAGACCGTCCGGCAATCCGTCCAGATCCGTGGTTTCGCCATAGGCTGCATCGCTGTCGGCATCACCGGTCAAAAGCGCGCTTTCCAGGTCGCTGTCGCGCAGCAGATCTTCCTTGTCCAGCGTGTTCGGCCCGACGGTTTCATCTGCCGACGCGGCTGTGTCGGCCTCGGCTACCGTGCCCCCATCGCCGTCGCCAAGGTCGTTCAGCAAATCCTCAAGATCATCGCCCGCATCATCGCCGTCATCCGCTTCGATCCCGGCCAGGACATCATCCAGATCGTCGGTCTCGGCCGTCTCAGCGGTTTCGGCCCCGTCTGCGAGGTCGGCCAGAATATCGTCGCTGGCGTCTTCGTGGTCCGTATCGTCAGGCGTTTGATCGGCAAGCGCATCCAGCGCCGCGTCCAGATCGTCGGTCTCTGAAGTGTCTTCAACCGGCTCGATCCCCGCCAGAATATCGTCGGTATCGTCCGCCTGCGGCGTGTCTTCGGACCCCGACGCAGCCAGCGTTTCCAACACGTCGTCAAGCTCGCCATCACCCTCAGAGGCGTCATTGGCGGCATCACCCCCGTCCAGACCGGCCAGAATATCGTCCGTGTCGTAGGCCGGCGGCGTGTCCTCGACCGCCTGGTCGGCCAGCGCGGCCAGGGCCGCGTCAGCGCTGTCATCCGGCGCACTGTCGGGGGCGGGGTCCAGCCCCGCCAGAATGTCATCGGTCAGGTCGTCTTGTTGCGGGGTGTCGACAGCTTCGATGGTCGCAAAAATATCGTCGGTGTCGTCCGCCTCGGGCGCGTCCTCCGGGGCCTGTTCGGCCAGCGTGGCCAGGGTGTCGTCCAGCGCGCGGTCATCGCCGGTATCCTGGCCTGTTTCGACCGGCTCAAGGCTGGCCAGAACATCGTCCACATTGTCGGCATCATCGACCGGGGCGGCCGGGGCGGCGGCGGCGAGCGTCTGCAGGGCCTCGTCCAGGGAGTCTTCTTCGGGTTCATCCGCCACCTTGTCGATGCCGGAGAGGATTTCGTCAACGCCGTCAGATGGTTGCGGCGCATCCGGCGCAGCGTTTTCCAGGGATGCGAGCGCGTCGGCAAGTTGATCGGCGCCCTCGTCGGCCCGATCATCCGGCGCGCCATCGGCCAGCGCCGCCAGAACCTGCGCGGTATCGTCGGGGTCGGGGGCGTCGCCGACCGCGGCCGCGCGCAGGGCATCCAGCGCCGCGTCGGTGGCGTCGGTGCTGCCGGTGGGCGCGTCCCCATCGGGCGCCGCATCCCGCAGCCCGGACAGGATATCGTCGGTTTGGTCGGCCTGGGGCGCGTAGGCGGGCGCCTGGTCGCGCAGGCTGGCCAGAACCGCATCGGCATCCGCGCCGCCGGCCCCGCCTCCGCCGTCGGCGATTGCGCGCAGGATCGTCTGGTCGGACAGGATCTTTTCCAAGAGCGTCTCGGCCCCGGTCTTGCCGTCCATGTAGGCCATCAGGTTGGACAGCTGGGTGCGCGCTTCCAGCAGTTCGCGCAGCGGTTCGATCTTGCGGGCAATCGCAGCGGGCGAAAAATCGTCCATGCTTTCAAAGGTGATGTCCACCGCCATGTTGCCTTCGCCGGTCAGCGTGTTAGGCACGGTGAAGGCCGCGCGCGGTTGCATCGCCCGCATCCGTTCGTCGAAATTCTCTGCGTCGATTTCCAGAAACTTGCGATCCTCAAGCGGTGGCTGCGGCGCCAGCGACTTGCCGGAAAGCTCGCTCATCACCCCCATCACGAAGGGCAGCTGCACCTTCTTTTGCGCCCCGTAAAGCTCCACATCGTATTCGATCTGGACCCTGGGCGCCCGGTTGCGCGCGATGAACTTTTGCGAATCAGCCATTCCCCGAGCCCTTCAAACCGGCGATTTCGGCGCGCAGTGCGCTCAGCTCCTTGTGCAGGGTCAGAACGTGGGCATCCACCACATCGGTTTCGCTGCGGATCAGGTCGCGCAGCTTTTCGAATTCCTTTTCGTCCTCTTCTTCCACCGCCGTCTGCATGGTGTTGACCAGCAGACCGATGAACAGGTTGAGCACCGAAAAGGCGGTGATGATGATGAAGGGCACGAAGAACGACCAGGCATGGGGAAATTCCGCCATCACCGGGCGCACGATCCCCATGGACCAGCTTTCGAGCGTCATGATCTGGAACAGCGAATACAGCGACCGGCCAAGCGTTCCGAACCATTCCGGAAAGGCCGCGCCATACATGATCGTCGCCATCACCGCGAAGACGTAATAGACGATCGACAGCATGATGATCACCGCCCCCATGCCCGGCAACGCATCCAGCAGCGCCTGCACGACCGCGCGCATCTGCGGCACCACCGACAACAGGCGCAACGCCCGGATCACGCGCAGGCCCCGCAGTGCCGACAAGCCGCTGCCCTGAGGCAGGATGCCGACACTGACCACCAGCAGATCAAAGATATTCCAGGCGCTGCGGAAGAACCCGAACCCGTAGGCGTAGAACTTGAGCAGCAGTTCGATGACAAAGATCGAAAGAACCACCGTGTCGATGGTGGTGAAGATTTCGCCATAGCTGGCCATCAGGGTCTGCGAAGTCGACATGCCCAGCGTTATCGCATTGAAGATGATCACCGCCAGAACCCCGTTCTTGACGGCATCGCGATCGACGAAATCGCGCGCCTGCGCCCGGAACGGCAGCAATGTTTTCTGTGTCTTTTCCTGCACTTTCATCCCTCTGTCATTGCCGATGCCTGGTTGTCACTTCAGTTCTTTCTCGATCTTGGCAAAGGCCGAATTCAGCTTGCTCACCGCCGCCAGCACCGTGGTCGCCGACTTGCCGTATTTCGCGAATTCCGCAAAATTGCGCGCTTGCGAGATCGCGCCGGCCGCGTCCAGGCGCTGGTCCTTCATCGCCTCGATCGCGTCTTCCAGCGCGCCGCCAAACCCCTGGATGCGTTCCTGCAGCCCCTTCATCTGGCCCGACATCTTTTCCAGCGCCTTGCCGAACTTGACCAGCAAGGGGCTGGCATCCTTGGTCTTGCGGATGGTCTGCGCCGCCTTTTGCAGCATCGAAAGCCCTTCGTGCACATCGCCGGCGGTCTTGTCATGGGCCGCCAGCACCTTTTCGATCGCCGCCTGCGCGGCCTTGTGCGCCTTGGCCTGGGCGCGCGCATCGTCGCCCGCCGCGGCCAGATCCTGGGACAGTTTCTTGAGCGTGATCACCACCGCTTCGGTCGGCGCGTCGAAAACCGCCCTGGGCTTGGTCCCCGAAAGCGCGGCAAAGGCCGCCTTGGTGTCCTTGAGCGACCGCTTGTTGTCGCCCTTGTCGCTTTCGACTT
>JAJRUE010000211.1 GCA_024277955.1 Alphaproteobacteria bacterium | reverse complement strand
GTGGGCGCCAGTTGAGGATTTTCCGAAAATTAAATTTCGTAACGGCCATAGGAACGCTCGTGTCACAATCGAGAATCCCACTCTGGCAGATTTGGATATCCATCCTGGGCAATCGATTTCGCTCTATGGACGGCCACGAAAATCCTAGTTGGCCGTCGGCGGCAAGTTCTTAAGCACAGTTCGATATACTACCATCCGTTGGTGTTTGAAATCACTCGCCCCACCTATTCGGAAAACCCTACGCCCCCACTTGCCACGCCCCCCCATCCCCGCTATACGCAGCCAGTCTCGTGGCCTCGGATTCGTTCCGGGGCCCTTGATATTTGAATTCGGGGACCTTCGGGGCCCTTCACCATGGCCCCAAGGGGCCCAAACACAGTGGGTCGCAAGACCCGCAAAGCTAACGGAAGACAGAAAGCATGGCACTCAAGTCGTATAAACCGACGACGCCGGGCCAGCGTGGGCTGGTGCTGATCGACCGTTCGGAGCTTTGGAAAGGCCGCCCGGTCAAGTCCCTCACCGAGGGGCTCTCGAAAAAGGGCGGACGGAACAACACCGGACGGATCACGATGCGTCGCCGCGGCGGTGGGGCGAAACGCCTCTACCGGATCGTGGACTTCAAGCGGAACAAGTTCGACGTTCCCGCAACCGTCGAACGGATCGAATACGACCCGAACCGGACCGCCTTCATCGCCCTCATCAAGTATGACGACGGCGAACAGGCCTATATCATCGCCCCGCAGCGCCTCGGCGTCGGCGACAAGGTGATCGCCTCGGCCAAGGCCGACATCAAGCCGGGCAACGCGATGCCGTTTTCGGGCATGCCCATCGGCACCATCGTCCACAACATCGAGATGAAGCCCGGCAAGGGCGGCCAGATCGCGCGCGCCGCGGGTACCTACGCCCAGTTCGTCGGCCGTGACGGCGGCTACGCGCAGATCCGCTTGTCCTCGGGCGAACTTCGCATGGTGCGCCAGGAATGCATGGCCACGGTTGGCGCGGTGTCGAACCCCGACAACTCGAACCAGAACTTCGGCAAGGCCGGTCGCAACCGCCACAAGGGCATCCGCCCGTCCGTGCGCGGTGTCGTGATGAACCCGGTCGATCACCCGCACGGCGGCGGCGAAGGCCGCACCTCGGGCGGTCGTCACCCGGTTACCCCTTGGGGCAAGCCGACAAAGGGTGCCAAGACCCGCAACAAGAAAAAAGCGTCCAGCAAGCTGATCATCCGCTCGCGGCACGCCAGGAAGAAGGGGCGCTAGACTATGTCGCGTTCTGTATGGAAAGGCCCGTTCGTCGATTCCTATGTTCTCAAGAAAGCCGAGAAAGCCAAGGAAAGCGGTCGCAACGAGGTTATCAAGATCTGGTCGCGTCGCTCGACGATCCTGCCCCAGTTCGTGGGGCTCACGTTTGGCGTCTACAACGGCCGCAAGCACATTCCCGTAAACGTCAGCGAAGACATGATCGGTCAGAAGTTCGGTGAATACGCACCGACCCGGACCTACTACGGTCATGCCGCCGACAAAAAAGCGAAGCGGAAATAAGTCATGGGCAAGGAAAAGAACCCCCGCCGCGTGGCCGACAACGAAGCAATGGCGAAAACCCGCATGCTTCGCGTGAGCCCGCAGAAACTGAACCTGGTGGCCGCCATGATCCGCGGCAAGAAGGTGGACAAGGCGCTGACCGACCTGACGTTCTCGAAAAAGCGCATCGCGCTGGACGTCAAGAAGTGCCTGCAATCGGCGATTGCCAATGCCGAGAACAACCACGGGCTGGACGTTGACGAACTGATCGTCGCCGAGGCCTGGGTCGGCAAGAACCTGACGCTCAAGCGCGGGCGTCCGCGCGCCCGTGGCCGGTTCGGCAAGATCATGAAACCTTTTGCGGAACTCACCATCAAGGTGCGTCAGATCGAGGAGCAAGCCTGATGGGTCAGAAAATCAATCCGATCGGCATGCGCCTGCAGATCAACCGCACCTGGGACAGC
Source organism: Alphaproteobacteria bacterium (assembly GCA_024277955.1). Classification (GTDB taxonomy): domain Bacteria; phylum Pseudomonadota; class Alphaproteobacteria; order Rhodobacterales; family Rhodobacteraceae; genus JAJRUE01. Next base: position 1,118 of record JAJRUE010000211.1, on the reverse strand, counting down.
CGCTGGTATGCCAAGACCGCCGAGTTTGGCGATCTCCTTCTTGAAGACATCCGCATGCGCGAATTCATCAACAAGGAATGCAAGCAGGCCGGCGTGTCCAAGGTGATCATCGAGCGCCCGCACAAGAAGTGCCGCGTCACCATCCACACCGCGCGCCCCGGCGTGATCATCGGCAAGAAGGGCGCAGATATCGAAACCCTGCGCCGCAAGCTGGCGAACATGACCGACAGCGAGCTGCACCTCAACATCGTCGAGGTGCGCAAGCCGGAAATGGACGCGCAACTGGTGGCCGACAGCATCGCTCAGCAGCTCGAACGGCGGATCAGCTTCCGCCGGGCGATGAAGCGCTCGGTGCAGAACACCATGCGCATGGGCGCGCTCGGTATCCGGGTCAACGTCGCCGGCCGCCTCGGCGGCGCCGAGATTGCCCGCACCGAGTGGTATCGCGAAGGCCGGGTGCCGCTGCACACGCTGCGCGCCGACATCGACTATGCCACCGCCGAAGCCAAGACGCCCTATGGCATCATCGGCATCAAGGTCTGGATCTTCAAAGGCGAAATCATGGAGCACGATCCGTCGGCCCATGACCGTCGCCACCAGGAGCTCCAGGAAGGCCCTGCACCACGCGGTGCCGGCGGCCGCCGTTAGGAGGACTGACAGATGCTGCAACCAAAGCGCACCAAATACCGCAAGATGCACAAGGGCCGCATCCGCGGCCAGGCCAAGGGCGGAACCGAACTCACCTTCGGGACCTACGGCCTCAAGGCGGTTCAGCCCGAACGCATCACCGCGCGCCAGATCGAGGCCGCGCGCCGCGCCATGACCCGCCACATGAAGCGTCAGGGCCGGGTCTGGATCCGGATCTTCCCGGACACGCCGGTGACCTCCAAGCCCACCGAGGTGCGGATGGGCAAGGGCAAGGGTTCGGTCGATTTCTGGGCCGCCAAGGTCAAGCCGGGCCGGATCATGTTCGAGATCGACGGGGTTTCGGAAGCCGTCGCCCGCGAGGCACTGCGCCTTGCGGCGATGAAGCTGCCGATCAAGACCCGTACCGTGGTCCGCGAGGACTGGTAGGGCCCGCGGGCATCGGCCCGTGCCGAGACATTCGAAAAGGGCGG
>JAJRUE010000210.1 GCA_024277955.1 Alphaproteobacteria bacterium | reverse complement strand
TGGCCCGGTTGCGTCTCGTGCGCAGTCATCGAGCCGGTTGTCGGTCTGGCCGGGGTTACAAGCTGAACCCACAGGCGACCAAAGCCGAAGCAATTTCGAAAGTAAACAGTGTTAGCGATCACTTCCAGAATTTTTTAACGCTCGTTCAATTAATCTTGAAAACGCGGTGCTGCGTCATGACCGGCGCGGTGCCGGGCCGGTGGCTTGCGCATCCGCCAGCCACCGCCTAGACCCTTGACAACGGAGGAGAGCCTGCCGCACAGCCCCGTGACGACGGAGGAAGACCATGACGCATCTTTGGGTTCGGGCCGAACAGCGCCCGCACGAGGAAAGGGTCGGCCTGACCCCCGATGGCGCGGCCGCCCTGATCGCCGCCGGCATCCGGGTGTCGGTCGAGGAAAGCCGCACGCGCGCGATCCCGATCGACGGCTACCGCGATGCGGGCTGCGAAATCGTCGCCGAAAACAGCTGGCCCGGCGCGCCCGCCGACGCGATCATCTTCGGGCTCAAGGAACTTCCCGACGACGGCACGCCGCTGCGCCACCGCCACATCATGTTCGGCCACGCCTACAAGGGCCAGCCCGACGGCCAGGTGCTGCTGCGCCGGTTCCGCGCCGGCGGCGGGGCGCTTTACGACCTGGAATACCTGGTGGACGAAAACGGCCGGCGGGTCGCCGCCTTTGGCTACTGGGCGGGCTATGCCGGGGCGGCGGTGTCGCTGAAATGCTGGGCGGCACTGAAACAGGGGCGCGCCTGCGGGCCGGTTTCAACCTACCCCGGATCGGACGCGCTGCTGGCCGACATCCGCGCCGCGCTGGACGAAACCGCCCTGCCCCGCCCGAACGCCATCGTGATCGGCGCGCTCGGGCGGGTCGGCAGCGGCGCACGCGACTTGCTGGGCGCGCTGGGGGTGGCGACCACCGACTGGGACATGGCCGAAACCGCCCACGGCGGGCCGTTTCCGGAAATCCTCGACCATGACCTCTTCATCAACGCCATACTGGCCACCCCGGGCTGCCCGGTCTTCGTGCCGGCCTCGGCCGCCACCGCGCCGCGCCGGCTGTCGGTGATCGGCGATGTCGCCTGCGACCCGACTTCGGAATTTTCCCCGATCAAGGTCTACGGGCGCACCACCAGCTGGGATGCGCCGGGGCTCAGGGTGCATGACGATCCGCCGCTCGAGGTGATGGCCATCGACAACCTTCCCAGCCTGCTGCCGGTGGAAAGCTCGATCGACTATGCCGGGCAGCTCTTGCCCTCGCTGCTGACACTCGACAATCTGGACACCGGGGTCTGGGGCCGCGCCAGGGCGGCGTTCGACCAGCATGCCCCCAGGGCCGGAAGGAGGCGACGATGACGATACACTGGTGTGGCACCGGCCTGTCGGCCATCCCCGGATTGCGCCGGCTGATCAAGGCCGGCCACGAGGTGACGGTCTGGAACCGCACCCCGGAAAAGGCCGAAGACGCGGTGGGCGACCTGACCCGGCGCATCCAGGCCTTTGACATCGACCGGCTGGCGGCGGAACTGCAGGCGGGCGACGTAGTGGTGTCGATGCTGCCGGGCGACTGGCACGTGCCGCTGGCCGAACGCGCCATCGACAAGGGGGCGCATTTCGTGTCCTCCAGCTACATCTCGCCGGAAATGGCCGCGCTGGACGACAAGGCCCGCACCGCCGGGGTATCGCTGGTGAACGAGGTCGGGCTGGACCCCGGCATCGATCACCTGATGGCGCACTGGCTGGTGGCGGACTACCGCGCCAGCGCCGCCTTCGACGGCGGCAACGTGCTGTCCTTCCTGTCCTATTGCGGCGGCGTGCCCAAACACCCCAACCCGTTCCGCTACAAGTTCAGCTGGTCGCCGCTGGGGGTGCTGAAGGCGCTGCGCTCGCCCTCGCGTTCGCTGCGCGCCTTCGAAGAACTGTCGGTGAAACGCCCCTGGGACGCGCTTTCCAGCTACGTCGCGCCGCTGCCGACCCCCGAACGCTTCGAGGTCTACCCCAACCGCGATTCGATCCCCTTCATGGCGCAATACCACTTTGACCCGGCCTGGAAGGTGCGCGATTTCGTGCGCGGCACACTGCGGCTGAACGGCTGGGCCGAGGCCTGGCAGGACGTGTTCGCCGAGGTCGAAACCGCCTCCGACGCCAGGCTCAAGGAAATGTCCGACACCTTCTGGGCCGAAAACGCCTACGCGCAGGGCGACCCCGACCGGGTGACCCTGTGCGTATCGCTCAAGGCCGAACGCGACGGCCTGCCGGTCTGGCACAAGACCTACACGCTTGATGCCTTCGGCGACGACCGCGGCTCGGCCATGGCGCGGCTGGTGTCGGTGCCGGTGTCGCTGGCGGTGCAGGCGGTGGGCGCGGGCGAAATCGCGCCGGGCGTCAGCGCCGCCCCCGACAACGCCGCCCTGATCGCTCACTGGATGGACGAAATCTCCCGCCAGGCCCAACATTTGCAGATCGTCGACCACCTGGCCTGACTCGGACGTTCCAACACCTTCTTCTTTTTGAAAATATCCCCGCCGGAGGCACCGCGACGGGCGCGAAAGCGCCCGGCGCAAACCAAAAAACCGGACGCCGCAGGCGTCACCGCCTGGCAGCCGCCCGATTACAGCACGTCATCCTCGGCATCCGCCGGGTCCATGCCCAGCTTTTCCATCCCGTCTTCAAGATGCTCGGCCAGATGCGGCACCCCCAGCAGGTAGTTTTCCGTGGGCGTCGTCGCCTCGTCCTTGGCGGTCTGGATCGCCTCTTCGACATCCTCGGCGGAAAAACTGTCGCGCCCGATCCACATCACCGCCACCAGGCTGGCCTTTTCGTCGTCGTTCAGGTTGCGGATGAAGGACCGCAGCTCGGCCTCGGTGGCGTCGCCCGGACGGCTTTCCAGGATGGTGTCCGCATCCGCCGAATCCCCCACCGTGTCCCACCGGCCAACCTTGACCCCCAGTTCGCGGGCCCGGATGATGACATGGGCGATTTTCCTTGGGCTGATACTGATCATTGCGCGCGCTCCAGACCTGGCGGTTTCGGGCACCTTAATAACACGAATCACCCGCGGCTTTGCGATTGATCAAATCGCGACCATGCGCTGGCGGGCTATTCTTCCGGTTTGACCAGCGGCACCACGCGGGCCGCTGGCGTCTCTTCCAGTTCCTCGAAGTCAAAGTTGTCGAGCTTGGCGGCACGCTTGCCGGCGCGCGCCGCGGCGGTGCCGATCCCGTCAAGATCCTCGCCCACCTGCCGGAAATGGGTGTTCAGCTTGTCCACCCGTTCAACCACCAGTTCCACGTCGCGGTGCAGCAGGCGCAGGGTCTTGCGGATGGCGCCGGCCTGCTCGCGCATCCGCGCATCTTTCAGGATCGCGCGCATGGTGTTCAGCGTCGCCATGCAGGTGGTGGGCGACACGATCCAGACCCGCGCCTCGAAGCTTTCGCGCACCAGGTCCGGGTAGTTGCCGTGCAGCTCGGCATAGATCGCTTCGGACGGCAGGAACATCAGCGCCCCGTCGGCGGTTTCGCCTTCCAGGATGTATTTCGCCGAAATGTCCTTGATGTGCTTGCGCACCGAGGTCTTGAAGAAGGCGATCGCTTCCTTGACTTCCCACTGGGTGGCGGCGCGGCGCAGCGCCTCGTAGGCTTCCAGCGGGAACTTGGCGTCGATCACGATCGGCCCCGGCGGGTAGGGCAGATGGATCAGGCAGTCGGCCCGCTTGCCGTTCGACAGCGTCACCTGCAGCGCGTAGCTGTCCTTGGGCAGTGCCTTGCCGACGATGTCGGTCAGCTGGATTTCCCCGAACGCGCCGCGGGTCTGCTTGTTCGACAGGATATCCTGCAGGCTCAGCACATCGCCGGAAAGCTTTTCGATATTGGCCTGCGCCCGGTCGATGGTGGCCAGGCGCTGCTGCAGATCGCCCAGGCTTTGCGCGGTGCGCCGCGACGCGCCTTCCAGGTTCTCGCCCATGGTGCGGGTCACGTCCGCCAGCCGCTGTTCCATCAGCTGCAGCATCTGCGCCTGGGATGCGGCCTGGGCCTCGGACACATGCGCAAGCCCGCCCGCCAGCTGGTTCTGCCCGTCCGAGAGCCGCAGCACCTGCTGATCCAGCGCCTGCATCTGGCGCGCCACCGGTTCGAGCAGCTGCGCCGAACGCCCGGCCCGGCGCACCGCCACCAGCAGCAGGATCACCACCAGCAAAAGACCCAGCCCGCCGACCAGCGCCGCGATCACCACCGGATCGCCCAGCGTATAGGTTTGCCCACCGATCTCGATCATCGCCGCCCGAACAGTTTTTCGATGTCGGCCAGTTTCAGCTCCACATAGGTGGGGCGGCCGTGGTTGCACTGGCCGGAATGCGGCGTCGCTTCCATTTCGCGCAACAGCGCGTTCATTTCTTCGGCCCGCATCCGCCGGCCCGACCGGATCGAACCGTGGCAGGCGATGCGCGAAAGCACCGCTTCGATGCGTTCGCGAACCGAGCGGCTGTCGCCCTCGTCCGCCAGTTCGTCCAGCACGTCCAGCAGCAGCGCGCGCGCATCCACCGCCCCCAGGATCGCCGGGGTTTCGCGCACCGCCACGGCACCGCCGCCAAAGGCTTCGATCCCCAGCCCGAGGCGCGCCAGTTCGTCGGCCATTTCCAGCAGGCGGGCGGCGTCGGCGGCGCTCATCTCGACGATCTCGGGGATCAGCAGCGCCTGGGCGGCGACGCCGTTTTCGGCCATCTGGCGCTTGAGCCTTTCATAGACCAGCCGTTCATGCGCCGCGTGCTGATCGACGATCACCATGCCGTCGGTCGTCTGGGCGATGATGTAGTTTTCGTGCAGCTGCGCGCGCGCCGCCCCAAGCGGGAAGGCGGTAGCGTCGGGGGGCTCGGGGGCGTCACCGGCGTCGGGCGCTGCCTGCGCGGCCCCCGCCGGGGCGCCGCCCATCGGTTCGATCCGCCCGGAAACCGGGGTTTCCGCAAAGCCCGGCGCCTGGGCCTGCAGCGCCCGCCCGATGGCGCCGGCCGAGGGCCGGTCCATCTGGTAGACGCGCGGCTGCGTGGGCTCCGGGCGAAAGGCCCCCAGCGTCGCACCCGCCACCGTGGTCGAAGCGCGGTGCCCGGCCTCGGCCAGCGCGTGACGCAGCGCAGACACGATCAGCCCACGCACCACGCCGGGGTCGCGAAAGCGCACCTCGGACTTGGCCGGGTGCACGTTCACGTCCACCAGATGCGGCGGGCAGGTGACGAACAGCGCCGCCGCCGGGTGGCGGCCCCGGTGCAGGAAATCGGCGTAAGCGCCGCGCAGCGCGCCGACCAGCAGCTTGTCGCGCACCGGGCGAGCGTTGACGAACAGGTGCTGGGCCACCGCCGAGCCGCGCGAATAGGTGGGCAGCGCCGCATAGCCGGTCAGGCGGAAACCTTCGCGCTCGGCCTCGATGGGCAGGGCGTTTTCGGCAAATTCGCGCCCCATCACCCGCGCCAGCCGCCCGCGCAGCGCATCGAACAGGTCGCCGGTTTGCGCATCGGCCCGGAAGACCACGCGCCCCTCGCCGCCGCCCGAGACATCGCGCAGGGTGAAGCCCACATGGGGTTCGGCCATCGCCAGGCGCTTGACGACATCGTTGATGGCCAGCGCCTCGGCCCGGTCGGTGCGCATGAATTTCAGCCGCGCGGGCGTGGCGTAGAACAGGTCGCGCAGCTCGACCACGGTGCCGCCGTTCAGCGCCGCGGGCCGCAGCGGGCCGATGTCGCCGCCATTGACCGAGATCGTCGCCGCGTCCCGGCCCGCCGCGCGCGAGGTGATGGTCATCCGCCCGACCGCGCCCAGCGACGGCAGCGCTTCGCCGCGGAACCCGAAGGTGTGGATCGCCAGCAGGTCCGAGCCGTCGATCTTGGAGGTCGCATGCCGGGCCAGCGCCAACGGCAGGTCGTCGGGCGCCATGCCGTGCCCGTCGTCGGCGATGCGGATCAGCGTCTTGCCGCCGTCGGCATAGGCGATGTCGATGCGCCGGGCCTGGGCGTCCAGCGCGTTTTCCACCAGCTCCTTGACCGCCGAGGCCGGGCGTTCGACCACCTCGCCGGCGGCGATGCGGTTGATCGCGGCGCTGTCGAGCTGGCGGATCTGCGGGCGAATATCGCCTATCTTGGGGTCCGGGGCGTTCATGCCACGAAACTTAGCATGGCTCGCGGCGATTCGCCCATCAAAATGCACCCGGGCGGGCAGGCGCCGCCCCGCCGCCGCTCAGTCGGTGCTTTCCACGCCTTCGGGGCGGCCGACCACCACGAAACGCAGCTTGTCGGGCTGGTAGATGCGCCGCGCCACGCGGTTGATTTCGTCAAGCGTCACCGCGCGCACCAGATCGTTGCGCTTCTGGATATAGTCGATCGGCAACCCGATGATCTGCATCCCCACCAGGATGCGCGCAATCGGCGCGTTGCCGTCGAAACGCAGCGGATAAGCGCCCGTCAGATAGGTCTTGGCGTCGTCCAGTTCCTGCTGGGTCAGTCCGTTTTCGGCGATCTTGCGCCACTCGGCTCGGATCAGGTCGATACTTTCGGCCATGCGCGCATTGTCGGACCGCACCTGCCCCATGATCAGCTCGCCGAACTCCATCGGCACCAGATAGGTGGACACGCCATAGGTCAGCCCGCGCTTTTCGCGCAGCTCGTTCATCAGCCGCGATTCGAAGCCGCCGCCGCCGAACACCTCGTTCAGGATATAGGCGGGGATGTAGTCGGGGTCGTCGCGCTTGATCCCCTGGTGGCCGAACAGCGCCACCGACTGCGGCGTGTCGAAGGGCACCACCGTGACCCCCGGCGTCAGCAGCGGTTTCGCCCGGTCCACCAGTGGCGCGCCTTTTTCCGGCAACTCGCCCAGCAGCCGGTCCAGCAGCGCGCCCAGGTCTTCGGGGGTGATGTCGCCCACCGCCGAGACGTAGATCCGATCGCGCCCGAAGACCCGTCGCCAGGCGTCCAGCAGGTCGTCGCGGGTCAGGGCGCTGACCGTTGCGATGGTGCCGTCGCGCGAACTGCCGTAGGGGTGGTCGCCCCAGGCCAGCTTGTCAAAGGTCTTGCCGGCCACCGCCGAAGGGTCGGTGGCGTCGGACTTGATCCCCGAGATGACCTGTTCGCGCACCCGGTCAATGGCGTCCTGGTCAAAGCGCGGCTGCATCAGCGCCAGCCGCAGCAGGGCCACCGCTTCGTCGCGGTTCTCGGTCAGGAATTTCGCGGAAATCGAGGCGGTGTCGTCCGACACCCGGAACCGGTAGCTGGCGGCCAGCGCTTCGCGCGCGGTGGCGAACTGCCGGGCGTTCAGGTCGCCCGCGCCTTCTTCCAGCGTCGCCATCATCAGGTTGATCGCACCGCGCTTGCCGGGCGCATCCAGCGCCGAGCCGCCGCGAAACCGGATTTCCAGCGCCACGAAGGGGATCGAATGTTCTTCGACCAGCCAGGCGCGGATGCCCCCGGGCGAAGTCACGTCCTGCACCTCGACCGCGCGCGCCAGGCCGGCGCCAAGCACCAGCAGCCACAGGGCGATGAACAGCCGTTTCGCGCCGGCGCGTCCGGCGGGCTGGCGGGGCTTCGGCAGGGGGGGTGTCAGAACCTTCATTGGGCCGCCTCCGTTTCGGGCAGCGCCCAGCCGGTCACCGCCTTGCGCTTGTCGAATATCCGGCGGGCGGCGTCGATGACCTCTTGTTCGGTGATCGACTGCAGCAGGTCGGGCCAGGCCTGCACGTCTTCCACCGTCAGACCGGATGTGAGCGCTTCGCCATAGTCCTGGGCCAGCGATTCGATGTTGTCTTCCTGGTAGATCTGCGCCGCGCGAAGCTGCATCTTGATGCGGGCGAACTGTTCGGCGTCCACCCCTTCGTCGATGAATTCGGCCACCGCCCGGTCCAGCGCCGCTTCGGCGTCCTGCATCGAGGTATCGGGGGTCGGCACGATCACCAGCCCAAAGGTGGTATCGTCCAGCGACACCCCGTCATAAGAGGCGTTGACGTAGATCGCCTTTTTCTGTTCGAACTGCAGCTTGCGCCCAAGGACCGAGGTCGCCGCGTCGCCGCCAAGCACCGCCGCCAGCATCGACAGGCGCGCGGCTTCGCGCTGGTCGCCGCTGTCGCGTTCGGGCGCCAGATAGCTGCGCACCATGTAGGGCTGCGATATCCGCGCGTCGGTGAACGTCATCCGGCGTTCTACCAGCTGCGGCGGTTCCTGCGGGCGCGCGCGCGGCGCCAGGTCCGGGGTCGGGGCCAGCGGGCCGTAGTGCTTTTGCGCCAGGGCCAGCACCTCGTCGGGGTTCACGTCGCCGGCGACGATCAGCACCGCGTTGTTGGGCGCGTAGTAGCGCTGGTAAAAGGCAAAGGCGTCGTCGCGGTTCAGCTGTTCCATTTCCTGACGCCAGCCGATCACCGGAATGCCATAGGGGTGGTTCAGGTATTGCGCCGCGCCGCGCTGTTCGCGAAACAGGGCGCCGGGGTTGCTGTCGATGCGCTGGCCGCGTTCTTCCAGCACCACCTTGCGTTCGGTGGCGACATCATCGACCGTCATGCGCAGATCGCGCATCCGGTCGGCCTCCATCGTCATCATCAGGTCCAGCCGGTCGGCGGCGACGCGCTGGAAATAGGCGGTGTAGTCCCAGCTGGTAAAGGCGTTGTCCGAACCGCCGTTCTGGCGCACGATCCGCGACAGTTCGCCCGGCCCCAGGTCGTCGGTGCCCTTGAACAGCAGGTGTTCGAGGAAATGCGCGATCCCGGATTTGCCCGGCGGTTCGTCGGCGGCGCCCACCCGATACCAGACCATGTGCACCACCACCGGGGCGCGGTGGTCTTCCATCACCACCACCTGCATGCCGTTGTCCAGCCGGTAGGAGGTGACCTTGGCCGCCCAGGCCGGGAAAGCGAACAATAGCGACGCCAGAAGGGCAAGCGGCAAGCGGGTCATGGGCACTCCGTTCCTGTTGGTTTTCTCATAGTTGCGTCTTGGTTGCGGGGCTGCAAGCGGCAACCGCCGCTTCAAGCGGATGTGATCGAAGCCCCCGACCGGCGGCGGTCGTGATGCTCGTCGCCGCGATGCGGCCCATCGGCGGCCGGGGCCAGGGTCGGGCCTGCGGCACAGGCGTCAGCGGCAGGCGGCGGCAGCGGGCAGGCAGCAGGCGCGCCTCAGCGGGCGGGGGGTGCGCTGGGGGTTTTCACCCCGGCGGCGCGCAGGCGTTGGGTTTCGGCGTAGGGGGCAAGCACCTGACCCCCGAACAGCCCGCCCGACAGCCAGCGGAACAGGAAAAAGCCGCGCCGGTCCTTGCGGCCCTTGCGCGCCTTGCGGCTGAGGGCTTCGCGAATACCGGGGTCCACGCCGTAGCGCGAGGCATAGCTTACCAGCGCCCCGTCCACCGCCGGCAGCCCCACCAACACCACCGCCGACCGGCGCCCGCCCAGCGCCGCAGCCGCATCGGCCTTGGGGGTGTCGTCGACCAGGTTCGCGCCGCCCGGCGTGGGGTCGGGCAAAGCGGTCAGATCGGCGGGGGTTTGCAGCGGCTTGGAAGGCAGCACCTGGAATTCGTCCGGCCCGTCGCTGTAGCGCACCGATCCGGCGCAGCCGGCCAGCACAAAGCTCAGCAGAATCAAGGCCCCTGCCTGTTTGCAAACCACGCGTGTCACCGTCTTCCTCCGCTCCCTTGGCGGATTTGTAACCGATAGAATCGGCGCCGTCACGCTGACTTTTCCCGGCCCGTGAAAACCACCAGCCCCAGCGCGCCGACGAAGATCGAGATATCGGCGATGTTGAAGGCATAGGGGTTGGCGATGCCGCAGCAGGTCACGTTCAGAAAATCCGCCACCGCCCCCCAGGTCAGCCGGTCGGCGATGTTGCCGATCGCCCCGCCCACCAGCAGACCGGCCGCCAGCTGCCCCGGAAGGGCGGGCTTTTCGCGGGCGATCCACCAGACCACCCAGGCCGAAATCGCCACCGCCACCGCCACCAGCAGCCAGCGGGTCAGGTCGGAATTGCCGGAAAACAGGCCAAAGTTCACCCCCCGGTTCCAGGCCATGCGAAAAGTGATGTAGGGCGGCCAGACCTCGATCACGCCCAGCGTTTGCAGGTCCATCCAGCGGACCACGACCAGTTTGCTCAACTGGTCCAGCCCTGCCACCGCAAGCGCTGTCCAGATCATCGGGCGCATTGTCATGCGCCCTTAGTGCCGGAAATGACGCATGTTCGTAAAGACCATTGCGATGCCGGCGTCATCGGCGGCGGCGATCACCTGGTCGTCGCGCATCGAACCGCCGGGCTGGATCACCGCGGTCGCCCCGGCCTCGGCGGCGCTCAGCAACCCGTCGGGGAAGGGAAAGAACGCATCCGACGCCACCACCGAGCCCTGGGTCAGCGGCGCGTCCAGCCCCAGCGCCTCGGCCATGTCGCGCGACTTGCGCGCCGCGATGCGGGTGCTGTCGACGCGGCTCATCTGGCCGGCGCCGACGCCAACGGTGGCGCCATCGCGGACATAGATGATGGCGTTGGATTTCACGTGCTTGGCCACGGTCCAGGCGAACAGCAGGTCGTCCAGTTCGGCGTCGCTCGGGGCCTTTCTGGTGACCACCTTCAGATCGTCGCGCCCGATGTGGCCGGTGTCCTTGTCCTGCACCAGGAACCCGCCCGAGACCTGGCGCACCGTGGTGGCCGCGGCGCGCGCATCGGCCAGCGAACCGGTCACCAGCAGGCGCAGGTTCTTCTTGGCGGCGAAGATTTCGCGCGCCTCGTCGTCGGCGTCCGGGGCGATGACGACTTCGGTGAATATCTGCACGATTTCGCGCGCGGTGGCCCCGTCAAGCGGCTGGTTCAGCGCCACGATGCCGCCGAACGCGCTGGTGCGGTCACAGTCGAAGGCGCGCTGATAGGCCTGGGCCAAGGTCGCGCCGCGGGCCACGCCGCATGGGTTGGCGTGCTTGATGATGGCGCAGGCCGGCCCCGCGTCGGGGGCGAATTCGCTGACCAGCTCAAAGGCGGCGTCGGTGTCGTTGATGTTGTTGTAGCTCAGCGCCTTGCCCTGCAACTGGCGGGCGGTGGCGACGCCGGGCCGGTCGCTGCCGTCGAGGTAGAAGGCCGCCTTTTGGTGCGGGTTTTCGCCGTAGCGCAGCGGCTGGGCGAGGGTGCCGGCAAAGGCGCGCCTGCGCGGGGTTTCCACGCCGATCGCCCCGGCCATCCAGGTGCTGACGGCGGCGTCATAGGCGGCGGTGCGCGCATAGGCGATCTGGGCCAGCTTGCGGCGGAATTTCGGGCAGGTGGCGCCACCGTGCTGGTCCATGTCGCCCAGCAGTTTCTCGTAATCCTCGACATCGGTGACCACGGTGACAAAGGCGTGGTTCTTGGCGGCGGCGCGGATCATCGCCGGGCCGCCGATGTCGATGTTCTCGATGCAGGTGTCGTAATCGGCGCCCGCGGCCACGGTGGCTTCGAACGGATACAGGTTGACCACCAGCAGGTCGATCGGGCCGATGCCATGCGCTTCCATCGCGGCGAGGTGCTCGGCATTGTCGCGCAGCGCCAGGAGCCCGCCGTGCACCGCCGGGTGCAGGGTCTTGACCCGGCCGTCCATCATTTCCGGAAAACCCGTGACCTCGGCCACGTCGGTGACCGTCAGGCCGGCGTCGCGCATGACCGCCGCGCTGCCACCGGTGGACAGCAGGTCGACCCCGCGCGCCGCAAGTGCGCGGGCCAGATCCAGCAGGCCGGTCTTGTCGGAAACGGAAATCAGCGCGCGGCGGATGGGCGTCTGGTCGGTCATGTCGGATGTCCCCCAAGGATCAATATCTAGAGCAGATCGTCATCCCGGTTCAGATCGCGCACCGCGTCGGGGGTGAACTGGGCCTTGGACAACGACCAGCGGATACGGGTCGCATACTCCAAGGCAGCGGCAGATAGAACCACCTGTTTGGTCGCACGCGGCTTGAGCCGGTCCTTTTCCAGGTAAACGCTGGGTTCCAGAGACAGTTTGGTGGTGCCGTCGTGGCGGAAAACCCAGATTTCGCCGCTTTTGAGCGCCAGTGACACCGCCGCCCCGCCCATGTCCAGTTCGGCATCCACGTCCGGGTGCAGGTGGAAATGAATGCGAAACCCAAGCCCCTGCAGGTCGCTGCGGTCCAGCATCCGGTCGAAAATCCGTTCGTCGGCGCGTTCGATCGCCGCCAGCGTGTCTTCGCCGACCACGCTGCGCCCGTTGGGGGCGACCTCGATCTGGCGGATGTGGGTCAGCCCGTGCGAGCGCAGATAGCCATCGTGGCCGGCGACGATGCCCGGCGCGGTGGTGTTGACCATGAACTGCACCCGCACATCCGTCGGCCCGTTGGTCAGCAATTCGCGTTCGTGGCCGCCGACAAGGGCGCGCTTGCCCAGCTGCGCCGAAGACCGCCCGTCCAGCGCCAACGTCGAATGCGACGCGGTGGCGCGCCCGGCCCGGCGCCACTGGGTGCCAAAGCTGACGCCCGAGCCGCAGTTGACGATCAGCGGTCGGCGCCCCGAGGTGACCTCGATCGCCAGGGTCGAGGCATGGGCGTTGCACGAAGCCGCCCCCTGCGGCGGGGCGGCGGCATCGAGGATCACGCTGGTGCGCCCGCCGTGCAGCCGCGCATAGCCCATCGACAGCCCGTCGGGGGCCAGCGTCTTGATGCCCGAACTGGCCAGCGCGTGGTCCAGCCGGCCTTCGGCGCCGCGCCCGCCGCCGTGAAAGCGCGCCAGCGATCCGTCGGCGTGGCGCAGCGCGCGCAGGGTGGGGGCGATGCGTTCGATCGCCTGCAGGTGTTCGGGGCTGGCCATGCGCCCGGCTTCGCTCAGCGCCGAGGCGGCCCAGTTCAGCAAGGTGAACACTTCCAGCAGCTCTTCGGGGTTGCGGGTGGCGATGCCGCCCTGTTCGTCGATCTGTTCGGCGCATTCGCGCGCCAGCGCACGGGTGGCGGGATCGACCCGGCCTTCCATCCCGGTCAGCGCCAGACCGGCGTAGATCAGCCCGGTAAGCGCTTCGAAGCGCGGCAGGCCGCGGGTGGCGCTTTTCCAGCGGCGCGACAGAAAGATCGTCTGCTGCGCCAGCGACGCATGGTAGGCGCGCGACATTTCGCTGGTCTGGCCATTGAGCAGAAAGATCGCGTGGTTGATCCAGCGGATCAGCCGCCGACCGGTAAGGTCGGGGGTCCAGCCGGGGCCCTTGCCGCGCCCGTAAAGCTCGATCCACTCAAAGACCCAGTCCTGGGCCCGCCGGCGCGCCGGGGCATCGCCCACCGCGGCCAGATCGTCGAGCCAGGCGAAGCCGTGGATTTCTTCTTCGAACAGCAAGTCGGGGGGCGGCAGTTGCCAGATCGAGCGCTCGGCGTCCTGGATCAGCGAACCTGCGAACATGAAGTTGCCCGCGACCAGTTGGCGGCCCTTGGCGAACCGGCCGATGGTGCGCGGTTCGGGCTGCGACACAAAGCCCGTGGCCGGGCTGGCGCGCACGGACAGGATCGCGTGAAATCGGTTCATCCAGCGCGTCCAGCGCGCGGACAGGGTTTCGTTCTGGGGCACGGGGAAACTGCCTCGCCGCGTGTGGTGGCCCTTTTGGGCTCGGATTTTGTCGGACAATACGCCTTTGGCGGCGCTCTGTCATCGGCGAATTTCAGGACGCGGCGCGCTTGCGCAGGACGGTCATGAAAAACCCGTCCAGCCCGCCGCTGTCGGGCCAGTAATCGGGGCGCGTGCGCAGCCCCTCGGCCACGCGCCAGTCGGCGGGCAGATCGCCAATCGCAGCGGTGTCGATTTCGGTGTCTGGCGCGCGTTTCAGCAGGTCGCGGATCTGTTCTTCGCCCTCGTCGATCAGCAGGCTGCAGGTGCAATAGACCAGCCGCCCCCCCGGTTTCAGCAGGCCCAGCGCCCGGTCCAGCAGCTTTTCCTGCAGTTCGAACAGGGCCGGGAAGCCTTCGGCGGTCTTGGCGTAGGGCAGGTCCGGGTGGCGGCGGATGGTGCCGGTGGCGCTGCACGGAGCGTCCAGCAGGATCGCGTCAAACGGCGGCGCGTCGTAGTCCAGCGCGTCGGCCACGACGACCTCGGCCTGCAGCCCGGTGCGCGCCAGGTTGTCGCGCAGCCGGTTCAGCCGCGCGTCCGATGTGTCGAGCGCGGTCACCTGCGCCCCGGTGGCGGCCAGTTGCATGGTCTTGCCGCCCGGCGCGGCGCACAGGTCCAGCACCCGTTCGCCGGGGCGCGCCGCCAGAAGCCGCGCCGGGATCGCGGCGGCGGCGTCCTGCACCCACCAGTCGCCGGTCGCGAACCCGACAAGCGCCGACACCTGCCCCGCGCCCGCGATCCGGACCGAGCCGGT
>JAJRUE010000209.1 GCA_024277955.1 Alphaproteobacteria bacterium | reverse complement strand
CGCGTCGGTTTCCTCTTCGGTGTTGCCCGAGGTCAGCGCCCCGGCTTCCACCCCGGCCGCACGCAACGCCCGCACCTGGTCGCGCATCAGCGCGATCAGGGGCGAAATCACCACCGTCACCCCATCGCGCATCAGGGCAGGCAGTTGAAAGCAAAGGGATTTCCCGCCCCCCGTCGGCATGATCGCAAGCGCGTTCCGACCCGCCGCGACCGCTTCGACGATCTCGGCCTGGCCGGGGCGGAATTCGTCAAAGCCGAAGACCGAGGATAGTAGTGCGGATGCCTCTGGCATGGGGCCTGTTCCGGGTTGGGCGCTCGGATATCTTTATCCGACTCTTCCCACATGAAGATTCGGTGAACAAGCAAAAAGCCCCCACCTTCTTCTGTCCGCAAATATCCCCGCCGGAGGCGTGCGGTGTCAGTAAAACGCCGCCATGTTGTTGATCAGCACGATCCGGATCGCATAGATCCCCAGCAGCACGATCAGCGGCGCCAGGTCCAGCCCGCCCATGTCCGGCAGGATCCGCCGGATCGGGGTATAGATCGGCTCGAGCAGCCGGTTCAGCCCATACCAGAGCTGCGCCACCAGCGGTTGGCGCAGATTCAGCACCTGGAAATTGATCAGCCAGCTCATGATGATATGGGCGATCAGGATGAACCACACCACATCGAGCAGCAGCATCAGGATTTGAAAGATCGAGGTCATGGGTCAGGCCCGCTGTCGTTTTCAGTCGAAAAGACACCTAAGGCCCGCGCAGGCCCATGACAAGGGCGCTGACGCCGCGTTCGCCCTTGCATCTGCCGGGCGCAGGATTTCTAAGCCCTTCCAGAAAGCCGGATAAGCAGGAGTTTCGCGATGTATCCGTTCGTCCGCATGGCCAAGGAACTGTATGTCCACCGCAACGCACCCCGGCTGCCGGTGCTTGGGGTGCACCGCTCGCGCCATCTGTGCTGGCCCTGGGATCTGGACCTGTGGAAAGAGCTGAACAACGGCCGTACGCTGACCCTGCTGGACCTGGGGCGCATTCCGCTGGCCCGGCGCGTCGGGCTGATCAACGCGCTGCGGCGCAACGGCTGGGGGATGACCGTGGCCGGGGTCACGGTGCGCTACCGCCGGCGCATCCGCCTGTTTCAGCGCTTCGAGATGCAAAGCCGTCTGCTGGGGTGGGACCGGCGGTTTTTCTACATCGATCAGACGCTGTGGAACCGGGACGGCGACTGCACCACCCAGGCGATCTACCGCATGGCGATCACCAGCGCGCAGGGCATCGTGCCGCCCGAAAACGTGGTGCCCGAGATCTCCGACACGCCGCCCGACTTTACCCTGCCCGACTGGGTGCAGGGCTGGATCGAAGCCGAAAACCGCCGCCCCTGGCCACCGGAACGGGCCTGAGCCGACCCGCGATCTTCAACCTGAACGCGACAACCGGTTGCGCCTAGGCGCCTTTCACGGTTCTATCGGCAAAACCGACAAGAACGAGGGCGCACGATGACAGGGATTTCTCACCGGAAACGGATCTGGGGCTGGTATTTCTTCGACTGGGCCAGCCAGCCTTTTTACACCTTGGTGCTGACCTTCGTGTTC
The DNA here is from genome assembly GCA_024277955.1 of Alphaproteobacteria bacterium. Taxonomy (GTDB): domain Bacteria; phylum Pseudomonadota; class Alphaproteobacteria; order Rhodobacterales; family Rhodobacteraceae; genus JAJRUE01. The sequence continues at coordinate 6,888 of JAJRUE010000209.1, read as the reverse complement.
GGGCCCTATTTCGCCGCCGTCGCCACCGATTACTTCATGTCCACCGGGCTGGCGGAAAACGTGGCGGACGCGCGCGCGCAAAGCGTCTGGTCGCTGGGCCAGACCATCACCGGGCTGTTCATCGCCTTCAGCGCGCCGATCCTGGGGGCATTTGCCGACAATACCGGGCGGCGCATCCCCTGGCTCGTGGCGTTTTCGGCGCTTTACATGGCCGGAACCTGGGGGCTGTGGTGGATGATGCCGGATGGTTCGACGATCTGGACTTCGCTGCTGGCCTTCGGGATCGGGATGATCGGCGCGGAATATGCGCTGATCTTCGTGAACGCGATGCTGCCCGATCTGGGCGGCGATGACGAAGTGGGGCACATATCCGGCTCGGGCATGGCGCTGGGCTACGCCGGGGGGGTGCTGTCGCTGTTCATCATGCTGCTCTTGTTCGTGGAACAGGGCAACGGCAAGACGCTGATCGGGCTGGATCCGCTTTTCGGGCTGGACGCCGGCGCGCGCGAAGGCACCCGCTTTGTCGGGCCGTTCACCGCGATCTGGTATCTGCTGTTCATGGTGCCGTTCTTCTTGTGGGTGCGCGACAAGCCCACCGAAAAGAAAGGCGACACCGCCGGCGCTCTGGTAGAGCTGGCCCGCTCGATCAAGTCGATCGCCAAGCGCCGCAGCCTGGCCGCCTATCTGGCGTCCTCGATGTTCTACCGGGATTCGCTGAACGCGCTTTACGCCTTTGGCGGGGTCTATGCGACGCTGGTGCTGAACTGGTCGATCACCAATATCGGCGTGTTCGGGATCATCGGGGCGATCAGCGCCGCGGTGTTCACCTGGATCGGCGGGCGCGCCGACAAGCGCTTTGGCCCCAAGCCGGTGATCCGCTTCAACATCCTGGTTCTGTCGCTGGTCACGCTGGTGATCGTCGGCATGTCGCGCGAAAGCTTCTTTGGCATCCCGTTGGCCGAAGGGTCGACCCTGCCCGATATCGTGTTCTACATCCTGGGCGCCACCATCGGCGCGGCGGGCGGCGCGCTGCAATCGGCGTCGCGCACGATGATGGTGCGCCACGCCCACCCCGACCGCCCGACCGAAGCCTTTGGCCTTTACGCCCTGTCCGGCAAGGCGACGGCGTTTCTGGCGCCGGCGCTGATCGGCATGGTCAGCTACATGACCAACAGCCCACGCATCGGGGTGTCGCCGGTGATCTTTCTGTTCCTGTTGGCGCTGTTTCTGCTACGCTGGGTCAAGGCAGACGGAGAACGGGCAGAATGGGCCGACCAAACCTCGTAACCTTGCTGGCCCTGCTGGCGGGGCTTGCCGCCGCGCCACTGATGGCGCAGACCCCGGCGCGCCAGCTGTTCGGGCACCAGTCGGGGCCGTCTTTGCAGCGCCCCGCGGCCTTTGGCAGCTACGCCAAGGGCTGTCTGGCCGGCGCTGTGCAACTGCCCGAAACCGGGCCGACCTGGCAGGCGATGCGGCTCAGCCGGAACCGGAACTGGGGCCACCCCGACCTGATCGCTTTCATCGAGAGGCTGTCACGCAAGGCGGCGCGGATGCGGGGCTGGAAGGGGATCTACGTGGGCGACATGTCGCAGCCGCGCGGCGGGCCGATGCTGACCGGGCACGCAAGCCACCAGATCGGGCTGGATGTGGATATCTGGATGCTGCCGCCCAAACGGCTGAACCTTACGCGCGCCGAACGGGAAAACATTTCGTCGATTTCCATGCGCCGGGCCAAGGGCGCCTATGTGAACGGCAAGTGGACGCGCCAGCACATGAAACTGATCCGGGCGGCGGCGCGCGATCCGGCAGTGGCGCGGATCTTTGTCTTTCCCGGCGCCAAGGTGCAGATGTGCAAGGATGCGCGCGGCGACCGGTCCTGGCTGCGCAAGGTGCGCCCATGGTGGGGCCATCACTATCATTTCCACGTGCGCCTGGCCTGCCCCAAGGGCCTGCGCGGCTGCGTCGACCAAGCGCCTCCGCCGCCGGGCGATGGCTGCGCCGCGGCCCAGAAATGGGTCGATGACATCCTGAACCCGCCCCCGCCGGGGCCGAAACGCAAACCGCGGCCCGAACTGCTGCTGGCCGATCTGCCACGTCAATGCACCGCCGTCTTGCGCTAGGGCTGATCCTGGCCGCAGGGCTTGCCGCCGGCTGGACCGGCTGGGCGGGGCTGGCCGAAACACGCGGCAAGGCCGTGTTCGTCGGCGCCTGGCGCTGGTCACTGCCGGATGACGGCTTTGGCGGGTTTTCCGGCTTGGAGGTCAGCGCCGACGGGCGTGACTTTGTCACCGTCAGCGACGCCGGCGCAATCGTCAAGGGCCAGTTTCAGCGCGCCACCCCGGACGGGCCGATCACCGGCGTCACCAGCAGCGCGCTGGTTGCGCTGCACGACACCCGCGGCAAGCCCACCGAAGGCGTCTGGGACGACGCCGAAGGGCTGGCGGTGTCGCCCGAGGGCGATATCTTCGTGTCCTTCGAGGGCTATCACCGGGTCTGGCACTACACCGAACCCGGCGGCAAGGCGCACAAGATGCCGAGCCACCCGGACTTCAAGGATTTTCAGAACAATTCGTCGCTGGAAACGCTTGCGATCGATGCGGCGGGCGATCTTTATACGCTGCCGGAACGGTCGGGCGTGCTGACGCGGCCGTTTCCGGTCTACCGGTTGCGCGACGGCAAATGGACGAAGATCGCCGCCATCCCCCGGCGCGGCCCCTTCCTGACCGTGGGCGGAGATTTCGGCCCCGACGGGCTGTTTTACCTGCTTGAGCGCTATTTCAACGGGGTCTGGGGGTTCGAAACGCGCATTCGCCGGATGCGGCTGGACGACAACGGCATCAGCGACGAAGAAACCCTGCTGGAAACTCCATCGGGCCAGCACGACAACCTGGAAGGCATCGCGGTCTGGCGCGACACGACCGGGGATATCCGGATCACGATGATCTCGGACGACAATTTCCGCGCCTTCCAACGGACCGAGTTCGTGGAATACCGGATCGAAACACCGGGCAACGAATAGCTTGATTTGCGCCGCGCGCGGCGGTAGGACGCGCCGTCCCCGATGCGCGGGGGCCAAGTCTCCGACTACCTTGTCAAAACGGAAAAAACAGACATGAAACGACTTTTGCCCGGCGTCATCGCCATGGCCGCCATCGTGGTGGCATCCAATATCCTGGTGCAGTTCCTGTTCGGCCAATGGCTGACCTGGGGCGCCTTCACCTACCCCTTTGCCTTTCTGGTCACCGACGTGATGAACCGCGTCTACGGGCCGTCGATGGCGCGCAAGGTGGTGTTCGCGGGCTTCGTTGCCGGCGTGCTCAGTTCCTTTGTCGGCACCCAGATCATCGGCGAATTCGGCCCGCTGGTCACCTGGCGGATCGCGTTCGGGTCGGGGCTGGCGTTTCTCAGCGCGCAGATGCTGGACGTGGCGGTGTTCCACCGCTTCCGCCAGGGGCGCTGGTGGCGCGCGCCACTGATCAGCACGCTGGTGGGTTCAAGCGTCGATACCGCGCTGTTCTTCACCATCGCCTTTTCCGCCACGCTCAGCTTTGTCGAGCCGGCCAACGATGTCAGCTGGGCGGGCGAGGTTCTGCCGATGCTGGGCGTCGGCCCGCAGGTGCCGCTGTGGGTATCTCTGGCGGTGGCGGACTGGGGTGTGAAACTGTCGCTGGCGCTGATCGCGCTGGCCCCTTTTCGCATCATCGTGCGCAGAATGCTGCCACAGGTTGTGTAAAACATTTTGACAAACACGAAATCTGTGCCAACCTGCCCCTATCGGTAATCAACGAAAGGAGGTGGTCCAGTGTCTAGAGTGATGGTGGAGAAAGAGGTCGGAACAGTCAGAAGGACCGCAGTCTGAGGCAACCCGAAGGCTGAAACGCTTTTGATTGGGCCCAGGCTCTAACTGGCCCGTCTCCTGAAGAACTCGAAGGGTCGCCGACATCCGGCGACCCTTTTCCCTTGGCCCCGGTCGCCGTGCGGCGGAAACTGCGCATCATGCGGATCAATGACGACATAACCATCGAAGACTGGGAGTTGAGCGAACAGTTCACCCGAGCCTCAGGCCCCGGCGGGCAGAACGTCAACAAGGTGTCCACCGCGGTCGAACTGCGCTTTGAAGCCGCCCGCAGCCCGAACCTGCCCGAACCGGTAAAGGCGCGGCTCAAACGGCTGGCCGGGCGGCGCTGGACACGCGACGGAGCGCTGGTGATCCGCTGCGACGAAACCCGCAGCCAGGCGCGCAACCGCGACATCGCCCGCGCCCGGCTGGCCGAGCTGATCCGACAGGCGGCCCAACGCCCCAAGCGCCGGGTGCCGACACGCCCGACGCTGGGCTCGAAACGCCGCCGCCTTGAGGCCAAGACCCGCCGCGCCTCGCTGAAATCGCTGCGCGGCAAGGTGCGCGACGACGAGTAAGCCGCCGCCAAACCGCCGCGCCAGACCGGAAAGGCTGGCAAGTCGCGGTTTCGCCGCCTAGATTGACCATGTATTCTTGGGGGAAGCATGGTTGAGGATCTGGTCGCGCGCCGACGCCGGCTGATGGGGCCGAACGTGCCGACGTTTTATGACGAGCCGCTGCACCTGGTGAAGGGCCAGGGGGTCTGGCTGTGGGACAGCGCCGGAACCCGCTATCTGGACTGCTACAACAACGTGCCGCATGTGGGCCATTGCCACCCGCGGGTGGTGCGCGCGATCGCCGACCAGGCCGCGCGGCTGAACACGCACACGCGCTATCTGCACGAAACCGTGCTGGACTATATCGAGGCGCTGACCGGCAAGCTTGACCATGATCTGAACCAGGCGATCATGGTGTGTTCGGGCTCTGAAGCCAACGATATCGCGCTGCGCATGGCCCAGGCGATGACCGGAAAACGCGGCTTCATCGCCACCGACACCACCTATCACGGCAACACCACGGCGGTCAGCCAGCTGTCGGCGCGCCGCCCGCCGATCGGCGGCCAGCCGGGGCATGTGCGGCTTATCCCGGCCCCCGACAAGCTGCCGCCCGGCCCCGAAGGCGCGGAAAAATTCGCCCGCAACATGGCGCGCGCCATCGTCGAGCTGGAAGAAACCGGGTTCGGATTCGCCGGGTTCATGCTGGACCCGATCTTTGCCAACGAAGGCCTGCCCGACGTGGCGCCGGGGTTCATGGACGCCGCCGCCGGGGTGGTCCGGCGCGCCCGAGGGCTGGTGCTGTGCGATGAGGTGCAGCCGGGGTTCGGGCGGCTCGGGTCGCACTGGTGGGGGCACGACTTCATGGGGTTCCGCCCCGATGTCGTCACCGTAGGCAAACCGATGGCCAACGGGCATCCGGTGGCCGCCGTCATCACCCGCCCCGAAATCATGGCCGAGTTCCGCCAGGCCTTCGGCTTTTTCAGCACCTTCGGCGGCAACCCGGTTTCGGCCGCCGCGGCAATGGCGACGCTGCGGGTGATCGAAGACGAAGGCCTCGTGGCAAACGCCCAGGCGATGGGGGATTACATGCTGGCCGGTCTGCGCACGCTGGACCATCCCGCGATCGCCGGGGTGCGTGGGCGCGGGCTGTTCTTTGGGGTGGAACTGGTGGGCGAAGACGGCGCCCCGGCGCCGGAACTTGCGCATCGGTTGGTCGAGGAATTGAAGCGCGAAAAGGTGTTGATCGGCCGGATCGGCCGCCATGACAACATCCTGAAACTGCGCCCGCCGTTGGTGTTCGGGCGCGAACACGCGGATTTCGCCCTGGTCGCCCTCGCCCGGGCGTTTGGCCGGATACCGGGCAGTTGAGAGACGCCGAAGCGCAACATCTGGCCAGCCTGGCGGCCGAAGCCTGGGGCGGCGCCGAAAAGCCGCCAAGGTTGGTCGCCAAGCGCGAGAACACTGTTTTCGAAGTGCTGCTGCGCGATGGCCGGCACGTGGCGCTGCGCCTGCATCGCCCGGGCTACCAGGGCGAAGGCGCAATAAATTCGGAACTGGCCTTTACCCATTTGCTGGCGGCATCCGGGTTTCGCTGCCCGCCGCCGGTGGCCACCACCGAAGGACGGCTGGTGGTGCGTATCGAGGGCCGCCTGGCCAGCGCGGTGCGCTGGTTCTACGGAACCCCGGTCGGGCGCGCCGGCACCGCGCTGGAGGGCAACGAAACACAGCAGGCCGGGTTGTTTCGCGCCCTGGGCGTGCTGCTTGCCCAGTTGCACGACGCCGCCGACCGGCTGGACCTGCCGTCCCAGTACCAACGCCCCTACTGGGATGAAGACGGGTTGCTGGGCGACGCCCCCTTGTGGGGCCGTTTCTGGACCAACCCGGCACTGGGCCTGCGCCAGCGCGACCTGCTGCTGGAAGCCCGCGAGGCGGCGCTTGGCGCGCTGGCCCGCTATCGCCGCGAAGGCGCCGACTTTGGCATGATCCACGCCGATCCGCTGCGCGAAAACCTGTTGCTGGACGAAGCCGGCCTGGCGCTGATCGATTTCGACGACTGCGGTTTCGGCTTTCGGTTCTACGATCTGGGCGTGGCGTTGTCGCAAAACGTCGGCGCGCCGAACGCCGCCCAGCTGGCGCAGTCCCTGATCGAAGGATACCGCAGCCGGCGGCCGATGCCGGAAAACGCGGTGGCGCTGGTGGAAATGTTCACGTTGATCCGGGCGCTGGCATCATGCGGCTGGATCGTGTCGCGCGCCCGCCCCGGAGACCCGCGCCAAGCGTTCTACGCCGGGCGGGCGGTGCGCTTGGCGCGCGAATTCCTGGATGGCGGCGCGCCGGGGCCGTAAGGCAAACTAAGACAGGCTTGTCTTATGACTTTTGTCGGCATCTGCGGCAAAAGGGAGCCACTGCACGCCACGCCATTCATGGCGTGCAGTGGCGGTGGTCGGATCGATACAGGCTTGGTCGCAAGGGACCGTTTTAGAGTTTGATCGG
>JAJRUE010000208.1 GCA_024277955.1 Alphaproteobacteria bacterium | reverse complement strand
TCCCAGCAGCGGTCGATATCCTTGAAATTGGCCCGCGCCAGGCCGCAGATCACCGCGTTTTCGGTTCGCGCGGCGATGTCGCGCACCGCTTCGAAATCGCCTTCCGAGGCGATGGGAAAGCCCGCTTCGATGATGTCCACCCCCATCTCGTCGAGCATCTGGGCAATCTCGAGCTTTTCGTCATGGGTCATGGTGGCGCCGGGGGACTGTTCGCCGTCGCGCAAGGTGGTGTCGAAAATCAGAACGCGGTTCTGTTCGGTAGGGCTGGTCATGGGATGGGTCTCTTCGTGGGGTTTGTCTTAGCTGCGGATGCTGGCATGGGCCGGGGCGGGGGGCTGGCGCTGGTCACCTCCGAGCGGTCGCGCCAGGGCACGCTCAGAGGCAGCTAAGCAGAAGCAGCAGCGCAGCGCCCGGCAGGGCAGGGGCCCCCGGCAGCAAAACGGTATGCGCGCGTGCGTTCATGGCCGCGACCATATCACCGCCGGCCGGAAAGAAAAGCCCCAAATCCGCCGCCCGGCCGCGCGCCCGCCGGGACGAAATGCCGCTGGACAGGTTGCACCGAATTAGTTAGTGAGCCATTACTTATTTAACCTGATGGAGACTTTCATGAAACTCGGATGCAAACTGGGCTGGCTGCTTTCTGCGGTGCTGGCGATCGGACTTGTGGCGATGGCCTACACCTTCCTGGTGGTGGGCACCACCGAACCGCACGCCGACGGGCGCACCGTGGTGCTGCTGTCAGCCGATGAACGCAACAAGGTGCTTGGCGCAATGCGCGGCCTGCTGGAAACCGTGCAGGGCATCACCCTGGCGGCCATCGATGGCGACATGGAAGAAGTGCAAACCCTGGCCACGGCGGTGGGCATGGCGGCGGCCAGCGGCGAAAGCCCGGCGCTGATCCGCAAGCTGCCGCTCGAGTTCAAGACCCTGGGCATGGGCACCCACCAGGCCTTTGACGATCTGGCGACTCTCGCAACCGTGACCGAAGATCCGCTGGAAATCCTGGGGGAAATGGGCAAGGTCATGGGCAACTGCACCTCTTGCCACGCCGGCTATCGTCTGGGTATCGAGGGGGCCGACAAGGAACAACCGTAAGCCATCAGCCGGGGACCGACCGCATGGGCCGCACACGCAAATCCGCCGAGGACCGTAAGCGCGAAATCATCGATGCGGCGATCCGCCTGGCGGCTGAAAAGGGCCCGGACCGGGTCACCACCCAGCAACTGGCCGATGCGGTCGGCCTGACCCAGCCGGCGATTTTCCGGCATTTCCCGACCAAGGCCGATATCTGGGCGGCGGTGGGCAATGAAATCGTGCGCCGCCTCGATACCGGCGGGGCCGAGCTGGCCGCCATGCCGCCCGCCGACCGGCTGCGGGCGCTGGTGTCGCGCCAGCTTGGGTTCATCGCCCGCCAGCCGGCGATCACCGCGATCCTGTTCTCGCGCGAACTGCATGCGGAAAACGACGCGCTGCGCCAGCATTTCGAGGAAATGATGCGCGACCGGCGGCTGCGGTTTGCCGAGCTGGTTCAGGCGGAAATCGACGCGGGCCGGTTTCGGCCGGACCTGAACCCGGCCGATGCCGCGGCGCTGACTCTGGCCGCGATTCAGGGGCTGGCGATGCGCTGGTCGATGGAACAGCGCCGGTTCGACATCGTTGCCGAAGGCGAACGGCTGATCTTCGCGATGATCGACACCTGGAACGCCCCGGCCTGAACGCCCCCCCGGGCTGGATCCGGCGACCCACCCCTGACCCGCCTTAGCCGCCCGAATCCCCGCCGCCCACCGGTTGTCCGGCCTCTTGCAGGGCCAAGCGCAGCGCCCGAACCGCCTCCGCGATCCTGTGGTCGGGGGTTGCGCAAAACCCCAGCAACAGCCCGTTGGCGCGCCCCGGCCCGGCCACATGGTCGGACAGGGGCAGACAGCCGATACCGGCCCGCCGGGCGGCAGCGGCGATCTGCCGGTCGCCGACCCCCTCGGACAGGTGGACGGCCACCAGCATGCCGGCATTGTCGCGCCGCCAATGCGCGCGCCCGGCCAGATGCGCTTCCAGCGCGCGCATCAACAGCCCGTGGCGGCGGGCATAGACCCGGCGCACCCGGCGCAGGTGCCGCTGATAGCTGCCGTCCTCCATGAACCGCGCCAGCGGGCGCTGCCCGGTGACCGAAACCCGCGGTGCTTCGCGGTGCATCGCCCGGCGGGCGGGGTCCACCAGCGGCGCGGGCAGAACCATGTAGCCCAGGCGCAGCCCGTGCGAAAACACCTTGGAGAAACTGCCGACATAGATCACCCGGTCACCGCCCTCCAGCGCCGCCAGCGCCGGGATCGGCCGCCCGGCATAGCGGAATTCGCTGTCGAAATCGTCCTCGATGAGCCAGCCGCCGGTGCGACGCGCCCAGTCCAGAAACGCGGCCCGGCGGGCCTGGGCCATCGCGCCCCCCAGCGGAAACTGGTGCGACGGCGTCAGAACCACCGCCCTTGGCGCTGGCCGGCCACGCGGCACGACCGCCCCGTTTTCGTCGATCCCAAGCCAGCGCAGCCCCCAGGGGCGGGCCTGCGCGAAACGGCGGATCGGCGGATAGCCGGGGTCTTCCAGCCCGACGGTGGCGCCGGCGTCGCAGGTCAGCTCGAGCGCCCGTTCCAGAGCTTCGCCCGACCCGCCGGTGATCACCACCTGGGCGGCATCGCAGCGCACGCCGCGCCAAGCCAGCAGGTGCCGGGCGATCTGGAGCCGCAGCAGCGGATCGCCGAACCGGTCGGGGCAGTGGTGCAGGGTTTCGGGTTCGCTGCGCGCCACCCGCCCGATGGTGCGCGCCCAACTGCGCACCGGAAACAGCGTCAGATCGGCCAGCCCGGGGCTGAGCGCCAGCGGCGGTTCGCTGCGCCCGGCGGGCGCTGACCCCGGTGCGCCATTCGGATTGGCCCCGATCGTCGGCTCTTTCACTGGCCCGGTCATCGGCCCAGTCATCGGCCCCGCGTCGCAGGCAAAGATCCCGGCGCCGGGGCGGCTTTGGGCATAGCCTTCGGCGATCAGCTGATCATAGGCGGCGACCACGGTGCTGCGCGACAGCCCCAGGTCGGCGGCCAGCGCCCGGCTGGACGGCAGACGGGTGCCCGCGACGATCTCGCCATTACCGATCGCGTGGCGCAGCCGGTCGCGTATCTGCAGATAGATCGGCCCGCTTTGCCCAAGGGTGGCCAACAGCGGCACTAGGTCAGGAGTTGTGGTCAACTGGACTGTTCAAACTTTCAGAAACTGGCCGTTTCAGCAGGTCCGATTTTCGCCTAGATGTCAAATCCGAAAGTGATCAAGGCGCGCTGCGGCTTGATCGAACCGCCCATTTTTCTGCCCGAGGTATTGCCGATGACCGACCAGATCCGCCCCACGCCCCGCACCCGCGTCCGCCGGGGGCACGAACGCGCGGTTTTCGACCGCGACGCGGTGCATGCGATCCTTGATGCTGCGGCGCTGTGCCATATCGCCTGGCTGCTCGATGGCGCGCCGGCGCTGACGCCTACCCTGCACTGGCGGGTGGGCGACCGGGTCTATTGGCACGGGTCTTCGGCCAGTCGCACGCTGCGCCGGTCGAAAGGCGCCGAGATCTGTCTGAACGCCACCATCCTGGACGGCTATGTGCTGGCGCGTTCGGCCTTCCACCATTCGGTGAACTACCGTTCGGTGACGGTTTTCGGGGTGCCGCAGATCGTCGAAGGCACGCAGGCCAAGACCGAAGCCCTGCGCGCGATGATGGATCACCTGGTGCCGGGGCGCTGGGAAAAACTGCGTGATATCAATGATAAAGAGCTAAAGGCGACCACGGTGATGTGGCTGCCCCTGGACGAGGTTTCCGCCAAGGTGCGCGCCGGAGGTCCGATCGATGACGAAGAGGATTACGCCCTGGACATCTGGGCCGGGACGGTGCCGGTGGCGCCGGCCTTTGCGGCGCCGGTCGATGACGCGCGGCTGAAGCCGGGCCTGGCGGTGCCGGCCCATGTGCGCGACCGGTTCAAGGCCGCGCAAAGCTGAGGCGGCGCACTGGAAAGGCCCAGAACGGGGGCGCACTGGGAAGGTGCACTGAGGCGGTGCAGCGGGGCGGGGCGTGGCCCGGACGGGTCAGTTCCCGCCGTTGGTGGCCGGCTCGGTCAGCGCGCCATCGGTCCAGGTGCCGCTGTTTTCTTCGCCGGTGGCGGAATAGCGGATGGTGCCCTGGCCGTGGCGCTTGCCGGCCTTGAAGGTGCCTTCGTAGACATCGCCGGTGGCGTAGGTGGCGACCCCCTGGCCTTCGATTTCGCCGGCCTTCCAGTCGCCGGTATAGGTAAAGCCGTCGGGCATGGTGATGGTCCCCTTGCCTTCGCGCTTGCCGTCGACGAAATTCCCGTAATAGACCGTCCCGTCGGGATAGGTGGCGCGCCCGGTGCCGTTGCGCTTGCCGTTGCGCCATTCGCCCACATAGGTGTAGCCATCCGGAAAGGTCATCGTGCCCTGGCCGTGGTTCAGCGTGTTGCGGAACTCGCCCTCGTAGACCATGCCGTTGGCGTAGCGCGCGATGCCCTTGCCATCGATCACCCCGGCCTTCCATTCGCCTTCGTAGGAATTCCCGTCGGCATAGACGATGCGCCCGATCCCGTCGGGCAGGTCATTGCGGAATTGGCCTTCGTAGACCGAGCCGTCGGGGTAGGTGACCTTGCCCTGGCCTTCGATATGGCCGGCAACCCAGTCGCCCACATAGGTGTAGCCGTCGGTGCCGGTGACGGTGCCCAGGCCTTCGCGCTTGTCGTTCACGAACTGGCCTTCGTAGACGTCGCCGTTGGCATAGGTGACCTTGCCCTGGCCCTGGCGCTGGCCGTTGACGAATTCGCCTTCGTAGATGTCGCCGTTGGACTGGACCAGCCGGCCCTTGCCGTTGATCTGCCCGTCCTTCCATTCGCCTTCGTATTGCAGCCCGTCGGGCATGGTGAGCTTGCCGAAGCCTTCGCGCACACCGCGCACCAGGTCGCCTTCATAGATGGCGCCGTCGGGGTAGATGATCTTGCCCTTGCCGTCCTTGACGCCTTCGACCCAGCTGCCTTCGTAGACATAGCCGCTGGGGCTTTCCATCCGCCCCTGGCCGTGCTGCAGCGCATCCTTGAAGCCGCCTTCGTATTTCACGCCGTTCGGATAGATCGCGACCCCGGTGCCGGTGATCTTGCCATCCACCCAGTCGCCTTCATAGGTGCCGCCATCGGCGAATGTGATCTTGCCGCGGCCATTGGGTTTGCCGTTGGCGAAGCTGCCCTTGTAGATCGCCCCGTTGGGAAAGCGCGCTTCGCCCTGGCCGCGGATTTCGCCATCGACCCATTCGCCGGTGTATTCGTAGCCGTTGGGCAGCCGGTAGGTGCCAATGCCGTGCTGCTTGCCATCCTTGAAGGTGCCTTCGTAGACACCGCCGTCTTCGTATTTCTTGGTGATCACGGCGTCGGTCTGCTGGGCCTGCACGGCCCCCGCCGCCAGTGTCAAACCGATGGTCCCGATAAACAGCGCCTTGGCGCGGCCCTTGAAAGTCAACACGATAGCCCCCTGTTTTCCGACACGCGCGAAAGCGCCCGGATCTTGGCCAAAGCCTAGAACAGCCGCCAAGGGCTGACAATGCCTTTTGAGTTTTCCCGCCCCCCGGGGGCGCAGATCCGGTTGGGACTTTCGTTTGCAGGCAACTCTGTTAAGACTGCGCCCGGATTGGTTCCGGGCAAGAAACGGTTGGACGCATGGCTCGTAAATTCCGGCTGACGCTGGCGCAGCTGAACCCCACGGTTGGCGATATCGCCGGCAACGCCGCCAAGGCGCGCGCCGCCTGGCAGGCCGGGCGCGCGGCGGGCGCCGACCTGGTGGCGCTGCCGGAAATGTTCATCACCGGCTACAACACCCAGGATCTGGTGATGAAGCCGGCCTTTCACCGCGCCGCCATCGCCGCGCTCGATGCGCTGGCCGCCGATTGCGCCGATGGCCCGGCGCTGGCGATCGGTGGGCCGGTGACCGAGGACGGGCGGCTTTACAACGGCTATCTGATCCTGAACGGCGGGCGGGTGGCGTCGCGGGTGCGCAAGCACGACCTGCCCAATGAAACCGTCTTTGACGAGGTGCGCCTGTTCGATGCCGGCCCGCTGGGCGGCCCCTACAGCGTGTCCGGCACCCGCATCGGGTCACCGATCTGCGAAGACGCCTGGCACCCGGACGTGGCCGAGACCCTGGCCGAAACCGGTGCCGAGTTCCTGCTGGTGCCCAACGGGTCGCCCTATTACCGGGGCAAGATGGACGACCGGTTCAACCACATGGTCGCACGCACCGTGGAAACCGGGCTGCCGCTGATCTACCTGAACATGGTGGGCGGGCAGGACGACCAGGTGTTCGACGGGGCCTCGTTTGCGCTGAACCCCGGCGGCGGGCTGGCGGTGCAACTGCCGGATTTCGACGAGGCGATCGAAACCATCGAGCTTGCCGAAACCGCCGAGGGCTGGCGGATCGCCAAGGGGCCGCTGGCGCATATCCCCGACACATGGGAACAGGACTATCGCGCGATGGTGGTGTCGGTGCGCGACTATTTCGCCAAGACCGGGTTTTCGAAGGCGCTTCTGGGCCTGTCGGGCGGCGTCGATTCGGCGCTGGTCGCGGTGATTGCGGCCGACGCGCTGGGGCCGGAAAACCTGCGTTGCGTGATGCTGCCTTCGGAATACACGTCGCAAGCGTCGCTGGACGATGCGCGGGCGGTGGCGGACGCGCTTGGCTGCCGCTACGACACCGTGCCGATCGGCCCGGCCCGGGCGGCGGTCACCGACACGCTGGCGCCGCTGTTTGCGGGGCTGGAGCCGGACATCACCGAAGAAAACATCCAGTCGCGCCTGCGCGGGCTGCTGCTGATGGCGATGTCCAACAAGTTCGGCGAGATGCTGCTGACCACCGGCAACAAGTCGGAAATGGCGGTGGGCTACGCGACCATCTACGGCGACATGGCCGGCGGCTACAACCCGCTGAAAGACCTGTATAAAACCCGCGTATTCGAGACCTGCCGCTGGCGCAACGCCAACCACCGGGACTGGATGAGGGGCCCGACGGGCGTTGTGATCCCGCCGCGCATCATCGACAAGCCGCCCAGCGCCGAGCTGCGCGAGGACCAGAAGGACGAAGACAGCCTGCCCCCCTATGAGGTGCTGGACGCGATCCTGCACGGGCTGGTGGACGAAGAAGCCTCGGTCGCCGACATCGTCGCGCGCGGTTTTGACGAAGCGGTGGTCAAACGGGTCGAGCACCTGCTGTATCTCGCGGAATACAAGCGCTTCCAGTCGGCGCCCGGCACCCGGCTGACCATGCGCAGCTTCTGGCTGGACCGGCGCTACCCGATCGTCAACCGCTGGCGCGACCCGGGCTGAGCGGCGCCAGGGACCAGGGGGGTCAGAACCCGCCGGTGCGCAGGAATGCGCCGGCGGCCAGGAACAGCACCGCCACCAGCGTCATCGCCCGCAGGTGCCATGCCATGTTTTTCAGCCCGCCCGGGCCGTGATGCGAATGACCGCCCAGCATGCGGCTGGCGATCAGCCCCAGCGTGGCGCCAAGCAGCACGATCTTGATCCCGATACCAATGGTCTGCGGATCGGAAAAGCTCAGCCATGTGCGCCAGTCGGGCACCACCTGCAGGGCCAGCCAGAAGCCGGTGACGATCTGCAGCGCCAGCGCCGGCATCGCGATACGCATGTAGCCCATCGCATAGCCCTTCAGCAGCGCCGGGTCGCCGGCCCTGAGCGCGCGCGGCAGGATCGCCAGCGCCAGCACCAGGTGCCCACCGGCCCATATGGTCGCGCCAAGCAGGTGCAGGAACAGGGTGATCCAGAACAGGTCCATCGGTTTTCTCCTTGTTGTGGCGCCCCATTTGTTGTGGCGCCCCATGGACGGGGCGGCCGGCCTTTTGGTCGGGGCGATGACCGGTCGTGACCGTCCATATGGTGGATTGGCGGTCTGATGGAAAGGTTCAATTCGTTGCGCGGTGCGAATGGCCGGGTTTCTCCGCATGCAGGGTGAACCGGGCTGGATACGGAAGGTCGCGGCCGGATCGCCCCCATATCCGGCGGTGCGGCCCCAACTCGCAAGGGCCAGAACCCGGTCCTGAGCGTGCCGGGGCACCGGCCGGATTTTCAGGCGCAACTGGACAAAGGCGGCGTCTTGTGAAAAACGGCAGAACCCTGTCGGAGAACGCCCATGACCACCACCCGTTTCGCCCCGTCCCCCACGGGATACCTGCATATCGGCAACCTGCGCACGGCGCTGTTCAACTACATGATCGCGCGCAAGGCGGGCGGCACGTTCATCCTGCGCATCGACGATACCGATGCCGAACGCTCGAAGCCCGAATACGAAGAGGCGATCAAGGAAGACCTGACCTGGCTGGGGCTGACCTGGGACCGGCTGGAGCATCAGTCGAGCCGGCTCGCGCGCTACCAGGCGGCCGCCGATGAGCTGCGTGCGGCGGGGCGGCTGTACGAATGTTTCGAAACCCCGACAGAGCTGGACCTGAAGCGCAAGAAGCAGCTGAACATGGGCAAACCGCCGGTCTACGACCGTTCGGCGCTGGCCCTGTCAGAGGCCGAAAAGGAAAAGCTGCGCGCTGAACGCGGCCCCGGCCACTGGCGCTTCAAGCTGGATCACGAGCGGATCGAATGGACCGACGGCATCCTCGGGCCGCTGTCGATCGATGCGGCCAGCGTGTCGGACCCGGTGCTGATCCGCGGCGACGGGCAGTTCCTGTATACGCTGGCGTCGGTGTGCGACGACATCGACCACGGGATTACCAACGTGGTGCGCGGCTCGGACCATGTGACCAACACCGCGACGCAAATCCAGATCATCCGCGCGCTTGGCGGCAGCGTGCCGGAGTTTGCCCACCATTCGCTGCTGACCGGCCCGCAGGGCGAAGCGCTGTCGAAACGGCTGGGCACGCTTTCGCTGCGCGATCTGCGCGCCCGCGGGATCGAACCGATGGCGCTTTTGGCGCTGATGGCGCGACTGGGGTCGTCCGACCCGGTCGAGTTGCGCACCAGCCTGGACGAGCTGATCGCGGGGTTCGATATTTCGCGTTTCGGCGCCGCCCCCACCAAGTTCGACGAAGCCGACCTGCTGCCGCTGACCGCGCGCTACCTTCAGGGCCTGCCCTACGCGGCGGTGGCCGACAAGGTGGCGGCGCTCGGGGTGCCCGACGATCTGGCCGAACGGTTCTGGCTGGTGGTGCGCGACAACATCAACGTGCTCGATGACATGGCCGCCTGGTGGCAGTTGTTCCGCGATGGCGCCACCCCGCTGGTCGACGACCAGGACCGCGATTTCGTGGCCGAGGCCCTGTCGCTTCTGGGGGATGCCCCCTATGACGGCGATACCTGGGGCGCCTGGACGGCGGCGGTCAAGGAAAAGACCGGGCGCAAGGGCCGCGCCCTGTTCATGCCGCTGCGCAAGGCCATCACCGGGCGCGAACGCGGCCCCGAGATGGCCGATGTCATGGCGCTGTTGCAGAAAAAGCCGACGCTCTGACGCGGCTCAGGCCCCGGGATCGCGGCCGGCATCCGTTGCGAACCAGGCCGCGATCCGATCCTTCAGATGCGCCCAGACAGCCGGCGCGCCGCGGCTGACCTTTGCACCGACCCGGGTTTCAATCTGCGCCGCGGTCACGTCGTAGTCGATCCACGACCGGCCCCCGCTGCACAGGTTCGACATCACCGGCTGCACCCGGTCGATGGATTTCGCAAAGATCGCATCGTCGCTTTGCGCGGCCTCGAATTCTTCCCAAAGCGCGCGCAAAGGCCCGCCCTGATCGGGCGGCAACAGCCCGAACAGACGGTCGGCGGCGGCCTGTTCGCGGGCGGCCTGTTCCTTGGGGTCATGGTCGCCATGGATCGGCGCATCGCCGGCGTCGATTTCCACCAGATCATGGATCAGCAGCATGCGGATCACCCGGTCGGTATTGACGGGCCGGGTCGCGTGTTCGGCCATCGCCAGCGCATAAAGCGCGATATGCCAACTGTGCTCGGCCGAGTTTTCGCGCCGCGCGCCGTCGTTCAGCGTGGTCGCGCGCAAGACCGATTTCAGCCGGTCGGCTTCGTTCAGAAAATCGAACTGGCGGTTCAGGCGCTGTTCCGACAAACCTCAGCCCTTCCGCACCGCGGCGCCGACCTGCGCCAGCCAGTGATCCACCAGCCCGGCCAGCGTATCGTCCACCGGTTGCGCCCGGGGGTAGCGCGGCGCGGCGCGATCGTCGATCACCGGGGCGTCCCAGCCCTCGGTGGTTTCAAAAAACGCCTGCACGCCATCGTCGCCGAACTCGTGCAGATACCCCTGCGCCACCACGTCGATATAGCTGAGCAACAGCACATGCCCGTTCCGGCCATCATCCTGCCCCGGAGGGATCGCGAACAGGTTGACACGCGGCCGGCCCGCCATGGGATGTTCCACCACATCGGTCACGTCGGCGCGGCTGTAGGCATATTCGCGCCGGTCCAGATCCGGCGCCACATGGGGCACCCCCAGAACCATCCCCTTCAAGACGTGCCCCGGTTCCGGCACCACGTTCAAAAACGCCACCTCGCGCCGGGTGGTATGCCGCCAGGCCCGCCGCCAGCCGCGCAATGTGGCCCGGTGCGCGGTGTCGTAATCATGCGTCGCCCGGTTCACCAGCGACCCGTAGCCGAAAATGAAAGTCTCGCTCATGGCGCCTGTATCCCGCGCCTCGCCGGCGCGATCAACCGGCAATTCATCGCTTCTTCTTGCCGAAATACTCCCCGAGCGGAGCGGACCGGAGGCCCCGCCAGGGGCCGACATGAAAACCGTGCGCCCCGCTAGGGGCGCTCCGATCGACAGCTCGGCATACCATCGCACACGCGGGGTTGTCTCGCGGCGCTAGCTCGGCTAGCCTCGCCCGCGTCAGCGCAGGGAGAATCTGGCTCGCCGCCAGTGCCGAAGGAGCAACCGCCCCGGAAACTCTCAGGCCCTAGGACCTGCGCATGGGCACAAAACTCTGGAGAGACCCCGGACCTGATCCGGGGCGCCGAAGGGATAGCGATCTCAGGCGAAAGGACAGAGGGGGCATCGAAAGGCGGTCAGACCGCCTGTTTGGTGCCGGTCTGCGACAACCCGGCGATTTGACAAAGAGGGGCGGCATGGCCGATCTGAAACGCACGGTTTTCTTCGATCTTCACAATGAACTCGGCGCGAAAATGGTTCCGTTCGCGGGCTATGAAATGCCGGTGCAATATGCGCCCGGGGTGCTGAAGGAACACCTGCACACCCGCGCCAGCGCCGGCCTGTTCGACGTCTCCCACATGGGCCAGGTGATCTTGCGCCCGCGCTCGGGCGATCTGGCGGATGCGGCGCTGGCGCTGGAAAGCCTGGTGCCGGTGTCGGTGCTGGGCCTCAAGGAAGGCCGCCAGCGCTACGCGATGTTCACCAATGAGGCGGGCGGCATCCTCGATGACCTGATGGTGGCCAACCGCGGCGACCATCTGCTGCTGGTGGTGAACGCCGCCTGCAAGGACGCCGACATCGCGCATCTGCGCGCACACCTGTCCGAGGCTTGCGAGATCGAAGTGATCGAGGACCGCGCCCTGATCGCGCTGCAGGGGCCGCAGGCCGAAGCGGCGCTGTCGCGGCTGAACCCCTATGCCGCGGGCATGCGCTTCATGGACAGCGCCAACCTTGGGTTCTTCGGCGAAGAATGCTGGGTGTCGCGCTCGGGCTATACCGGCGAAGACGGCTATGAAATCTCGGTGCCGGGCGGCAAGGCGGTGGATCTGGCCCGGGCGCTGCTGGAGATGGAAGAGGTCGAACCCATCGGCCTTGGCGCGCGCGACAGTTTGCGGCTGGAAGCGGGCTTGTGCCTTTATGGCCATGACATCGACGAAACCACATCGCCCGTCGAGGCGGCGCTGGAATGGGCGATCCAGAAGGTGCGCCGCCAGGGGGGCGCGCGCGAAGGCGGCTTCCCCGGCGCCGCGCGCATTCTGGACGAGCTGGAAAACGGCGCCCCGCGCCGGCGCGTGGGCATCCTGCCCGAAGGCCGCGCGCCGATGCGCGAGGGCACGGCGCTCTTTGCCGACACCGAGGGGGGCGAAGCGATCGGTGCCGTGACCTCGGGCGCTTACGGGCCGTCGATCGCGCGCCCGATGGCGATGGGCTATGTGGGAAGCGAACACGCGGTTGACGGCACGCGGATAATGGGCGAGGTGCGCGGCAAGCGGCTGCCCGCCGTGGTGTCGCCAATGCCGTTCCGGTCGTCGAACTACAAACGTTGAACACGAGGAGAGACAAATGAAATTCACCGAGGAACATGAGTGGCTCGAGGTCGAGGGCGACCTTGTGGTCGTGGGCATCACCGAACACGCCAGCGAACAGCTGGGCGATATCGTTTTCGTCGAGGTGCCCGAGGCCGGCACCACCGTGACCAAGGGTGACGAGGTGGTGGTGATCGAGAGCGTCAAGGCGGCGTCCGACATCCTGGCCCCGCTCGACGGCGAGATTGTCGAAGTGAACAGCGCGCTTGAGGACAACCCCGGTCTGGTCAACGAGGATCC
>JAJRUE010000207.1 GCA_024277955.1 Alphaproteobacteria bacterium | reverse complement strand
CGGCTGAACACCTGCCCTTTTTTCATGATCCGCCGCGCAGTGCCGGCGCGCACCTTGGCGAAGGGACCGCGGCCGGGGCCGTAGATTCCGGCAAGGCGGAACACATGCACCGGCAGGGCGGCGGTTTCGTACAGATCTAGCCACGCCCGCTCCGCTGCCACGCGCAATTCGCCGCGTCTTGTGGCGGGGCGCAGCTCGGCGGCCTCGTCCACCCAGTCGCCGTCGCGGTTGCCGTAAACGGCGGTGGTGGACAGGTAGCCGACCCAGTCGAACTGCCCCGCGCGGCGGGCGATCTCGTCGCCGAGTTCGGCCAGAACCGGATCGCCGCCCTCGTTCGGGGCGGTGGAGATCAACAGGTGTGTCGCGGCATCAAGGGCCGGTTGAATGTCGTCACCGGGCCAGATCACCGCCTCGATCCCGTCGGCCCGCATCTCCGCGGCCTTGTCGGCGGAACGGGTGGTGCCGATCACCCGCCAGCCTGCCTGCAGCAGGTCGTGACCGATGACGCGGGCGGTATAACCGTATCCGAATACCAGCAATGTTTTCATGATTTTAACACCTTCTGGCGCGCAATTCGGAGCTTGGCGGTTTCCTCGTAACTGGCATCGCGGATTTGCTGCTGCATGGCTTCCTCGATGAACGACAGGTGGTCCTCTACCGCTTTGCGGGCGGCGACCGGATCGCGGGCCAGAATGGCGGTGAGGATGGCGCGGTGCTGTTCCAGCAGCTCGCAACGGATCGAGCGTTTGCCGAACAGCAACTGCCGGTTATAGAACACGCCCGCCTGCAACATCTCGAACATCGAGCGCATCATGTGCATCATCACCACGTTATGCGCCGCCTCGACAATCGCCATGTGGAATTCCGCGTCGAGCTTGGCCTCTTCCTTGGATTTGCGCTTCGGGTGCACGGCCTCCATACGGTCGAAAATGTCCTGAATGACCTGCAGGTCGGTATCGCCCGCATGGACGGCGGCCCGTTCCGCCGCCAGCCCTTCGAGGTCGCGCCGGAAGGACAGGTAATCGAAAAACGCTTCCTCGTGCGTGGAGAACAGCTCCACCAGCGCCGGCGAAAAGGCCGAGCCGAGGACCTGTGCCACGAACACGCCGGCACCGGCGCGGGTTTCGATCAGGTCACGGGCTTCCAGCTCGCTCAACGCCTCGCGTAGTGACGGGCGGGACACGCCGAAGGTCGCGGCCAGTTCGCGTTCCGAAGGCAGGCGTTCCCCCGGGCGCAGCACACCCTTCAGGATCAGGCTTTCGATCTGGCGGGTGATGGAATTGGCCACGCGCTCGGGTTCGATTTTCTGAAAAGGCATAGCGACTCCCGTCGTGAATTGGTTAATCAATATGACCAATTTGAGTGATTCATGCAAGGATTCGGCAAAAAAGGGCCAGCGAGCCAGCCCTTTTTTACGTCGTGGAAAACGTCCCTCAGGTGTTGGGAATGATATAGATTTCCACGCGGCGGTTAGCCTGTCGTCCGGCGGCCGTGCCATTGGAGGCAATCGGCTGTGTTTCCCCGACACCGCGGGCAATGATGCGCGTAGCGTCCACCCCGTCCGAGGCCAGAATACCGCGCACAGCCCGGGCGCGCTGTTCCGAAAGGGCCTGGTTATAGGCGACGGTGCCGGTGTTGTCGGTGTGGCCGACAACTTCGATACGGGTGTTGGGATAGGCGTTCATGCTCGTGGCCAGTTTCGCCAGATCATCGAGAACGCTGGCTTTCACCACAGCGCTGTCGGTGGCGAAGGTGATGGCTTCGGGCAGGGATACGATCAACTGGCTGCCAGTGTTGACGATGCCGACATCATTGCCGAGCGCCGCGCGCAGCTCGCGTTCCTGTTTGTCGAGGTCGGCGCCGATGGCCCCGCCAATCGCGCCGCCGATGGCCGCGCCGACGATGGTGCCGGTGGCGTCGTTGGAGACAGAGTTTCCGATCAGCCCGCCGATCACCGCGCCGATGCCGACGCCGGTGTTGGTGTTGTTGGTTGTGCCGTCCGGATTGGTACAGGCCGCCAGAACCAGCGAACCGGACAGGACCACTACGCCCATTTTAACAAAAGCCGCCATTGGAAAATCCTCATGTTGTTTGCAATAGTTTCGGGGGCCATTGTCACCCGCCGGCCCGCCATTGCAACAACAATAGGCGTGAAAGCGGGGCATTTAAACCGCTTAAGCAAAGAATCGCTTAGTCCGCCTCCAGCCGCGCCGCCTCATAGGCCAGCATCGCCCGCTTGACCGGCAGACCCCAGTGATAGCCGCCCAGCCCGCCGGATTTGCGCAGGGCGCGGTGACAGGGGATCAGCCAGCTGACGGGGTTTTTGCCGACCGCCGTGCCAACCGCGCGCACCGCTTTCGGGTTGCCGATGTGCTGCGCGATCTCGGAATAGGTGGTGACATGGCCCGAAGGGATGGCCAGCAGGGCCTCCCACACCTTGATCTGGAACGGTGCGCCGATCAGGTGCAGCGGTGTTTCCTGTTGCCCGAAAGCGGCGCTCACCCAGGGGGCAATTGCCTGCGGGTTTTCAATGAAATCCGCCTTGGGCCAGCGACCGGTCATGTCGTCCATGGCCACGTCGCGCCCGAATTCCTCGGCAAAGGCCAGCCCGCAGAGGCCGCGGTCGGTGCCCATGGCCAGCACTTCGCCAAAGGGCGAGTCGAACCAGCCGTAGCTGATCACCAGCCCCGCGCCGCCCCGGGCGTATTCGCCGGGCGACATGGCCTCCCATTTCACAAACAGGTCGTGCAGGCGCGAGGCGCCCGAAAGGCCGGCCTCCGTCGCTGTTTCCAGCACCGAGAACCGCTCGCGCAGCAAATCCTTCGCGTGGTCCAGCGTCAGATATTGCTGGTAGCGTTTCGGGCTGACCCCGACCCACTGGCTGAACACCCGCTGGAAATGTGCCGGTGACAGCCCGACGGCGGCTGCGGTTTCCTCCAGCGTCGGCTGGTCCGGCGCGCGTTCGTCGATGAAGGCAATCGCGCGGGCAATCACCGCATAGTGATAGGGTCTGTCGTTCAAATCGTTCATCCTGCACCTTCTGTCGCCTGAATGACCAATCTAGCGCAAATGCGCCGACCCGCCACCCGAATCCTGCGCATTTGACTTGCCAAGGCTTTCGCCCTCGTGGCAGGTGGAGGCCATGACCGCGCAACTCGACTATATGACCATCAAGGAAATCTTCCGCCGTTTTCAGGCCAGCGAGCCGGAACCGAAGGGGGAGCTTGACCACGTCAACGCCTATACCCTTGTGGTGGCGGTGGCGCTGTCGGCGCAGGCCACCGATGTCGGGGTGAACAGGGCGACGAAAGAGCTGTTCAAAATTGCCGACACGCCGGAAAAAATGCTGGCGCTGGACGAGGAAGGTCTGATCGAACACATCAAGACCATCGGTCTGTTCCGCAACAAGGCGAAGAACGTCATCAAGCTCAGCCGGATTCTGGTGGAGCAATATAACAGCGAGGTGCCGTCCTCGCGCGCTGCACTCGTCAGCTTGCCGGGTGTCGGGCGCAAGACCGCGAATGTGGTTCTGAACATGTGGTTCCACTATCCGGCGCAGGCGGTGGATACGCATATCTTCCGTTTCGGCAATCGCACCGGCGTGGCGGCGGGCAAGGATGTGCTGGCCGTGGAACGCGCGATCGAGGACAATATTCCCGTCGAATACCAGCAACACGCCCACCACTGGATGATTCTGCACGGGCGGTATATATGCAAGGCGCGCAAACCCGTTTGTGCCAACTGCATCATCGCCGACCTGTGCCAATCCGAGGATAAAACAGTATGAAAAAGTATCAGGTTGTCGGTATCGGCAATGCCATCGTCGATGTTCTGGCCCATATCGAGGAGGATTTCCTGACCGATAACGGAGTCGAGAAGGGCATCATGCAGCTGATCGACACCTCCCGCGCGAACGAGCTGTATTCCGCCATGGGACCGGCCAAGGAAATCTACGGCGGCTCGGCGGCCAACACCATTGCCGGACTGGCAATGCTCAAGGTGCCGACGGCCTATGTCTCCAAGATCAAGGATGATCAGCTCGGCGCGATTTTTGCGCATGACATGCGCGCGCAGGGGGCGGTTTTCGAAACGCCGCTGGCGCCGAAGGGCCACTCCGATGAAACGGGCCGCTCGATGATTCTGGTGACGCCGGACGGGGAGCGTTCGATGAACACCTATCTTGGCGTGTCGGAGTTCCTGACGGAGGATGACATCGACGAGGACATGATGGCGGATACCGAGTGGCTGTATCTTGAAGGCTACCGTTTCGACGGGCCGGAAAGCCACGCCGCCTTTGCCAAGGCGATCAACGCCTGTCGCGGGGCGGGGGGGAAGGTCTCTATCACTTTGTCCGACCCGTTTTGTGTCGAGCGGCACCGCGATGCTTTCCTCGCCATGATCCGCGCCGACATCGACCTGTTGTTCTGCAACGAGCACGAGCTGAAATCGCTCTACCAGACCGAAGACCTGAGCGTTGCCATGACCTTGGCCGCCGCCGACGTGGAAACCGTCGCCTGCACCGTGGGCGAGCGCGGGGCCTATATCGTCAATGGCGGGCAGGAAATCCATGCACCGGCCACCGACACCCATGTGGAGGACGCGACCGGCGCGGGGGATCTGTTTGCCTCCGGTTTCTTCTATGGTCTGGTCAACAACCGCGATTATCTGACCTGCGGGCGCATGGGGTGCGTTGCGGCGGGCGAGGTGATCAGCCACATCGGCGCACGCCCCGAGGCCGATCTCGGCGCGCTGTTCGCGGCCGAGGGGCTGGTTTAGCCCGCACCCCTATACATTCGCGGGATTTCCGGCTAGAAGCCGCGCAAATCCATTGTTTCGCGGCGAAACCCCGCGCGGCACCCCTGCCGCGCCCGATCCGCGACCCGTATTCCGAAAGAGAATAAAATGACCGAGACTACAAGCGTCCATCCGGCGCTGGCGCAAGCGTTGGAAAAACGCGGATACGCCGAAATGACCCCCGTGCAACATGCCGTGCTTGCCCCCGAACTGGCCGACGCCGACCTGCTGGTTTCCGCGCAGACCGGATCGGGCAAGACTGTGGCCTTTGGCCTCGCGATCGCGCCGACCCTGCTCGGCAAGGCCGAGAAGTTTCCCTATGTTCCCGCCCCCGTTGCCCTTGCTATCGCGCCGACGCGCGAGCTGGCGCTTCAGGTGAAGCGGGAACTGGAATGGCTGTATGAAAGCACCGGCGCAACGATTGCCTCCTGCGTTGGCGGCATGGACTATCGGGCCGAGCGGCGCACGCTGGAACGCGGTGCGCAGATCGTTGTCGGCACGCCCGGACGTTTGCGCGACCATATCGAGCGTCGCTCGCTCGATCTGTCGATGATCCGCGCCGTGGTGCTGGACGAGGCCGACGAGATGCTGGACCTCGGGTTCCGCGACGAGCTGGAGTTCATCCTCGGCGCTGCCCCCGAAGACCGCCGCACGCTGCTGTTTTCCGCCACCGTCCCGCGCTCCATCGCCAGCCTGGCGGAGCGCTACCAGCGCGACGCCGTGCGGGTGAAGACAGAGGCGGAGCAGAAACAGCATGTGGACATCGACTATCGCGCCCTGACCGTCGCCCATAATGACGAGGAAAACGCGATCATAAACGTGCTGCGATACTACGAGGCGCAAAACGCCATCGTGTTCTGCAACACCCGCGCTGCCGTCAACCACTTGACCACCCGCCTGAACAACCGCGGCTTTTCCGTCGTGGCCCTGTCTGGCGAGCTGTCGCAGAACGAACGCACCCACGCGCTTCAGGCCATGCGCGACGGGCGGGCGCGGGTTTGTGTGGCCACCGATGTGGCCGCGCGCGGCATCGACCTGCCCAATCTGGAGCTGGTGATCCACGCCGATTTGCCGAAAAACCGCGAGAGCCTGCTGCACCGTTCCGGCCGCACAGGCCGCGCCGGTCGCAAGGGGGTCAGCGCGCTGATCGTGCCCGTGCGCTCGCGCCGCCGCACCGAGCGCCTGCTGCAAAATGCCAAGGTCAACGCCACATGGGACACCCCGCCGGGCGCCGACGATGTGCTGCGCCGTGACGACGAGCGGATTTTGCAGGACGCGACGCTGAACGAACCGCTGAACGAGGCCGAAGCCGAATTCGCGCAGGAACTGCTGAACCGTTTCGGTGCCCAGCAGATTGCCGGCGCGCTGGTCAAGGCCTATCGCAAGGGCCGCTCCGCTCCCGAAGAGCTGCGCGCCCCGTCCGAGGCCGACAACAAGCCGCGCCAGCGCAACGATTTTGACGGCGGGGTCTGGTTCTCGTTGTCCATCGGGCACAAGCAGAACGCCGAACCGCGCTGGATGCTGCCGATGCTGGCCAAGAACGGCAAGCTGAAAAAAGGCGAGATCGGCTCCATCCGTATCCAGCAGATGGTCAGCTATGTGGAGATTTCCCCGAAAGCCGCCGAACGGTTTGTCAACGCCATCGGGCCGGAGATGAAGCTGGAGAAGTCCATCTCCATCAGCCGGATCGACGGTATCCCCGACGTGGTGAAAAACGCCCCGCAAGAACGCAAGCCGTTCAAGGGCCGCAAGCCGCACCGCGGCAAGCCCGACGGCAAACCGGGTGGCAAGCCGCGCAAGAAGGATTTCGACAAGCCGAAAGGGAAAACGGCCAAGAAAAAGCGGCCGAAAAAGAAAGACAAAAAGCAGTAAACAAATTGTTCCTTGAAAAGCGCGATTAGCATGCACTAACTTATAGGGTATCGCAGCAACCGAGCGCAAAAGGCTGGCCATGACTGTAAGAACCCGCAAATCCGCCCCCGAACGCAAGGCGGAAATCGTCGAAACCGCGATCCGTCTGGCCGCCGATATCGGCCCGGATCGCCTGACCACCGAGCAGCTGGCGACCGAGATCGGCATCTCGCAGCCCGCGATCTTCCGGCATTTTCCGACCAAGGACGCGATCTGGGAAAACGTGGCCGAGCGGATTTGCAAGCTGATGGGCAGCCGGACCTCGGTTGATACCGATGCGGATCCGGAGGCGCTGCTGCGCCAGATGGTCAGTGCACAGCTGAACTTCATCAAGACCACACCGGCCGTGCCGGCAATCCTGTTTTCGCGCGAATTGCACGCCCAGAACGAGACCCTGCGCCAGATTTTTGCAAATCTGATGTCGGAGCGCCAGAAACGGCTGGCCAAGGTATTCGCCAGAGGGATCGAAAGCGGTGTGTTCCGCAGTGATCTGGACACCGACGCCGCGGCCTATCTGGTGCTGACGCTTATTCAGGGGCTGGCGATGCGCTGGTCGCTGGAAAACCGCGCTTTTGACCTGGTGACCGAGGGCGAACGGCTGATGGATTTGCAGATGGCAGCCTATCTGGTCGCGCCAAAGTAAATACATTGTGCGCTTGCGTCGGTCGGTAATTGTAACTTCGTTGAAACCCCTGTAATCCTGTGGCGAACACGGACCCCCGGGGGATCAGAATATGAGCGACGCCAAAACCACCCACTTCGGTTTCAAGACTGTGGACGAGAACGCCAAGGCCGGAATGGTCCACGGGGTTTTCACCAACGTTGCCTCCAAATACGACATCATGAACGACGCCATGAGCCTTGGCATCCACCGCATCTGGAAAGACGCGATGATGGACTGGCTGGCGCCGCGCAAGGGCATGAATCTGCTGGATGTGGCCGGCGGCACTGGCGATATTTCCTTCCGGTTTCTGGAGCGCGCGGGCGGTGCCCATGCGACAGTGTTCGACATGACCCAGTCCATGCTGGACGAGGGCCGCAAGCGGGCCGAGGCGGCGCAGATGCAGGACAGCCTCGACTGGGTTTGTGGCGACGCCATGGCGCTGCCGTTCGAGGATAACAGCTTCGACGCCTACACCATCAGTTTCGGCATCCGTAATGTCACCCGCATTCAGGACGCGATTGACGAGGCCTACCGTGTGCTGAAACCCGGTGGGCGGTTTTTGTGTCTGGAATTCTCGACCATTCCCAATCCGGCGATGCAGTGGGCCTATGACCGCTACAGTTTCAACGTGATCCCGCCGCTGGGGCAGGTGATCGCCAACGACCGCGACAGTTACCAGTATCTGGTCGAATCAATCCGCAAGTTTCCCAAGCAGGACGAGTTCGCCGCCATGATCCGCAAGGGCGGGTTCGAGCAGGTGAAATACCGCAACCTGTCGCTGGGTATCGCGGCGCTGCATTCGGGCTGGAAAATATGAGGGGTCCGCACAATATCTGGCGGCTGATCCGCACGGGCGCCACCTTTGAACGCGCCGGTGCCATGAAAGTGGCGCTGGAGGCGATGAATGCGCCGCGTTCCGTCCGCATCGTGGCGCGGATCATCGGCTGGCCGGTGCAATGGCTGGGGCTGCGTGGCGATCCCACACAGCCGCCGGTGCTGCGGGCGCTGACGGCGCTTGGTCCCGCCTACATCAAATTCGGGCAACTGATGTCCACCCGCCCCGATGTGGTCGGGCCGGAGCTGGCGCGCGAATTGCGGGTATTGCAGGACAAGCTGCCGCCGTTTGAAACCTCTGTCGCCAAGGCCGAGGTGGAGAAAGAGCTGGAAATCAGCATCGACGAGGTGTTTTCGGAATTTTCGGAGCCGGTTGCCGCCGCCTCGCTGGCACAGGTGCACAAGGCCGTGGTGCGCGAGAGCGGGCGTGTAGTCGCCGTAAAGGTCCTGCGTCCGGGTATCGAGCGGGCGTTTTTACGTGATGTGGATGCGTTCTACCTTGCCGCTGCCATCATCGAATTTGTCGCCCCGTTTTCCCGCCGCCTGCGCCCGCGCGCGGTGATCGAGCATTTCCACGGGGTTGTGAAAGGGGAGCTGGACCTGCGTATGGAGGCCTCGGCCGCCGATGAATTCGCCCATAACACCCGTAACGACCCCGGTTTCTCTGTGCCCGCGCTGGTCTGGGAGTTGTCGGCGCGCCGCGTGCTGACCACCGAGTGGGTGGAGGGTGTTCCGCTCGGCGATGTGCCGGCCATCCTCGCCACGGGGCAGGACCCTGTGGAGTTCGCCACCCGCATCTTGCAAACCTTCCTGCGCCATGCGCTGCGCGACGGGTTTTTCCATGCCGATATGCATCAGGGCAACCTGAAACGCGGATCGAACGGCGACCTGATCGCGCTGGATTTCGGCATCATGGGCCGGATCGATACCTATACCCGTCGGGTCTATGCGGAGATCCTGTTCGGCTTCCTGCAGCGGGACTACCGCCGCGTGGCCGAGGTGCATTTCGAGGCGGGTT
>JAJRUE010000021.1 GCA_024277955.1 Alphaproteobacteria bacterium | reverse complement strand
GCGGAACTGGTGGTTCTGCTGTCGCACAACGGTTTCGATGTGGACCGCAAAATGGCCAGCCGCGTTGACGGCATCGACGTGATCCTGACCGCCCACACCCACGACGCATTGCCCGAACCGGTGATGGTGGGCAATACGATGTTGATCGCCTCCGGCTCCAACGGCAAGTTTGTGACCCGCCTCGATCTGGATGTGCGCGACGGTGAATTGAAGGGTTTCGCCCACAAACTGATCCCGATCTTCTCGGACGTTATCGCGCCGGACCGCGAGGTAGCCGCCCTGATCGACGAACAGCGCAAGCCTTACGAGGCCGAACTGTCCGAGGTTCTGGGCTATACCGGCAGCACCCTCTATCGTCGCGGCAATTTCAACGGCACATGGGATGACCTGATCTGTAACGCGCTGATCGACGAGCGCGAGGCGGATATCGCCCTCAGCCCCGGCTTCCGCTGGGGGCCGAGTCTGGTGCCGGGCGATGCGATCACCCGCGAGCATCTGTTCAACGCCACCGCCATGTCCTATCCGAACGCCTATCGCAGCGAGATGACCGGCGAGCTGATCAAGACCATCATGGAAGATGTGGCCGACAACCTGTTCAATCCCGACCCCTACTACCAGCAGGGCGGTGACATGGTGCGGATGGGCGGCATGGGCTATTCTATCGATGTATCGAAAAAACAGGGCGACCGGATCACCAATATGACCCTGCTGAAAACCGGCGAGGCCATCGATCCGGCGAAAACCTATGTGGTGGCCGGCTGGGCCTCGGTCAACGAAGGCACCGAGGGGCCGGCGATCTGGGATGTGGTGGAAAGCTACATCAAACGGCAGGGCACGATTTCGATCGACCCGAACAAGTCGGTGCAGGTCACCGGCACCTGATACCCGCCAGCCCGCGCGCCGTTTTCCGGTGTGCGGGCATTCTACCCGGAGACGCGTATGGACGACAGCAAAGGACACTCGCGACGCAGATTTCTGGCGGCCGGACTGGCAGCCGGTGGCACGGTTGCGGCGGCGTCGCTGGCGCGCGCCGCAGCGGGAGATCCGGCGATTCTGGAAGTCCAGCCATGGGCACAGGAACTCGGCGACGGGGTGGATGCGACGGGCTACGGCCTGCCCTCCCCGTTCGAGGCGCATGTCCAGCGGCGCAATGTGCCGTGGCTGACAGCGGATACCACCACCTCGATCAATTTTACGCCGATCCATGCGCTTGACGGGACGATCACCCCGAACGGGGTCTGTTTCGAGCGCCACCACAGCGGCGTGGCGCGAGTCGATCCGGCACAATACCGGCTGATGCTGCACGGGCTGGTGGAGCGCCCGCTGGTGTTTACCCTGCAGGACCTGATGCGCTTTCCGCGCCGCAACCGCATCTATTTCATGGAGTGCACCGCGAATACCGGTATGGAGGTGCGCAGCGCGCAGCTCAACGGGGTGCAATACACGCACGGTATGGTCCACAATGTCATGTATACCGGCGTGCTGCTGAAGGACCTTCTGGCCGAGGCCGGTGTGAAGCCCGAAGGCAAGTGGCTGCTGGCCGAGGGGGCGGATGCGGCGGCGATGACCCGCTCGATCCCGATGGAAAAGATCATGGACGACTGCATGGTCGCCTTCAAAATGAACGGCGAGGCGCTTCGGGCCGAAAACGGCTATCCGGTGCGCCTTGTTGTGCCGGGCTGGGAAGGCAACATGTGGATCAAGTGGCTGCGGCGCCTCGAGGTCGGGGACAAGCCGTGGCACCAGCGCGAGGAGACCTCGAAATACACTGACCTGATGCCGGACGGCTCCGCGCGGCGATTCACATGGGAAATGGACGCGAAATCGGTGATTACCAGCCCCTCGCCACAGGTGCCGATCCGGCACGGCAAGGGCCATACCGTAATCAGCGGGTTGGCGTGGTCCGGTCGCGGCAAGGTGGACAAGGTGGATGTCTCGCTCGACGGGGGGATCAACTGGCATGCGGCGCGCATTGACGGGCCGCGGCTCGACTATTCGCTGCAGCGGTTCTATTTCGAGTTCGACTGGGACGGAACGCCGTTGCTGCTGCAATCGCGGGTGCAGGATTCCACCGGCTATGTCCAGCCGACCAAGGATGCGCTGCGGGCCATTCGCGGCACGACATCGACCTATCACAACAACGGTATCCAGACATGGGCCGTGGATGCGAACGGGGAGGTGCTGAATGTCGAGGTTTCCTGAAGCCGTGCTGGTTCTGTCGCTGATCGCGGGCGGGGCCTTTGCGCAGGGTCTCGGCCTCGGGCGCGAGGCTACGCCGGCGGAGATCGCGGCGTGGAATATCGACGTGCGCCCCGACGGGCTGGGCCTGCCGGACGGCAGCGGCAGCGTGCTGGACGGCGAGGAGATTTTCACCGAAACCTGCGCCGTCTGCCACGGCGATTTCGGCGAGGGGGTCGGACGCTATCCGGCGCTGGCCGGTGGTTTCGATACGCTGGCCGATGACCGTCCGGTAAAAACCGTCGGCTCCTACTGGCCGTATCTGTCCACGGCGTGGGACTACATCCATCGCGCCATGCCCTACGGCGACGCGCAATCGCTGGAGGACGATCAGGTCTATGCCATTCTGGCCTATATCCTCTATCTCAACGATATTGTGGATGACGAGGAATTTGTCCTCTCGCGCGGGAATTTTGACCAGATCGTCATGCCGAACGGCGAAAACTTCTATTTCGACGACCGGGCAGAAACGGAGCTTCCGCTGTTTACCGAACGGTGTATGGAAAACTGCAAGGACAGCGCCGAAATCACCGCGCGTGCCGATCCCGCACTGACGCCGGAGGAGTAATCACCCGAGCGCGCGTTGTGCCGCGACGCGCTGCATGGCGTCGGTGATTTTTTCGACGCCCCAACGGGCGGCGGAGCGGGGCAGCCAGATTTCGAATCCGGTTTCAAGCGGCCGCAAAATACCGGCCAGACGAGCCACCTCGGTGCGGGCGATGTCGCCTGTGGCAAGAGCATTGATATCCAGAGAGGTCAGACGATGCAAAATGTTCGTGGCGTCTGCCCCGTTCAGATGCAGCACAGCCCATGCGTCGCTTTGATCGGTGACGGCGGCGATACCGTCAAGGGTCTGCGCCAGCGTCGCCGGATCGAAATCCCCCGTAACGAGCCATTGGCCGGGGGCGCTCCAGAACAGGGTGGCGGCTTTGCTTGTGCGGGTCTTGCCGGTTTTCGGCAAACCGGTTTTCCACAGGCTTTTCAGCACATCGGCCACGGCCATCCCCTGCCCCCTGAACGGCGCGAGCGTGGCAATGGCCGCCGGTTGAACAAGGCGCAGTTCGCAACGGCCGGCGGTTTTCGGCAGGCCGTAAACGGGATCGCGGGCGAAGAGGTCGGGATCAGGCACGGGCTTTGCCTCCGGTCGGGTCATAAAACGGCAGCGACACGATCTCGCAGCGGGTGTCTACTTCGCGCAGCAGGTCGGTGGCGCGGATGGTCTGGCCGGTGCGAGCACGGCCGCCCTTGACGAAGGCCAGCGCGATCATGTGGCCAAGCGTCGGAGAAAACACGGTCGAGCTGACGTGACCCTGCATGTTTTCGCGCAAAGGCGCATCGCCCTCGTTGAAAATCAGCGCACCGCCGAGGATCTGCTTGACAGGGCCGACAGGGACCAACCCGACCAGTTGCGGGCGGTTCGGGTCCCGCAAGGCGGGGCGCTGGCTGGCAATCCGGCCGACGAAGTCCTTTTTGCCGGAAAGCAGCGCGCCGAGGCCGAGGTCGTCGGCGGCCATGCGCCCGTCCATTTCGGCGTGGGTCAGGAAGCCTTTTTCGACGCGCAGGACGTTGAGGGCCTCCAGCCCGTAGGCCCCGCCGCCGAGGGCTTCCGCCCGTTTCACCAGCGCGCGCATCAACGCATCGCCGTAACGGGCCGGAATGGCCAGTTCGAACCCCAGCTCGCCGGAAAAGGAAATGCGGAACAGGCGGGCGGCGATGCCGGAAACCGTGACAGGGCGCACCCCCATGAACGGCAGGTCGGTGATGTCCTCATCCAGAAAACCGGACAACAGGGTGCGGGCCCCGGGGCCGGTGATGGCGATTTGCGCCCAGTGTTCGGTGACATCGGTGATCTGCACGTCGAGGTCGGCACGCAGGGTCGCATAAAATTCCAGATGCGACAGCACATCGGCGGCGGCGCCCGTGGTGGTGGAAAGCAGGTATTGCGTCGCGCCGAGACGCGCCACGGTGCCATCGTCCAGCACGAATCCGTCCTCGCGCAGCATCAGGCCGTAGCGTGTTTTTCCGACGGCGAGACTGGCAATATTGTTGGTGTAGATATGGTCCAGAAAGGCGGCGGCGTCCGGTCCCTGAACGTCGATTTTGCCGAGGGTGGAGACGTCGCAGACGCCGACATGTTCGCGCACCATCCGCACCTCGCGATCACAGGCGACGCGCCAGTGGGTTTCGTCTTTCTGCGGGAACCATGCGGGGCGGCGCCAGAGGCCGACCTCGACCATTTTGCCGTGGTGTTCATCGGTGAAATCATGGGACGGGATGCGGCGCTCGGGCGCGAACCCCTTGCCGGTTCCCCCTGCCCCGAGCGCGCCGAAAGTGACTGGCGTATAGGGCGGGCGGGCAATAGTGGTGCCGGTGGCCGCGATGCTCTGCCCCGAGAGGTCGGCCATAACGGCCAGCGCGCCGACGCTCGACAGCTTGCCCTGATCGGTGGCCATGCCGAGCGTGGTGTAGCGTTTCAGATGCTCGACCGAGCGGAAATTTTCGCTGTGCGCCTGCCGGATGTCCTTAGTCGTCACATCGTTCTGGAAATCGAGCCACGCGCGGCCTTTGGCGTCAGCCACCTGCCAGAAAGGCGTAATGTTGACGGGGGCGTCTTCGGCCTCCGGCAGTTTCGGGCGCACCTGTTTCAGGCCGAGGGATTTGAGCGCGGCCTTGGCGGCGGCCATGCCCTGCGACAAGGCCCCGTGAGTCGAGAACGCACCGTTGGCCGCGCCGACGGAAACGAGGTTCGGGATGGTGTCGGGGGCCGGAACGAAGGCGGCGATATCCTCGTTCCAGACGGGTTTTCCGCCCATATGGCCGGTGATCTGCAAGGCCGGATTCCAGCCGCCCGACACAGCCAGACAATCGGCGTTGATCTGCTGGTGGCTGCCGTCGGCGGTGCGCAGATTCAGGCGCTCAATGCCGAGGCGACCACCGGTGCCGACCACCGCCGCGCCGGTGTAGACGGGGCAATCCACGTCGGGCGCAACCTCGTCGCGGGTATCGATCAGGGCTGTAACGGTGATGCCCGCCGCCTGCATATCCGCAACCGTGCGCCACGCGTCATCGTTGTTGGCAAACACCGCAACGCGGCTGCCCGGTGCGACGGCAGAACGGTTGACGTAGCTGCGCACGGCCCCTGCCAGCATGATGCCGGGGCGGTCGTTGTCGGGGAAGGCGATCGGACGCTCGATCCCGCCGCTGGCGAGGATCGTGTGTTTCGCCACGATGCGCCAGAAAATCTGGCGCGGGGCGGTGCCGGGTTCGGCGATGTGTTCGGCCACGCGCTCCAGCGCGCCGTAGGTCCCGCCGTCATAGGCCCCCGTGATCGTGGTGCGGCGCATCAGGGTGACATTGGGCATGTCGACCAGCTCCGCCACCGTATGCGTGGCCCAGTCGGCGGCGGATTGTTCCGCGATTTCGCCGAATTCGGCGTTAAGGCGACCGCCGAAGATAAAGTCCTCTTCGGCCAGAATGACGCGGGCTCCGCCTTTCGCCGCTGTCAGCGCCGCCATCAGTCCGGCGGGACCGGAGCCGATGACCAGCACATCGCAATGGGCATGGGCCTTATCGTAGATAGTCGTGTCCGGCTCGCCGGAAAGGCGGCCCAGACCGGCAGCGCGGCGGATGAGCGGCTCGTAGAGTTTGGCCCAGAAGGTACGGGGCCACAGAAAGGTTTTGTAGTAGAAACCCGCCCCGAGGAAGGGGGCGAGGGCGTCATTCACCGCTAGAAGATCGTTCCTGAGGCTCGGCCAGCGGTTCTCGCTCTGTGCTGTTAACCCCTCGTAAACCTCCTGCGTGGTAGCACGGGTGTTGGGGGTGCGGTGCGCGCCGGTGCCGACCTCCATCAGCGCATTGGGTTCTTCGGAACCGGCGGTCATCACCCCGCGCGGGCGGTGGTATTT
>JAJRUE010000206.1 GCA_024277955.1 Alphaproteobacteria bacterium | reverse complement strand
GGACCTGGACGCGGCGCTGTTCAATGCCGGCGCCGATGCGCCGTCGCCCGGCTGGCTGGCGCGCCAGGACATCGGCGCGCGCGTGGCGCCGTCGGCAAGGCTTTGGCCGCTCGACCAAGGCGACGGTGCCTTTGTCGGGGTACGGGTCTCGGCGCCGATCGGCGATGTGGTTGCCACCGCGACCCGGCTGGTGGCCATCGCCTGCGAACGCGCCATCACCCCGATCATTCTTTCGCAACTGCCGCTGTGCGGGCTCGAACGCTTTGGCTTTAGGGTCGAGCGCCTGCCGGACGGGGACGCGGCGCAGCTGCGCGCTTTCGAGGAAGAGCTGATGCGGTTCTGGCGCATCGCGGTGGTGATCGACGCCAGCCAGATCGCCGATTTCGGCTGAGACGCGGGGGCGGGGCGGCCCAAGGTTTTTGGAAAAAACCTTGGGCAAGGCGCTTGCAAGCGCCTTGCTGGTCTGCGGGTGTCGCCGGTCGGGGTTTGACCCTAGCAGCGGAACGGTTCGAGACTGGCGCGGAAGGCCTCGATGAATTCCAGCGTGATCATCGAGATCGGCGTATGCGTCGGGTGCAAAAGCGTCAGCCGGTGCGGCGTTTCGGGCGTAAACGGGCGGATCACCAGGCCGCGCGTTTCGTATTCGCGGGCGTCGAATTCGCTGACCACCGAAACTCCGATGCCTTCGGCCACCAGCATGCAGGCGGCGGTGAACTGGCGCACCTCGATCAGCGACGGCAGGGTGACGCCGGCGGTCAGGAACCGCGCTTCGAGGTCGCGAAAGAACGGGCTGTCGCGCCGGGTGTGGATCATCCGTTCATCGGCCAGGTCGGCGGGCGTGATCGTGTCGCGGGCGCCCAGCGCATGTCCGCGCGGCAGGATCGCGACCGAACGCATGTTCATGGTTTCCGCCTGCACCGCCGGGTGGTCGGTAAAGCCGTCGGTGATGCCGAAGTCATATTGTTCGCCGATGATCCATTCCAGGATGCGCTCCGGCCGGTCCGGTTCGATCGTCACCGTCACCCCGGGGCGTTCGCGCAGGAACCGCGCCACCACGCCGGGCAGATGGCTGGTGGCGAACCCCGGCAGGCAGGCGATGCGCAGGTGCCCGGCCTTGCGTTCGTGCAGATCCTTGGTGAGTTCCTCGATATGGTGGACGCTGGCCAGCAGGCGGTCCACCTCGCCCAGCAGGTAGCGCGATTCCTGGGTCGGCACCAGGCGCCCGTCGCGGCGCTGGAACAGCTCAAAGCCGACCTCGCCGGAAAAATCGCGCAGCAGCCGGCTGACCGCGGGCTGCGACACCGCCAGTTCTTCGGCGGCGCGCGTGATGTTGCCCGACCGCGATACCGCGCGGAACGCTTCGAGCTGTCTCAGTCTGATGGCCATTGGCGGGTCCGGTCCCGTTGTCCCTGTGCAGCGGCGCGCCTGCTGGGTCAGCCGGCCACGGATGCGAAAATCATAATATGATATTATAGTTTTCGTCATAAAACTTTCAATTGAATTATGTTTCCACCCGTGGTTTCCTGTCGCCACGATAATCGGGCGAAGGCCAGGGGGCGGATGATGCCGGGGCCTGACGCGCGATTGCTCTGTTCAACATCTGGGAGTTCCTTGACATGAAACATGTAACATTCGGGTCGCTGGTCGCGGGGGTTGCGATATCCTTTGCCTCCGCCGCCGTCGCGCAGGTCGAAGTGCAGTGGTGGCACGCCATGGGCGGCGCCAACGGCGAGCGCGTCGACAAGATCGCCGCCGACTTCAACGCGACCCAGTCCGACTACAAGATCGTGCCCGTCTACAAGGGCAACTACACCGAAACCATGACCGCCGCGATCGCCGCCTTCCGGGCCAAGGAACAGCCCGCCATCGTGCAGGTGTTCGAGGTCGGCACCGCCACCATGATGGCCGCCAAGGGCGCCGTCTACCCGGTCGAGGATCTGATGGCCGACACCGGCCAGTCGTTCGACAAGTCCGACTATCTGCCGGCGGTGATTTCCTACTACCAGACGCCCGAGGGAAAGCTGCTGTCGATGCCCTTCAACAGCTCGACCCCGGTGCTGTGGTACAACAAGGACGCGCTGGACGCGGCGGGCGCCAAGGTTCCCACCACCTGGGACGAGGTCAAGTCGGCTTCTGAAAAGCTGGTCGCCAACGGCATGAAATGCGGCTTTTCCTTCGGCTGGCAAAGCTGGGTGATGATCGAAAACTATTCCGCCTGGCACAACCTGCCCATCGGCACCAAGGAAAACGGTTTCGCCGGGGTCGATACCGAACTGGTGTTCAACAACGACGCGGTGGAAAACCGGCTGCAGCAGATCGCCGACTGGCAGAAGGACAAGCTGTTCGTCTATGGCGGGCGGCGCGGCGACAGCTTGCCGATGTTCACCGGCGGCGAATGCGGCATGTGGATGAACTCGTCGGCCTATTACGGCTCGATCAAGGGCCAGGCCGAATTCAACTTTGGCCAGACCATGCTGCCGCTCGATACCGCGGTGGCCGACAAGCCGCAGAACTCGATCATCGGCGGCGCGACGCTGTGGGTGCTCAAGGGCCGGCCGCAGGCCGAATACGAAGGCGTGGCCAGGTTCCTGAACTACCTGTCCTCGCCCGAGGTCCAGGCCTGGTGGCACCAGGAAACCGGCTATGTGCCGATCACCACGGCGGCCTACAAGCTGTCGCAGGAACAGGGGTTCTACGAAAGCAACCCCGGCACCGACACGGCGATCAAGGAACTGTCCCTGAACACGCCGACGCCCAATTCCAAGGGCCTGCGTTTCGGCAACTTCGTGCAGATCCGCGACATCATCAACGAAGAGATGGAAGCGCTCTGGGCCGGCGACAAGACCGCCAAGGAAGCCATGGACGCAGCCGTGGAACGCGGCAACGCGCTGCTGCGCAAGTTCGAGCGTTCGATCAAGTAACGCGCCCAGGCTGAACAAGAAAACGCGCCGCCCGGGTTTCGGGCGGCGCGACCGAATTTTCCCGAGGTCCGGCCGTGCTCAAACGCGTTCACTTTCCCACATCCCTGCTGCCCTACCTGCTGGTCGCGCCGCAGGTGGCGATCACGCTGGTATTCTTCATCTGGCCCGCCAGCCAGGCGCTGTGGCAATCGATGCTGATCGAGGATGCCTTTGGCCTGTCCACAGAATTCGTCTGGTTCGAAAACTTCCAGGTTCTGTTCCAGGATCCGCAGTATCTTGGCGCCTTCAAGCGCACCGCCTTCTTTTCCATCGCGGTCGCCTTTCTGTCGATGTCGTTTTCGCTGGTGCTGGCCGGGTTCGCCGACCGGGTGGTGCGCGGCGCCACCACCTATCGCACGCTGCTGATCTGGCCCTATGCGATCGCCCCGGTGCTGGCCGGGGCGCTGTGGGTGTTCATGTTCAACCCGACGCTGGGGATCGTGGCCTACGGGCTGGACATGCTGGGCTACAACTGGAACCACAAGCTGAACGGCGGCGAGGCCATGGCGCTGGTGATCATGGCCGCCAGCTGGAAGCAGGTGGCCTACAATTTCCTGTTCTATCTTGCGGCGATGCAGTCGATCCCGCGTTCGGTGGTGGAGGCCGCCGCCATCGACGGGGCCGGGCCGCTCAAGCGGTTCTGGACCATCATCTTCCCGCTGATATCGCCGACCACGTTCTTCCTGCTGGTGATCAACGCGGTCTATGCGTTCTTCGACACCTTCGGGATCATCCACGCGGTCACCCAGGGCGGGCCGGCCAACGCCACCACGATCCTGGTCTACAAGGTGTTCAACGACGGTTTCGTGGGGCTGGACCTGGGCGGCTCGGCGGCGCAATCGGTGATTCTGATGGTGCTGGTGATCGCGATGACCGTGGTGCAGTTCCGCTATATCGAACGAAAGGTGGAATACTGATGGTTGAAAACCGCCCGTTCCTGGCCTTCCTGACCCATGCGATCCTGCTGCTGGGGGTGGCGATCATCGCCTTTCCGATCTGGATCACCTTTGTCGCCGCCACCCATGATGCGCTGCGCATGACCCAGATCCCGCTGCCGCTGCTGCCCGGCGACCAGTTCTGGGTCAATCTCAAGGCGACGTTTTTCGGCTCCGGCCTGTCGGGCACCGAAACCGCGCCGGTCTGGCGGATGCTGCTGAATTCGCTGGTGATGGCGCTGTCCATTGCCATCGGCAAGATCGCGATTTCGCTGCTGTCGGCCTTTGCCATCGTCTATTTCAAGTTCCCCTTCCGCATGGGGTTCTTCTGGATGATCTTCATCACCCTGATGCTGCCGGTGGAAGTGCGCATCCTGCCCACCTTCGAG
>JAJRUE010000205.1 GCA_024277955.1 Alphaproteobacteria bacterium | reverse complement strand
GACCAGGGTGGTCGATCCGCTGGCGGGGTCGTATTATGTGGAAAAGCTGACCGCCGATCTGATCGACGAGGCCTGGAAGCTGATCGAAGAGGTCGAGGACATGGGCGGGATGACCAAGGCGGTTGCTTCGGGCATGCCCAAGCTCAGGATCGAGGAAGCCGCCGCGCGCAGGCAGGCGGCGGTGGACCGGGGCGACGAGGTGATCGTCGGGGTCAACAAGTTTCGGCTGGAGCGCGAAGACGAGATCGAGATCCGCGAGATCGACAATTCCGCGGTGCGCGATGCGCAGATCGCCCGGCTGGCGCAGGTCAGGGCCGGGCGCGACGGGGCCGCCTGCAAAGCGGCGCTGGATGCGCTCGAGGCGGCGGCGCGCGCGGGGCAGGGGAACCTGCTGGAACTGGCGGTGGAAGCGGCGCGGGCGCGTGCCACGGTAGGAGAAATTTCGATGGCGATGGAAAAGGCATTCGGGCGGCACCGGGCCGAGGTAAAGACGCTGGCCGGGGTTTACGGCGCGGCCTACGAGGGCGACGAAGAATTTGCCGCGATCCAGGAGGACGTGGAAAAATTCGCCGAGGAAGAAGGCCGCCGCCCGCGGATGCTGGTGGTGAAGATGGGTCAGGACGGGCACGACCGCGGCGCCAAGGTGATCGCCACGGCATTCGCCGATATCGGGTTTGACGTGGACGTCGGGCCGCTGTTTCAGACCCCCGACGAGGCGGCGCAGGATGCGGTCGACAACGACGTGCATATCGTCGGGATCAGCAGCCAGGCGGCGGGCCACAAGACGCTGGCGCCCAAGCTGATCGAGGCGCTGAAGGATCTGGACGCCGAGGATATCATCGTGATCTGCGGCGGGGTCATCCCGCAGCAGGACTACGATTTCCTGAAGCAGGCCGGGGTCAAGGCGATCTTCGGGCCGGGGACGAATATCCCGGCGGCGGCCCGCGACATTCTGAAACTGGTGCGCGAGGCGCGCGGCTAGGGCGCCGTTTTCTTGCAAAGAAAACGGTCCGAAATCTTTGAAAGATTTCGGGTCTCGGCGGGGGATGAGGCATGCGGCTGGATCATCTGGTGATATCTTGCGAAACCCTTGAAGAGGGCGCCGCGCTCGTTGAGGAAACGCTGGGCGTCGCGCCGGTTGCCGGCGGGCGGCACGCCTATATGGGCACCCATAACCGGCTGTTATCGCTGGGCCCCGAGGCCTACCTCGAAGTGATCGCAATCGATCCCGGGGCCCGTGCGCCGGATCATGCGCGCTGGTTCGGCCTGGATGGTTTCTCCGGGCCACCGCGGCTGACCAACTGGGTCGTGCGCTGCGATGACCTTGCGCAGGCGGCCGCGCGCGCGCCGCGCGGGGTCGGGCGCATCACCGCGTTGAGCCGCGGCGATTTCCGCTGGGCGATTACCATACCGCAGGGTGGCATCCTTCCCTTCGACGGGATCTATCCGGGGTTGATCCAGTGGCACGGCGACACCCACCCCGCCGCGCATTTGCCGGATGCGGGGTTGCGGATGGAGCGTCTGAGCCTGCGTTATCCGCGGGCCGACATGCTGCGTTCGGCGCTGCCTCGCCTGGACGACGACGACAGCCGGATCGTGGTCGAAACGGCAGAGGCCCCCGCCATCGGCTGCACGATCAAGACCCCCGGCGGGCCGGTGCAACCGGTCTGGGCGCGCTGACAGTTTTTTCCGCAAACCGCTGACAGCGGGCGGGAAAACGTCTAAGAGGCGCTCATGTCACTTTGGACGCGCATCGGCGATGCCCTTTCGGCCCTGCGGCAGGGCGAACCGCTGTCGGCGGTTTTCGAACGTTTGCGCACCCCGCCCGAACGCACGGTGGCCTTTACCATCGCGGTCATCGCGCTCAGCGCCAAGATGGCCAAGGCCGACGGCCAGGTGACCCGCGACGAGGTCACCGCGTTTCGCCAAGTGTTCCGCATCCCCCCCGAAGAAGAGGAAAACGCCGCGCGCGTCTTCAACCTGGCCCGTCAGGATGTGGCCGGCTACGAAGAATATGCCCGCCGCATCAAGCGGATGTTTTCCGAAACCGGCGGCACCCTGTGCGAATTGATGGAGGGGCTGTTTCACATCGCCATGGCCGACGGCACCTATCACCCGAACGAAGACGCCTTTCTGGAACGGGTCGCGATGATTTTCGGGCTCTCCGAGGCGCAGTTTCGCAGCCTGCGCGCGCGTTTCGTGCCCGATGCCGCCCCCGATCCCTATCAGGTTCTGGGGTTGGAACCGGGGGCCGATCTGGAAGCCGCCCGCGCCGCCTGGCGGCAGATGGTGCGCGACTGCCACCCCGACCGGCTGGCGGCGCGCGGCGTGCCCGAAGAAATGGTCAGGCTGGCCGAAAAACGCCTGATCGCCGCCAACAACGCCTACGAGGAAATCCGCAAGGGCGCGGCCTGATGCGGCTGGCAACCTACAATGTCGAATGGTTCGATGCGCTGTTCGATGACGATGGCAGGCTGCTGGAAGACGACGGCCGGTCGGCCCGGCGCGACGTGACGCGCGCCCGGCAACTCGGCGCGCTTGGCATCGTGTTCACCGCGATCGACGCGGATGCGGTCATGGTGATCGAGGCCCCCGGCGGCAGCAGGCGCAGATCGACGGTGCAGGCGCTGGAAAACTTCGCCGCGCGCTATCGGTTGCGCTGCCGCAAGGCCCTGGTGGGCTTCACCAACGATACCCAGCAGGAAATCGCGCTGCTCTACGATCCCGATGTCCTGACCGCGCGGCACGATCCCAGGGGCGGGGCGACCGGAAAACACGGGGCCGGGGGCGCGCCGCGCTTTGACGGGGCGTTCCGCTGGGATCTGGACACCGACAAGGCGCCCGAGGTGGTGCGGTTCTCCAAGCCGCCGCTGGAAGCCGCGGTGACCCTGCATTCGGGCCGCGCGCTGCGCCTGATCGGGGTGCATATCAAGTCCAAGGCGCCCTACGGGGCCCGGACGCCCGAACAGGTGATGCGCCTGTCGATCGAGAACCGGCGCAAGCAGCTGGCCCAAAGCATCTGGCTGCGCAACCGCGTCGAAGACCACCTGGCCGCCGGCGACAGTGTGATCGTGATGGGCGATTTCAACGACGGTCCGGGTCTCGATGAATACGAAAAGCTGTTTGGCCGGTCCAGCGTCGAGATCGTGATGGGCGAAGGCGATGGCGAACGCCTGCACGACCCCCATGCCCGCATGGGGCTGACCCGCAAGCTGGGGGCGATGCCCACGACGTCGCGGTTTTTCATCGCGGATCGGAACCGCTACCTCGAAGCGCTGCTGGACTACATCATGGTGTCGGACGATCTGATGGCGCAACGGCCGTCCTGGCGGATCTGGCACCCGTTCGACGACAGGGCCTGTTTCGAGACGCCAGAGCTGCGCGAAGCCCTGCTGCAGGCATCCGACCATTTCCCGGTAACCCTGGATCTGGACCTGTAACGCTACCAATTTTCGCGCGCCGCCCTATATTGGGGGCATGAAACCTTCGATGATCATCCTTGTGGTCGCGGTCCTGGCAGGGATGCCCGCCCGGGCCCAGGACGCGCGCACCGACATGAAACAGGGCATGACCCTTCTGGAACAGGGCACCCGGCTGCTGCTGCAGGGTTTCCTGAAAGAGCTTGGCAACGCCAGGATCGAGTTCCAGGGCCGCCTGCTTGATCTGAACGCCTACGAGTTCCCGGAAATGCTGCCCAACGGAGACATCATCATCCGGCGCAAGGTGCCGCTGGTGCCCGGCCCCGGGGCGCCCGATCTGCCTGCGCCCGGTGAAAACGGTGAAATCGAACTGTAGCCGGGCCCGCGTTCAGAAACGCGACGACCGCCGGACCACGGTTTCGGCGCCCAG
This sequence comes from Alphaproteobacteria bacterium, assembly GCA_024277955.1. Classification (GTDB taxonomy): domain Bacteria; phylum Pseudomonadota; class Alphaproteobacteria; order Rhodobacterales; family Rhodobacteraceae; genus JAJRUE01. The sequence goes on along the minus strand of JAJRUE010000205.1, from coordinate 7,404 downwards.
CGCCTCGGCCAGCGCCTTGAAACGCGCTTCGGCCACCTCGCCGAACAGATCGCAACCCTTCGGGCTGAGCCGCAGCGTCAGCACCTTTTTCTTGGGCTGCCATTTCAGCCGCGCCATGGTTTCCGGGTCTTCGACCGAAAACATCGCGCCAAAGCGCATCGCCTTGCCGACGCTTTCGGCCTGACGGATGCGCTTTTGGTCGAGCAGTTCGAACAGTTCGGAAAACCGCGATCCGTCGCGGTTCTTCTTGTAGCGGTGCAGCAGCGCCAGCCCCAGCCATATCCGTTCGCCATGGGTCAGCCCGCCCAGGTTGGCGCGGGTGGCGTTGTCGAAACAGACCTCGGCCCGGTAGTCGGGATGCGCGCGCCAGGTCACGTCGTGCAGCAGGCAGGCGGCCTTGACCAGGCGGCGGGTTTCAGCGCGCTCGCCGCGAAAGATCGGGCGGATGAAGCTGTAAAGCGCGCGCCCGAAACCGGGGCGGCGCGCGTCGCGGCTTTCGGCGAAGCGGCAGGCTTCGATCAGCGGGTCGCGGTTGCGGGCGCGTTCGGGCATCTGTTCGTAAAGCATGCCCTCGCGGATGCCGTAGCTGGACACCGCGATTTCCCCGGGGCGAAAGGTCTTGACCAACTGGCGCAGCACCTCGGCGGCGATCGGCACCAGCGTCATGCGCGCTTCCGAGGTGCTGGTGCGCGCGCGCAGTTCGGCGATGTCGTTTTCGGCGATCCATTTCAGGGTCTCGCGCACCGATTTCGGGGTCATCCGGTATTCGTGCAGCACGTGCAGCGGGTAGCCGCGCCGTTCCATGTCGAGCCGCGCGATCGCCCGCCAGCTGCCGCCCACCAGAAAAAGGCGCTTGTGATCGCGGCCCATCTCGGTGGCGAGATCTTCCATGGTGGCGCGGATGTGGGCCTTGAGGCCCTTCTTGCCGCCCTTGATGTTTTGCAACTTCAAAGGCCCCAGTGGCGAGGTAATCCGCTTGCCGACTTGTCCATTTCCAACCTCGGCCAGTTCCATGGACGAACCGCCGATATCGCAGACCAAGCCGCGCGCCTCGGGCCAGCCAAGCAGCACCCCCTGGGCCGACAGGCGGGCTTCTTCAGCGCCGTCGATCACCCAGACCCGCAGACCGGTTTCGCGCAAGACCTCGGCGCAGAAATCCGCGCCATCGGTGGCCTCGCGCACCGCGGCGGTGGCCACGGCGGTCAGCGGCGCCAGCCCCATGCCTTCAGCCAGCAGCTGAAAGCGGCGGATCGCGGCCAGCGCGCGGCGGCGGCCATCCGGGTTCAGCCGCCCGGTTTCGCCCAGGCCCCGGCCCAGCGCGCACATGATCTTTTCGTTGTAGAAATAGGCCGGGCTGCGCGCCGCCCCGTCAAAAACCACCAGCCGCACCGAGTTCGAGCCCACATCCACCACCCCGACCCGCGACAGCGCGCGCGCGGCGGGGTCTTCGAACAGGGGCCGTCCGAAGGGCACCATTTCATCGCGGCTGCGGCGTCGGGGCTGGGTCTTGGGGCCGGGTTCGGGGCCGGGTTCCGGGTCGCCGTCCATGGGCTCAGTCCTTTGAGTGGGTCAGCTCGGGCACATCGGACGCCCCGGCCGATCCGCGCCCGGAAAGCGACGGGTTTTCCATGAAGAACCGGTGGCAGGAAAACGGGTTGTCCTGGCCGCTGACATCGGCGCGCTGATAGCGGCCATCGGGTTGCAGCACCCAGCTTTGGGCCACGTCGGCAAGGTTGGCGGCCATGATCTGGCTGACGATCTGCGCCTTGACGGTGGCGTTCTTGATCTGCACCAGGGTTTCCACCCGCCGCACCAGGTTGCGCCCCATCCAGTCGGCGGAAGAAATGAACACCGCGGCCTTTTTCGAAGGCAGCCCATGGCCGTTTCCGAAACACACGACGCGCGAATGTTCCAGAAAGCGCCCGACGATGGACTTGACGCGGATGTTTTCGCTCAGCCCCTTGATGCCGGGGCGCAGCCCGCAGATCCCGCGCACCACCAGGTTGATCCTGACCCCGTCGCCCGAGGCGGCATAGAGCGCGTCGATCACGTCGGCATCGACGATGGAATTCATCTTGGCCCAGATTTCGGCGGGTTTGCCGTCGCGGGCGTATTCGGCTTCGCGCGCGATCCTGTCCAGCAGGGTTTCCTTGAGGTTGATCGGCGAAATCGCAAGGTTTTCCAACCCCTCGGGCTGGGCGTAGCCCGACAGGTAGTTGAACACCTTGGTGGCGTCGCGCCCCAGCGCCGCATCGCAGGTAAAAAGCGAAAGGTCGGTGTAGATGCGCGCGGTGATCGGGTGGTAGTTGCCGGTGCCGTAATGGGTGTAGGTGACCAGCTTGCCGCCTTCGCGGCGCACCACGGTGCTGATCTTGGCGTGGGTCTTGTAGTTGATGAAGCCGTAGACCACATGGGCGCCGGCGCGTTCCAGGCGGCGCGACACGCGGATGTTGGCGGCTTCGTCAAAGCGCGCTTTCAGTTCGACCAGCGCCGTGACCGACTTGCCGTTTTCCGCCGCTTCGCACAGGGCGGCGACGATCGGGCTGTCGCGCGAGGTGCGATAAAAGGTCTGCTTGATCGCCAGCACGTTCGGATCGCGCGCCGCCTGCTGCAGGAAGCGCACCACCATGTCGAAGGTTTCGTAAGGGTGGTGCAGCAGCATGTCCTTGGAACGGATCGCCGCGAACATATCGCCGTCGTGGTCCTGCACACGCTCGGGCACGCGCGGGGTGAAGCTGGGCCATTGCAGGTCGGGCCGGTTGTCGAGCACCAGTTCCTTGAGGTCCGACACCCCGAGCATGCCGCGCACCTCGACCACCGCGTCTTCGCCGGCATGCAGTTCGCGCATGATCGTGCTGCGCAGCCCGGCGGGGGCGTCGGCGGTGATCTTCAGGCGCACCACTTCGCCGCGCCGGCGGCGTTTCAGGGCGACTTCGAATTCGCGCACCAGGTCTTCGGCCTCGTCCTCGACCTCGAGATCGCTGTCGCGCAGCACCCGAAAGGCGCAGTGCCCCTTGGTCTTGTAGCCGGGAAACAGCGCGCCCAGGTGCAGCAGCAGCAGTTCTTCCATCGGCAGGAAACGCTGCTGACCGTCGCGCCCGGGAAGCGGCAGGAAACGGTCGATCTGGTGCGGGATCGGCAAAAGCGCCTGCAGCGGGCGCTTGTCGGATTTGCGTTCCAGTTGCAGCGCCAGGGCAAAGCCGGTGTTGGGGATGAAGGGGAACGGGTGCGCCGGGTCGATGGCCAGCGGCGAGAGCACCGGAAACACCTGTTCCAGGAAGGTCTGTTCGAGATGCGCGCGGTCGTCGTCGTCCAGCCGGTCGCGCGAACACAGGATGATGCCTTCGGCCTGCATTTCGTCGCGCAGGTCGTTCCAGGCCGATTGCTGGGCCTGCATCAGTTCGCGCGCTTCGCGGTTGATCAGCACCAGCTGTTCGGCCGGCGTCAGCCCGTCGGCGGCGGGGGTGGTGTTGCCGGCCTGGGCCAGTTCGCGCAGGCCGGCGACGCGCACGGTGTAAAATTCGTCCAGGTTGGTGGCCGAAATCGACAGGAAGCGCAGCCGTTCCAGCAGCGGCACGCGGATGTTGCCGGCTTCTTCCAGCACCCGCCAGTTAAAGGCCAACCAACTGAGTTCGCGGTTGAAAAACCGTTTCGGGCCGCGCAGGTCCAGCCCGTCAAAGGCGACGGGCGCAGGAAACGGGGCGGTCAGGAATTCTGCAGGGGTCATGCGGGCGCTGTCCGGGGTGCAGGTTGCGGGATCGTGGCGCATCATGCCCCGCCATCCGAGAGCTTGTCCAGAACCTCGGCCGCCAGCGCGCGGGTAATCGGGCGCTTGCGGGCCAGCGCCGCGGCGTCGATCGCCCGGACCAGCGCCGCGGCCCGGTCAAAGCTGCGTTCCATCCGGGTGGCGAGATAGGTGATCACGCTGGCCGGAACGTTGATCTGCCGGTCGGCGAACAGCTTGACCATCACCGCCGAAAGCAGCGCGTCATCGGGGGCTTCCAGCTGCACCGCCGGGGACGCCGAGACGCGGCTTTGCAGGTCGGGCAGATCAAAGCGGGGCGCGCGCAGGGTGCAGGTCATCAGCAGCCGCCCGCCATCGGCCAGCGCCAGGTTGTGCAGGTGAAACAGCGCCTGTTCGCAGGCGGCATCGCCGGCGATCCGGTCGATGTTTTCAACCGCGATCCTGGGGCAGGACTGCACCGCGGCGTTGATATCCAGCCGGTTCAGCCGGTCGGCCTCGACCACCTGGGCGTCGCACAGCCCGGCCCAGACGTGCACGAGATGGGTCTTGCCCGCGCTTTTCGGCCCGGCCAGCAGCAGCTTGCCGCCGGGCCAGTCGACCCAGGACTCGATCCAGGAAACGGCGGTGCGGTTGGCGGGCGAGACGAAGAAATCGTCACGTCCAAGCGCCGGTCGCGCCGGCAGGTCAAAGGCAAGCTGTTCGGCCATGTCAGTTGTCCGGCTGCCCGGTTTCGCCGTGTTCGCCCTGGTAAAGGCGGCTTTCCTGGTAGCGGACGATGGCAAAGCGCACGATCACCCCGATGGCGGCGGCCACCGGCACCGCCACCAGCAGGCCGACAAAGCCGAAAAGCGTGCCAAAGGCCGACAGCGCGAAGATCAGCCAGACCGGGTGCAGCCCGACGCTGCTGCCCACCAGGTTCGGGGTCAGGATATTGCCTTCCAGGAACTGGCCTGCGAAAAATATCGCGGCCACCGCGCCGATCCAGATCCAGTCGCCCCAGAACTGGAACAGCGCCAGCCCGATGGCCAGCGTGCCGCCGACCAGCGCGCCCACATAGGGGATGAAGGAAATCAGCCCGGCGATCGAGCCGACCACCAGCCCGAACTGCAGCCCCACCAGCATCAGTGCGACCCCATAGTAGGTGCCCAGCACCAGGCAGACCGTGCCCTGGCCGCGGATGAAAGCGGCCAGCGTGGTGTCGATGTCGCGGGCCAGCTGGCGCACCACCGGGGCGTGGTCGCGCGGGATCAGCGCATCCAGCCTGGCGACCATGTGATCCCAGTCCATCAGCAAATAAAAGGTGATGACCGGCACGATCACGACCAGCACCACGATGTTGATCAGCCCCGCGGCCGAGGACAAAACCCCGCTCAGCAGCGCGCCGCCCTTGGCCTGGATGGTTTCGCCGATGGCCGACAGGGACTTGCTCAACTGGCTGTTGCTGTCCAGGATGGCCGGGAACTTGTCGGCCAGGAAGGTTTTGAAATTGGCGATGATCTGCGGGGCGGCGTCAAACAGGCCGATCATCTGATCGACCAGCATCGGCACCACCAAGAGCGCCCCAAGCACGAAAATCACCCCGGCGACAAAGGTGATGGTGATGGTCGCCAGCAACCGGCTGAAGCCGATCTTTTCCAGCCGGTCGGCGATCGGGTCCAGGCAATAGGCCACGGCCCCGCCCAGCACGAACGGCAGGATCACATTTCCCAGCAGCCACAGGAAAAAGAAGAAAACCGCCGCGGCGATCCCCCAGTATCGTAGCTGGTCCCGGACCGGCAAACCCATGAAACACCCCTTTTGATCCGGGTATTGCCGCTTTCCGGCGTCATATCAAGGGGACCGCGCCCGGTTTGGGCGCGATCCAGGGCCGCTTTGGGCGGTTTTCGGCGGGTATTTCGCCCCGGGATCAGCCGAAAACCTTGCTCAGCGCCTTGTCCACTGCGTCGGTGATCTGGTCGATGTCGTCGGGGGTCGAGATCAGCGCCGGGCTGAAGCACAGCGTGTTGTTGAACCCCGGCAGCGACCGGTTGGTGACGCCGATGATCACCCCTTGCGCCATGCAGTCGGCAACCACCGCCTGGGCCTGCTTTTCGTCCACCGGTTCCTTGGTGGCGCGGTCGGCGACCAGCTCGGCGCCGCAAAACAGCCCCTTGCCGCGCACATCGCCGATCACCGCGTGCTTTTCCATCAGCGCGCGCAGGTTCCCCATCATCCGTTCGCCCATGTTGAGCGTGTTTTGCAGCAGGCCTTCGTCTTCGATGATGCGCACATTTTCCAGCGCCGCCGCCGGCCCCGCGGTGCAGCCGCCAAAGGTGGAGATGTCGCGGAAATAGTCCAGCGGATCGTCGGGGTTTTCCTTGAACATCTCGAACACCTCTTCGGTGATCGCAACGCAGGCGATGGCCGCATAGCCCGAAGCCACGCCCTTGGCCATGGTCACGAAATCCGGCTTCACGCCGTAGTTCTGGTAGCCGAACCAGACGCCGGTGCGCCCCATGCCGCAGACGACTTCGTCGATATGCAGCAGGATGTCGTATTTGCGGCAGATCTCCTGCACCCGTTCCCAGTATCCGTCGGGCGGCGGCACCACGCCGCCCCCGGCGGTCACCGGCTCCAGGCAGAGCGCGCCGATGGTGTCGGGGCCTTCGCGCAGGATCACCTCTTCTATGGCGTCGGCGGCGCGCATCCCGTAGTTTTCCACATCCCACTGGGCGCGATATTCCAGGCAGTGCGGCACCTCGACGAACCCCGGCGTGTAGGGGCCGTAAAGCGCGTTACGCTCGGGCTGGCCGCCGGCCGACAGCGCGGTGATGGTGGTGCCGTGGTAGTCGCGTTCGCGATACAGGATCTTGTGCTTCTTGCCGCCGTAGCGCTTGTGAGCGATCTGGCGGACCATCTTGAACACCTTTTCGTTCGCTTCGCTGCCCGAGTTGGTGTAGTAGACGCGGCTGAGGCCGGGCATCTTTTCGATCAGTTTTTCGGCGAACTGGCTGCCGGGGATCGACCCGGCCGAACCTGCGAAATAGTTGAGCTTCACCAGCTGGTCGCGCACCGCATTCGCGATGCTTTCGCGCCCGTAGCCGACGTTGACGGTCCAGACCCCGCCCGACACCGCGTCCAGGAATTCCTTGCCGGTGGCGTCCCAGACGCGCATGCCCTTGCCTTCGACCATGATGCGCGGATCAACGGTTTCAAAGGGCTTCTGCTGGATCAGATGGTGCCAGACATGGGCGCGGTCAGCCTCGACCAGGCCGGAAATGTCGTTGGCGGAAAGGGTCGTGTCCATGGCGGGGCTCCTTTTGACGAGGCGAGAAATGATGCGTGAATTCGGGGCCCCGGACGTGCCTTGGGGCATGCGCATAGTGACAGCATGGCCGGGGGTCTGGCAATAGGGCCAAAAGGGGCTGGTTGATAGGACCAGTTGCGCGTCTGCGCATATGGCGCGAGTTATTTCGTCCAGTCCTGTTTGATGCTTTTCTGATAGGGCGCGGCAAGGTCCGGGTCGATTTCGGACGGGTCGGCAATGCCTATCAGGATCCCCTTGCGCCAGGATTTTTCCCGCGATTCGATGATCTGCCGGTCCGAGATCGTGACCCGCTGCGACATCCGCCGCGTCCAGCCGGCCAGCCGTTCATACATCATCGCGCGGATGTCGGCAT